>NZ_JAUOES010000031.1:0-55622 GCF_031932065.1 Shewanella scandinavica
CCCGGCAAACACCACGCAGAGTTACGGCCACAAACATGGGCCCCAGTGGGGTAGGATGGACTCCATACTCGATCTGTACGTCCTTACCTCGATTTTTATACTCGCCGGGTGTGACTGCTTCCAGTTGCACAAAGTGATCATGCAACCTTGAACTGCCGCTTAATCCAAGCTCATGTGAGACATCAAGCAAGGAGCGAGAATTATTAAGCAATCCTTTACCCCGCTCCAATGTCAGGACCTGTAAAAAGCGCTTCGGCGTAGTACCTGCCCAACGACAAAACAGCCTTTGAAAGTGATACGGACTCAGATGCACATGGGCGGCTATCTCTTCAAGGCTGGGCTGATCAATTGCCCGCTCAACCAAATAGGCCATAGCGCTTGCGATTCGGTCATAGTCTGACATGGGGCGGCCTCTCAAATACGATTTATAGATACACCACCATCGACCAGCATTGCAGATCCCGTGGTGAAGCTGGAGGCATCGGAGGCAAGGTACAAGGCAGATTGGGCAATTTCATCTGGTGTCGCCATACGCTTAAGAGCATGCAGATTATGCACAAATGCCAATGCTTCTGGCGTATTGGCAAACTCACGTCCTGCCGGCGTATCAGTCCCACCGGGCAAAAGGGCATTGACCCGGATGTTCTGAGGTCCGTGCTCGGATGCCAGCACCTGAGTCAGTCCAATCAATCCCGCCTTACTGGCTGCGTAGGCTGCCATGCCTGGCATACCTGCCGTGTAACCAACGAAAGTAGAGGTGAAAATTAACGAACCTCCTTTTCGGGCAGCCATGGCGGGAAGCTGGTACTTTGCGCCCAAAAATGCGCTGGTTAAGTTGGTCGCAATAACTTGATTCCAGTCCGTGAGCGACATCTCAGGGACAGGGCCCATAGCACCCAGAATGGCAGCATTGTTAAAAGCGATATCCAGGCCACCAAAGTGGCTTACTGCCTTATCTACCAAAGCTTTGGCGAAAGCTTCTTCACCAACATCACCGGCGAGTGCCAGTGCCTGCCCGCCTTCCGTGATGATTAAATCCACCAGTTCATCAAGCTCCTTCTGTCGCCTTGCAGCCACCACTACGGCAGCACCTTCTCTGGCAAAAAGTTTCGCGGCTGCGTAGCCAATGCCGGTACTGGCACCGGTAACAATAGCGACTTTGTTGGCAAGTATAGTCATCGTTATTCCTCTAGGATCTGCTTACTATAAAAGGGCATATGCCCGAACAGATGCTATATTAGGAGGCCGAACGACTAATGCCGACCCGAATCTTGCTGAATTTCAATTGCGCTATAACGCCCAAAGCCGCTGCGCGGTAAGCGTCAGTTACCTTTGTTTGTTATATACCTTGCGTAAAAACTTATTAGGCTTTTGATTTGCCATTTTTAGCCAATAAAAATAAGCCAGTTATTGGCGCAAAAAACCATCCCATAAAAAACCATAACCAAGCACTTCGTTTAGTATTTTGTGCCCAATGAGCGCAAAAAATACCAAATAGGAATTGAACCAAGCTAACCGTTGCGTAGGCATTTTCTGCAAAACTAACTTCCATTTAAAAAGTACTCCTGAATCTCATTGGTATATAACGTCTTAGTATTTATGCGCTGCGCTGTTTACCTCATTAGGCCGGTGAAAACGCGCACAGTTAACTGATTGTATTGCAAAGAAGTTATCAGCTTTACTTTAAATACGCACCAAGAAAAACGCTCATGCGCGTTTTTCAAACCTAACACCCACTTAATCAAATGCACAAGACATTGATTTTTTTAAATAATTAACTTGAAAAAATGAGAATACGCGCACAAATGCAGGATAAAAATCGTTATGATTTGAATACGACTGTATAATTATCCAGTTTTTTGATGGGCAGTAGTGAATTACATCACACAGGTGTAATGATGAAAATGTCTAAGACAGAAAGTACGTTCGTTACAGCTCTACTGACAACTTGTTAACTCGTTTTGGGGCAATAACTTTTTAGCTGAACGAACAGCCAAAAGGTTAGTGAAGATTGGTATTGTTGCACCAGTGACCTTCTAAAACAGGAATGCTCTAGTTGAATCCTCAGGGATGCTTCTTTTAAAAGAAAATAGGCGTCGAGTCACTGGGGAAACAATGACAATTCATGCTGCACAACTGACGCGATCGTTATCTTGAATGGTTAGCCAAGCTTTGGAATGTGACCTTTAAAGTGGTCACATTCAGATTCTCACTTGAATTGAATCTTCAACCTAGTCAGGTTTAAACACGCCGATCACTGCGCCGGTGGCTTTTTCTGTCACCTTTTCATCGGTTTGCTGTTCACGGTAATCACACTCAGTACATTCAACGGTTTCGATGCCGTTTTCCTTATAGAGTAAAATGCTGTCTTTGGCGCTGCATTTTGGGCACTTAGCACCGGCTACGAAACGCTTTTTGATTTTAGTGTTTGTCATAATAGATAAAGGACCAGATAGCAGGGCCAAGGGACTCGGCCGAAGAAATTGCCGCTATTTTGCCACACTGATGATTGAATACCAGTGTTACCTGAAAGTATGAGGCCTTAAGCCAATGTGATGCGATTCGCTAAAGATCATCCTGAAAAGTCGAATAATTGTCCGAGTTATCGGGTCAGGCTGTGGTTTGAAACTGGGTTGTACGCTATTATCTGTGCCCTGACGAATTCACGTTCTAACCAAGTTGTAGTCAATGATCAG
This sequence comes from Shewanella scandinavica, assembly GCF_031932065.1. Taxonomy (NCBI): domain Bacteria; kingdom Pseudomonadati; phylum Pseudomonadota; class Gammaproteobacteria; order Alteromonadales; family Shewanellaceae; genus Shewanella; species Shewanella scandinavica. The sequence continues at coordinate 2,697 of NZ_JAUOES010000031.1, forward strand.
CATCAACCAAGCGCAATTAATCCGTGGCAGCAAAACCCTGCTAGATGAGACCTCTCTCACGATTTATCCCGGCCATAAGGTCGGTTTAGTCGGTGCTAACGGCACAGGCAAATCTTCACTGCTCGCATTAATTTTAGGTCACTTAAGCCTAGATAAAGGTGAATTTAGTCTGCCTTCTGGCTGGCAAATTGCCACTGTGGCCCAAGAAACCCCTGCGCTCGACGTCTCGGCACTGGAATATGTGATCGATGGCGATAGCGAATATCGTCAATTAGAAGCCCTATTACACAAGGCCCAAGAAGATAACGACGGCAATGCCATCGCACTGTTACACGGCAAAATCGACGCTATCGGTGGTTATGCGATTCATTCGCGCGCGGGTTCATTGTTAGCGGGTCTGGGCTTTAGTGAAGCCGATCAAAGCAATCCAGTGAAAAGCTTTTCGGGCGGTTGGCGTATGCGCCTCAACTTAGCCCAAGCGCTACTGTGTCGCTCTGACTTATTGCTCCTCGACGAACCGACCAACCACTTAGACTTGGATACCATGTACTGGCTCGAAGGTTGGATTAAGTCCTATCAAGGCACGCTGATTTTAATCAGCCATGATAGGGACTTTATCGATGAAATCGTTGATGAAATCGTCCACGTTGAAAATCAAAAACTCAATTTCTACAAAGGCAATTACAGTGCCTTTGAGCGCATTCGTGCTGAACGTATGTCGCAGCAACAGGTTGCCTTCGAGCGTCAACAAAAAGAACGTGCGCACATGCAGTCCTTCGTTGACCGTTTCCGTTATAAGGCCAGTAAAGCCAAACAAGCGCAGAGCCGCTTAAAAGCGCTAGAACGCATGACTGAGTTGTTGCCGTCTCAAGCCGATAGCCCATTTTATATGGAGTTTCGTGCTCCAGAAGCCCTACCCAATCCGCTGATTAAGATGGAGCAAGTCGCGATCGGTTATAGCGATAAGCCAATCCTTAGCAAGGTGCATTTAAACTTAGTACCGGGTGCGCGTATTGGTTTGCTCGGCCGTAACGGCGCAGGTAAATCGACATTAATCAAGCTGTTATCGGGTCAGTTATCGCCAATGACAGGTTTGTATGAACCTAATCCTGGCGTCAATATCGGTTACTTTGCCCAGCATCAAATCGAATTTTTGCGCCTCGACGATACGCCGATGCAGCATTTAGTGCGTCTTGCACCCAATGCCAGAGAGCAAGAGTTGCGTAACTTCTTAGGCGGTTTTGGTTTTAACGGCGATATGGCGCTTTCTCCGGTGCGACCCTTTTCCGGCGGCGAGAAAGCCCGTTTAGTGTTAGCACTATTAGTTTGGCAACGCCCTAACCTATTGCTGCTCGATGAACCCACCAACCATTTAGACTTAGAGATGCGCCACGCCCTAACGATGGCATTGCAAACCTTTGAAGGTGCTATGGTTGTCGTCTCGCATGATAGGCATTTACTGCGATTAACCTGTAGTGATTACTATCTGGTCGATCAAGGTGAAGTGCGCGCCTTCGACGGTGACTTAGACGATTATCACCAATGGTTGCTCGATGCGGCGAAAGCCAACTCGAATCAAAACAGCACCAGTGACGAGATCAAACCTGCCGCTGATAAAAAGCAGCAAAAACGCCTCGAGGCCGAAATCCGCCAAAAGGTATCGCCGCTCAAGCGCAAACAAACTAAGTTAGAAACCGAACAGCAAAAGCTGAGCGAACGCCTCGCCGAGCTAGAACACTTGCTGGCCGATAGCGAATTGTATGATCAAGATAACAAAGCCAAGCTAACCTCGGTATTAACTGAGCGAACGAGCTTGACGCAAACCTTAGAAGACAGTGAAATGCAATGGCTCGAGTTGCAAGAAGAGATAGATGCAATGGAACTTGAGGTCATGGAGCAACAATAACTCCAGCGTTCTTTTACATAAAAGTCAGTAGCAGCGGCAATACAAGGAAATAGTATGGCGGTTTTAACCCAGTTCGACAGTCAACTCTGGCAATGGTGTGATATGAGCTATGCGCAAAACAAAGCGCTCTGTCTCGAATTGCAAAATAGCTGTCAGGTGAACGTCAATCTACTGCTACTGGCACAATATTTAGATATCACTATGGATGTGTCTGGGCCGCAGCAATACAGCACAGACCAATGGCAAACGCTGATGAGCGCCGTGGGTGAATGGGATGAAAGATTTCTCATGCCCTACCGCAAATTACGCAAACTCGCCAAGTCCAGCTTGAATGAGCAAGAGTATCAACAAATGCTCGCCGTTGAGCTGATGATGGAACGTAAAGCGCAGCGAACCATCTTAAATAAACTCAATGAACTCAGCCCAAGCGGCCAAGCAACGAATCTGGTGAGCTACTTAAGCTTGTTTGGACTCAGTGACATGGACGCCAACGAAATCGGCCTCATCGCGCCCTGATCTAATCCAAACAAATCACGTTAAATCAAGCACAGCTAAGTTAGATCGAGCTCAATCAAATTAACACTATGATCATCTGAACCGCTAACAGCTGCGGCCTTGTGGATAGCGTTGACAGTCATCCTTGATCACCAACCAATTCAACTGACTCTCAGTATAAATATGGTACCTAGGCTGAACTTGGTTAGCGTCGTCCAGACTCGCTATGCTCAAGGTCGAGTAATCGGGATATTGAATATGTCGGTAGGTTAACGATGTACCGCATTGGTTACAAAATCCACGGCGAATAAGCTCAGACGATGCAAACTCAGTCACCTGACCTTTAAGCCAAATCACTTGGCTGAGTTTAAAATCCATCCAAGCCCCAAATGCAGAGCCCGTGCTTTTTTGGCACGAACGGCAGTGGCAATAATCCGCATCAAAGGGTTCACCTTCAATCTGATAACGAATCGCGCCGCACAAGCAGCCACCTTCCCGTAATGTATTTTTAGGCATACACACTCCTATTTCCGACTACCCGCATGCTCCCTTGAGTAGCGCTTCATCTCGATAAAATAAACCGCTGCGATTTACCTTATCGACATTGAACTGCTACAAAGGAAAGTTAATTAAGCGTCGATTTCTTGCTGTAACTTTTCCAGCTCATCCAAAATATGCAGAAATTTTTGGCCAAACTCAGTCACTTGATACTCGACCCGCGGCGGCAGCTCGTTATAAATGACCTTATCTAAGATGCCAAATTCTATGTTCTTTTTTAAACATTGATTCAATACCTTAGTTGAGAGCCCCTCAACTGAGCGCACCATTTCCCCCGGTCTTTGTACCCCACTGGCCAACAGCTGATAAACCGTTAATGACCATTTACAGCCATAAATCGTCTCGACCATACGGGCAGAACGCTCAGGGGGCGATTTGCGTGAAATAATTTTTTCATTGTTATTCATAAAGATGTACCAAAAAGTACCTGCCTTACCTATTTGTACTTACTGTTCAAACAGTTATTGAGTTCTTAAGATTACCACCTTGATAATACTTAGGAGTAGAAAATGCAATTTAATACCTCAAATCTCGCCATTATTGTCGGTGGTAGCAGCGGCATAGGTTTCGAAACGGCGAAACAACTGGCCGAACAAGGCGTATCAGTACTCATCGTCGGTAATCAGCAAGATAAACTCACCGCAGCCGTTGCTGCGATCAAACATGCCCATCCAGCAGCCGAGTTACGCGTCGACGGTTTTCAAGCCAACCTTTACCAAGCTGCGGATGTTAATCGGCTGATTGCGCACATTACCCAGCTTGAGCAAAAGGTCGGCTACCTAGTCAATGCGGCGGGTTATTTCAATCCCAAATCCTTTATCGACCACTCAGAGGCTGATTACGATCTCTATATGGCGTTAAATAAAGCCCTATTCAAAATCACCCAAGCCGTGACCCACAAGATGATCGATGCGGGCGGTGGTAGTATAGTGAACATAGGTTCTATGTGGGCAAAACAAGCGGTTAAAGCCACGCCTTCGTCGGCGTATTCCATGGCCAAAGCCGGATTACACGCATTAACCCAGCACTTAGCGATGGAACTGGCGGACAAGCATATTCGCGTCAACGCGGTTTCACCCGCCGTGGTGAATACGCCCATCTATAACGCTTTTATCCCAGAGGCAGAGCTAGACCAAGTGATTGAAAGCTTCAACGCTTTTCACCCTATTGGTAGAGTCGGCACGCCAGCCGATGTAGCAAACAGCATTTGTTTTCTTTTATCCAATGACACCAGCTGGGTTACCGGCGCGATTTGGGATGTTGATGGCGGCGTGATGGCTGGACGCAACTAATATTGCAGACAAAGCGAGTATGCTAATACACAGCTAACATCGCAGAGCGCAGCAAGACGCAACGAACACAGTAAACAATCACTATTCTAAGTTAAGGTTAAATAAGGTCTAACACTATGCTCAATATGAACTTTAGCGAACGTGTCGTTATTGATACGCAGCAGCAACCCTGGTTGCCAAGTCCTGCTCAAGGCGTTTGGCGCAAGCCTCTCGAGCGGGAGGCTAAAGAATCAGGGCACACTAGCAGCATAGTGAAATATGACGCGGGCTCGCAGTTTGCGACCCACCCGCATCCGCTGGGCGAGGAAATCTTAGTGCTCGAGGGGGTATTTTCCGATGAAAACGGCGATTATCCCGCGGGCAGTTATCTTCGCCATCCACCAGGGAGCCAACACGCGCCGTTTAGCCAAGAAGGCTGCGTCATCTTAGTTAAACTCAATCAATTCGATCCGCGAGATCTCGATGTGGTCAAGATTAACACTCAGAAGACTGAGTGGTTACAAGGCATAGGCGGCTTGCAAGTGATGCCGCTACATGAGTTCGAGTATGAACATACTGCGCTAGTGAAATGGCCTAAGGGTGAAACCTTTCAACCCCATCGGCATTTTGGCGGCGAAGAAATATTGGTGTTATCGGGCAAGTTTCAAGATGAGCAAGGGGAATATCCGCGCCACACTTGGATACGCAGTCCGCACATGAGCGGCCATTTTCCTTTTGTCGAAGAGGAAACCATTATCTTAGTGAAAACAGGGCATTTACCCATTAGCACCATTCAGCCCTAAGCCACGGCGAGCATGGTCTTAAGCTACATACATTTCTGCAGCATAAATTACTTCTGCATAAGTTGCGGCAACATACGTTTCTGCAGCTGAGCTATCTGCAAGTAATCTTCTGCATCAGAATCATCGGCTAAGGTAACATCACCCTTTGCCGTCGGTGAGTTTTTGTGCAAGTGCGGTGGCATTACGCGCTGTGATGCCATAAATCGACAGCTGCGGGTTAGCACCAAGACTGGTGGGGAAGATAGACCCATCCATTACAGACAGATTTTCTAAATAGTGCGACTGACCATAACTATTTACCATAGAAAGCTTTTCATCTTCGCCGAAGGGACAACCGCCCATCACATGGGCCGATGCGACGATAGTACGCAGTGGCGCGAGTGACATCTGCGCAATGCTCTCTTTGGCGTCCTTCCACGAAGATAAGTAAGGCATGCCATCGCTGATCGGCAACACTTTTAAGGCACCCGCCGAGAATTGTAACTCCGCCATACTGGCAAAAGCGCGTCTCGCGGCCCGCCAAAAGGCATCGGTCAGCGGATAATCTAGGGTAAATCCCTTAGGGGTTAAGTGCACTTCACCGCCCTGACTGTCGGGATGATAACCATCGCGGATTAAGGCAATCGTCACTTGCAACTGATTGAACTGCGCCATTAACTCGGCATGACTCGCACCATAACCTAAGGTTTTAGAGGCAATTAAAATCGGGTGCACTGGCGGCACTTCGAGTTTATAGCCGAGCTCACCATCGGCGTCATTCTTCCACACAAATTCATCGGAATAGATAGATTGCGGCGCGCCACTATGGCCATTGATCGAATCGGCAAACACGCCGCCGGATAACAAAGTCGGATGTAAAAAAGTGCGTTTACCCAAAAGTTTGTGGGGATCTGGCACCTGCGAGCGCATCAAAATCGTCGGCGTATGGATAGCGCCCGCACTCAAAATATAATGTTTAGCCTTAAATAACAGCTCAACGTTAGTGGGTCGTAAATTCACATCCAACGCCTGCGCCTTTAACGCAAACACTTGACCGTTATGGTGCTCAATCTTAGTCACTTTAGCGCGGCTGATCAGCTGCGCGCCTTTCTCAAGTGCCGAGGGAATAGTGGTGACTAACATAGATTGCTTCGCATTAACCGGACAACCCATGCCGCAATAGCCGGTATTCCAGCAACCCGCCACATTGCGTTTAATGACTGTGTATTCCCAGCCAAGATTGATACAACCTTGCTTCAGGGCGGCATTATTACGATTAGGCTCATAGTTCCATTCATGGATATTGAGCCGCTGCTCCATTTGCTCAAACCAAGGGTCTAAGCTCTCGCGATTAAGCCCTGCAACCGACTTATGTTGCGCCCAAAAAGCTAACGCCTCGGTCGGCGTGCGAATAGAAGTAGTCCAGTTAACTGTGGTTGAGCCACCGACTGCGCGGCCTTGAAAAATCCCAATCGCCTTGTCGGCGGTTTTCATCGCCGCGGCTTGTTGATACAAGTTGGGATAAGCGACCCGCTCTTCCATATTAAAATCGCTGGAGGATTTTAGCGGTCCCGCCTCAATCATGATCACGCTTAGCCCAGCTTGGGTGAGGATTTCGGCCGCCACACCGCCGCCAGCACCTGTGCCGACAATAATAACATCGGCTTCAAACTGTTGGTTTTCTTGCAATTGGCTCGCATCGGTATGTAACCAACCTGAGTTTAAACCATTCACTATGGGATCTATGACTGCCAACTTGAGTGCTCCACTGTCGCGGGAAAGATGCTTATTATTGGGTGTTTGATTCGGTTACAAACGGGCGAGCTATTTGAACAGTTCAGGTTTGGCATAATGCAGGCGGCTCCAATGTTCAGGGCAAGCGTAGTAACTGGCCATTACTAATTCCCGCAACCCGAGATAAGCCGTTTGTAACAGCGCAAAATAACTGTGGCGCCAGGTTTCTAGCATTTCAGTTAACTCGGCGGGAGAGCGCATCAATAACGGTGTCATGCTTGAGGTCAGTACGAGTAAGCCGAGGCGATTTTCGAGCATATCGAGCAGTTCAAATAACTCGGTTTGCTGCTCCTCGGGTAACACAGAAATTGACTGTTTGATGGCATCTAAAGTGCGATTTTGCGCCGCGAGCTTGTGAGTTGCCACATCGGGCAAAGCACCGTCGAGCATCACTGGTAAAAGCACGCTAAACAACAAGCGATAATCTTTGCCTTCGCTGTCCTCGGGCAAACTAAACTCAGGAGAATAAAGATTGACCCCTAAGGCTAACGCCGCCGTACCGGCAAACGCGCCCATCAAAAAGGTTCGTCGCTTCATCTCTATCTCCTAAATATCAATCTAAATATCAATCTAAATGTCGGCCTAAATATCAGCATAAAAAACAATTGTGCTACACTGCCCACGAGTTTATATCCAAGCGACCTCAAAATAAGAATTTCAGCATTTTGAAGTCGCTTGGATATAAATTAAACACACGTTTTAATTTTCAGCAATAGCCGATACCAAGATAAACACCCATGCCAAATTCCTTTATGCCGCCTTGGTGGGCCAAGAGTCCCCATGTACAAACGATTTTACCCGTATTCACTAAAGTGGCCAAACCAGCATTACAGCGGCAGCGCTTAGAGTTGCCCGATGGCGATTTTGTCGATTTAGATTGGCAGGATTTTCCGCAGTCTGGCAAACCGATCGTGGTGATCATCCACGGCTTAGAAGGAAGTGCTCAGTCCCATTATGCGCGGCGGATACTGCAAGCCTGTAAAGAACAGCAACTCGCAGCCGTCGTGCACCATCACAGAAGTTGCTCGGGTGAGGCCAATCGCCTCGCGCGCAGTTATCACAGTGGTGACACGGACGATTTACAGTTTAGTCTATCGACACTGAAAAGCGCGTATCCGCAATCGCCCTTATTAGCCGTAGGTTACAGCTTAGGCGGCAATGTGCTGACTAAGTATCAGGGCGAATATCAGGATGACAGTTTATTAGATCGCGCAGTGGTTGTCTCGGCGCCGCTGCAATTGTCCGCCTGCGCAAAACGTTTAGAAAATGGTTTTTCGAAGGTGTATCAAAGCTATTTAATCAAACAGTTGCAGCAAAAAATCAGCCATAAGCTGAACGATCCCGACTTAGCCATCTCTATGCCGCTGAGCCAGTTGCAGGTCGACCGTTTAAATACCTTCTATGATTTTGACGATAAAGTCACAGCGCCATTGCACGGCTTTGACGGCGTCGACGATTACTATACGCGTGCCAGTGGTTTACCCTTTGTCAGCCGCATTACTAAACCGACGCTTATCATCCATGCCAAGGACGATCCCTTTATGACCGATGAAGTGATCCCCCAGCAAAACCAATTATCGGGTTATGTAGAATACGAACTGCATCCCTATGGCGGTCATGTTGGCTTTATCGAGGGCGGTACACCTTGGAAACCGCGCTTCTATCTTGAGCGACGGATTTTACACTTTTTACTCGGCGATCAAAGTGTTGACCCACTTAGCGTAGACCCTATCAACGGCGACAATATTCCCCAAGGAAGCACCGATGCTCATTCCCTATGAAACCCTGTTACAACTCCCGCAGGAAACGCTGGCCAATTTGATCCGCGAATATCTCTTCGGTCAAGTGGAGGATGGCAGCTTTGCCAGTCTCGATGAGCAGGAACTGGCGCAGGCGATAGTTCAATGTCAACAAGCACTTAAACAAGGTAAGCTGAAATTAGAGTACAGTGAAGACGATGAGTCCTTCGCGATACGCTCGACAGATCAAATAGCACAGCAGCAAGATTGACCAGTCCTACCTCTGTACCGTATAAATAGTACTCGCGTTTTTATCGCTTCCCCATAAGCGGCTCTTTTGGTTCCTAGCTAGGTAGAAAAAATGTCAGCAAAACATCCCATTATTGCAGTTACAGGCTCATCAGGCGCGGGAACGACCACGACTACCACCGCCTTTAGCCATATTTTTCGCCAATTAGGGATCAATGCTGCCTTTGTCGAAGGCGACAGCTTTCATCATTTTACCCGCGCCGAAATGGAAGTGATGATCCGCAAATCTCAAGCTGAAAACCGCAACCTCAGCTATTTTGGCCCAGAGGCCAATAACTTTGCCCGCTTGGAACAATGCTTTCGAGATTACAGCGCCACAGGCCAAGGCGAAACCCGCAGCTATTTACACACCTTCGATGAGGCAGTGCCTTTTAACCAGATGCCCGGCACTTTTACCCAATGGCGCCCGCTACCTGAAAATACCGACATGCTCTACTACGAAGGCCTGCATGGCGGCGTGGTTACCGGGGATGCCAATGTCGCCCAGCATGTCGATCTATTGATCGGCATGGTGCCCATAGTCAACTTAGAATGGATCCAAAAAATTATCCGTGACACATCGGAGCGCGGCCACAGCCGCGAAAAGGTCATGGGCTCGATTGTTCGCAGTATGGACGATTACATTAAGCACATGACGCCGCAGTTCTCCCGCACTCATATTAACTTTCAGCGAGTGCCAACGGTCGATACTTCTAACCCCTTTAGCGCCAAAGATATTCCGAGCTTAGACGAGAGCTTTGTGGTGATCCGCTTTCGCGGCATCAATAATGTCGATTTCCCCTATTACCTCAATATGATCCAAGGGGCATTTATGTCACGGGTCAACACCTTAGTAGTGCCCGGCGGTAAAATGTCACTGGCCATGGAGCTTATCCTCACGCCTTTGATTAAAGATTTGATGGAAAAACGCCAGCAACTCAATACTCCCGAAGCAAACTAAAACTTTGCGAATGGGGGACGAATTTAACGAAAGGCTAAGGAAATAAAGTCTTTTTTTGCAATAGATTAAGTTTGATTTAAGCCATTAGCGCTAATCTTATCGGCATCGGGATTTCAGGCGAAAGAACGATAGTTGGCATACTCTTGGGAGTTAATTCCCCCATCTTGATCTGTTGATTTCCTTGAGTATGTCAGCAACCTCTCAGAAAATAGGTTCTAGCAGCGAAGCGTTCTAGCAGTTGCAAAGCAACGCCCTAGATTCTAGCAGCAGCGTTTTTTGCGGCGCCCTAGCAAGCCAAAGGCCGCCCTAGATTTTTATACATCACCCTGCACTCTAAAGCTATGCCTCTAGGCGAGCAGTAGATGGATTCCTCTTCTAAACCTTCACCACCAAAACCACAGCGGCGATAAAAATCCACCGCATTCAAAGTCGATTCCAACCTCAACTGGGCAATACCTTGATTAAAAGCCATGGTTTCAATAAATTGCAGTAGCACTTTACCGACCCCAAGCCCCATGACATCGGGGGAGACAAATAATGCCTCTAACTGTGCGTAGGGTTCATCCAACATGACCATACCGACCACTCTCTTAAGCGGCTCGTCATTGGATTGTTCTGCCACATAAAAATGCGCATCGACGATACGACTAAATTGCTCGGTCAGTTCACCTTCGGTCCAAATAATCAGATCGCCCGCATCATAAAATCCGGCGCAGCCTTTATTGATGGCCGCATTGCGGATATCCCAGCAGGCCTGAGCATCTGCTTTCGTTGCTTTTCGTATAGTTATCATCATGCTTCCCGATTAAAAACGCTCAGCCATAACATGCCATGAAGCCGCTGAAACGCCAAGTAAACTATCGGCCTAGCATTTCACCCAATAAAAAACCGCCCGTAGGCGGTTTTAATCCAGTCAGCAGAACCTTAATGGATCTGCGCTGGCATATCTAACTTAAGTCTTAGCGCTAGACTTAAATCTAAGCTTAGCCTTTGATCAATTCACTAATAGTCAATACGCCATGGGTCGTTGCACCCGCGCCCCACATGGCAGAAGCTGAATCTTCAAAAGCGCCCGCTAAATCAACGTGCAACCATTTAGCTTCTGGTGAAACAAAGCGCCATAGGAAACCAGCCGCATTAGAAGCACCACCAGCACCGCCGCCTTTCATTGCGCGGCTGTTGGCTGTGTCAGCATAAGCAGATGGACACATTTCTTTGTGCCAAGGATCCAGCGGCAACGGCCATACACGCTCGGCAACACTCGTGGCTTTTTGCTGGGCCAGTTGCAACACATCAGTCTGTGGCGAGAAAATCGCGTTGTAGTTAGAACCCACTGCCATCACAGCGGCGCCTGTAAGGGTCGCTGCATCGATAATAAAAGGAGCGCCTGTCGCAGAAGCAGCTTGCAGACCATCTGCCAACACCAAGCGCCCTTCCGCATCTGTGTTCACCACTTCAACTGTTACACCATTTTTGTAGGTCAGAATATCACCTAACTTATAGGCGCGGCCGCTGATCAAGTTTTCAGCGCAACATAAGAAGAGTTTAACCCGTTTGTTTAGGCCAGATTTAATTGCTAAACCGAGCGCTGCAGTCACAGTCGCCGCGCCGCCCATGTCGCATTTCATGCCTAACATGCCTTCAGAGGCTTTGATGCTGTAACCGCCAGAATCAAAGGTAATCCCTTTACCCACAAGCGCCACAGACACGGGTGCATCGGCGGCTAATGGGTTGAAGTCTAACTCTAACATTGCTGGTGGACGCTCACTGCCGCGGCCCACTGCATGGATACCAATCCACTGTTCTTCCAGCAGCGCTTCGCCTTCGATAATCCGATAGCTCACCTTATCGCCACCAATTTCAGCTAACCATTTCGCCGCTTGTTGGGCAAGCTTCACTGGCGACAGGTTTTCAGGCGTATCGTTGATCAGTTGACGGGCAAAGGTTGCCACATAGAGTCGGCGTTGCAATTCGGCTTGCACAGCTTCATCACCACACCAATGGATTTGATAACCTGGTTTTGCCGTCGCGAAACCTTGGGCAAACACCCACTGGCTATTGAGATCCCAAAGCTGTCCGGCCAATACCACACTGCTAATGCCTTGGCTGCGCAGTTTACGGGCCGCCATTTGAATTTGACGTAGCTCATCGCCACCTGCTAAATGAATTTGCGCACCGTCGGCAGTATAAGTCACATCAGCCTTGCCCCAGTGGGCGGCTGGTGCTTCTTTGGTTAATTGCACTTTCATTAATTCAGTTACTTTTAGTTCACTCATTAGGGATCCTTATTTTTCGATTCGTTTTAGAACAATCAATCAGCAATCAGAACAAACTTTATGGCGGCAGTTTACTGCTAGCAGGCGATGACGCAAAGCGATTGGCTGAAGTTACTCAGGTAAAATCTGTAAACATTTGCGAAATTTGCTAGGCTTTGCGACCTAGAACAGCCGAGATAGGTCTACCGATGGAATTTACACCGCCACTACAACAGGGCATTTTATTGCGCCGCTATAAGCGTTTTCTGGCCGATGTGCAGCTAAGCGATGGCAGTGAGATCACCCTACATTGCCCCAATACGGGTTCTATGCGTAATTGCCTATATCCCGGTGAAACCGTATGGTTTTCTACCTCTGATAACCCTAAACGTAAGTACGCCCATACATGGGAACTGATGACCACGCCAGATGCTGGACTAATCGGTATCCACTCGGGTCAAGCGAACACCTTAGCCGAAGAAGCCATCAACAAAGGTATCATCAAGGAGCTCACGGGTTATGACAGCCTAAGCCGTGAAGTTAAATATGGTGATGAAAACAGCCGCATCGATATCCTGCTACAGGGTGCTCAAAAACCCGCCTGTTATATAGAAGTCAAAAGTTGTACTTTGCTCGAAGATGGCCAAGGTTATTTTCCTGATGCAGTGAGTCTTCGAGGTCAAAAACATTTACGTGAATTGATGCACATGGTCAGTCAAGGCCACAGAGCCGTATTGCTGTTTGTGGTGCAGCACAGTGACATATTCAGTGTTGCTCCCGCAGCACATATCGACCCTGAATATGCTAAGTTACTGAAAAAAGCAGTGTTAGCTGGAGTGGAAGTCCTTGCCTATCGCTGTGAAATGTCCCCGACTGAGATTCACCTAGCCCAAGCCTGCGTTGTCCGAGTATGATGTTAAGGCTGAGTTAAATTTGATTTCATTTGAATTAGCGAACATAGTCAAAAAATTCAATCAAAGCAGAATGAAAAGTTTGCCTCGATGTGAAGATTCTGCTATAGATAGCGGCCGTTCTTAAGGACGCCCTACAAACGCAAATGATTACAGGAGATGCGTTATGCCTGAAGGCACCAAAAAACTTGGCGTACTCGCTATCGCAGGTGTAAATCCTTACCAGGAAAAACCGGGTGAGGAGTATATGAACGCTAAGCAACTGGGTCACTTCAAGACAATTCTTGAAGCTTGGCGCAATCAGTTGCGTGAAGAGGTCGACCGTACTCTTAGCCACATGCAGGACGAAGCCGCAAACTTTCCCGATCCTGTTGACCGTGCAGCACAAGAAGAAGAGTTCAGCCTCGAACTTCGTGCTCGCGATAGAGAACGTAAGCTGATCAAAAAAATCGAAAAAACACTGCAAAAAATTGAAGAAGACGATTTCGGCTTCTGTGATTCTTGCGGTATCGAAATCGGCATCCGCCGTCTCGAAGCGCGTCCAACAGCCGATCAATGTATCGACTGTAAAACGCTTGCAGAGATCAAAGAGAAACAAATGGCTGGTTAATCAAGCATACTGGGCGGGGATTTCCCCGCCTATTTGTTTCTAACAATGCCTTGACTCTTAGAGTTGAAGCCAAGCTCACTCCAATTTACCCCGATTCGCTTTTATCCTTGTATCCCTCTAAAATACGCCCACTTTGACTGACACTAGCTGCTAACTCAGTACTATGGCGACTTTATCTTCTCCAACTTCAATTTATCGCCCCTATGTCGGCCGTTTTGCGCCTTCGCCTTCGGGTGCCTTGCACTTTGGCTCGCTTATCGCCGCCCTTGGCAGTTATCTGCGTGCGCGATCGCAACAGGGTAAATGGTTAATTCGTATTGAAGACATCGATCCTCCGCGGGAAGTCAAAGGCGCCGCCGATGATATCTTGCGCACCTTAGAAGCCTATGGGTTTGAATGGGATGATGTGCCTCTGTATCAGAGCCAGCGCACTGCGGCCTATCAAGCACAAATTGATTCGCTGCTCGCCCAAGATAAAGCCTATTTCTGCCAATGTAGTCGCAAGCAAATTCAAGCCATGGGCGGCGTCTACGATGGCCGCTGTCACCGCTTGCCACAAACCCAAGCTGCAAATGTGGTTAAGTCTGGGGCGGTGCGGATAGTCAATACCGCGCAAGTGCAGCAATTTGACGATAACCTCATGGGGCATATTCGCGTCGATAGCCATTTTGCCGCCGAGGATTTCATCATCAAACGTAGCGATGGCCTATACGCCTATCAATTGGCCGTGGTGCTCGACGATGCCTATCAAGGGATCACTGAAGTGGTTAGAGGTTGTGACTTAATCGAAGCCAGTTGTCGCCAACTGAGTTTGTATCAAAACTTTGGCTTGGCTGCACCGCAATGGTTGCACTTGCCGCTTGCCTGTTTGAGCAAGGGATTTAAACTCTCCAAACAGAATCATGCGCAGGCGATTGATACGCTTCATCCGCAGTCGAGCCTCAATGCGGCGCTGGCATTTTTAGGTCAACAAACTGTTGAGACCCAAGGTTCTGTGGCGCAAATGCTCGTTCAAGCCGTGGATCAGTTTCAATTATCCACTATACCGCAACAATCTGAGATACTGATCGAGCCCTGATATACTCATTAGGCTGCATTTGGTATATGATAGCCGCCAGATTTTTAATCAAATAACAGATCATATTTCGAGGTGTCCCATTTTTCGCCGTATCAGCCAATTCTGCAAACAGCTATTTGAAGACGCGCCTAAAACGACCGCTCCGACTCAAGCTCAGATTGAACCAACAACGCCAGAACAAAGTTCCGGTGCGTTAAGCTTAGAGTTAGTGCCGAGAGATGCCCATACCATCTCGCGCAAACAAATCAGCGAAAATGCCCTTAAGGTATTATACAGACTGAATAAATCAGGTTTTAAAGCCTATTTAGTCGGCGGCGGTGTACGCGATTTACTCTTAGGGATTGAACCGAAAGATTTCGACGTTGTGACCAATGCGACGCCGGAAGAAATCAAAAAACTATTCCGCAACTGCCGAGTCGTCGGTCGTCGTTTCCGTCTGGCCCATATCGTTTTCGGCCGCGATGTTATCGAAGTGGCGACCTTTCGTGGTCATCATGGCGAAAGCAATGAAAAAGTTTCCAAAGCCAATGCCGAAGGGCGTTTGCTGCGCGATAACGTTTATGGCGAAATCGACGAAGATGCCGAGCGCCGCGACTTTACCGTCAATGCCCTCTATTACGATATCAGCGATTACTCGATCCGCAGCTACGGCGGCGGTATGACAGATCTCAAAGCTGGCACACTAAGATTAATTGGCGATCCAGAAACCCGTTACCGTGAAGATCCGGTACGTATGTTAAGGGCGGTGCGTTTCGCCACTAAACTCAACATGGGTATCGAAACCGTCACTGCGGCGCCGATTAAACAATTAGCGCCACTGCTAAAAGATATTCCCGCAGCGCGTATGTACGAAGAAGTGCTGAAACTCTTCTTTGCAGGCAAAGCCTTAGCCAACTTCGAACTGATGCAAGAATACAAGCTATTTGCGCCGCTGTTTCCGCAAGTGGCCGCTCTGCTAAAAGATGATCCTAAAGGCACGACCATGAAAATGGTGCAAGCCATCATGAAGAGCACAGATCAAAGAGTTAACGAAGATAAGCCGGTGACGCCTTCATTCTTCTATGCTGCGCTTCTCTGGTATCCACTGCGTCAACGCGCCGAAGATATTGCCGTTGAAAGTGGCCTGACCTTATACGATGCCTTCTTTGCCGCTATGGGCGATGTGATGGAGCAGCAATGCCAAACCATTAGCATTCCACGCCGTTTTAGTACGCCAGCAAAAGACATTTGGCAGTTACAGTTACGCTTTGATCGTAGCCAAGGCACTCGCGCCTTTAAACTGATGGAACATCCTAAGTTTAGAGCCGCATACGATTTACTCTTGCTCAGAGGCGAAGTCGAAGCGGGTAATGTCGCTAAGAGTGCCGCTTGGTGGCAACAGTTTGTTGAAGCCGATGAAACCGAACGCTTAGCCATTGCGCGTAGCGGCAGTAAATCGCCAAATCGCAACCGTAATGCCACTCAACGTCGTCGCCGTCCTCGCGCGCCGAATGCCGATGGTTCAGCGCCGACGAGCGCACCTAAAACAAGTGGCACACCAAAAGCGAAAGCGGCGGAATAATGCCTCGCGTCTACGTCGCATTAGGCGCGAATCTCGACGATCCCAAGGCGCAATTGGACAATGCCGTCACGGCATTGTCCGCATTAGCCTTAGGCAATAGTCTACTGGTTTCCCCTTATTATCATTCGACGCCTATGGGCGATGTCGTGCAACCCGATTATGTTAATGCGGTGGTCAGTTTCGATACCGATCTTGAGCCATTAGCCTTACTCGATGCATTGCAGCATATCGAAAACACCCAAGGTCGAGTGCGTCTTGAGCGTTGGGGGCCCAGAACCTTAGATCTCGATTTACTCTTGTACGGCAATGAGAATATTGACATACCTAGACTCAAAGTGCCCCACTACGGCATGAAAGAGCGCAGCTTTGTGCTCGTGCCTTTAGCTGCAATAGCTCCGAATCTTATTCTGCCGTGCAACACTGTAATCTGCAGTCTTATCGATACAAAAATGTTGGCCGAGTTACAACAACTGGGCATTGATCATTGAAGTCCGTCCCCAGTTAGCTTATAACACCACTTCTATTTGGTTTGAAGATCATCCATATGTCTAAAATTACTAGCTCAACCCTGTTGAAATACAAACAGGAAGGTAGAAAATTCACGGCACTGACAGCCTATGATGCCAGTTTTGCCAGCGCGTTCGATAGCGAAGGTGTAGATGTGCTGCTCGTCGGCGATTCTCTAGGAATGGTTCTCCAAGGCCATGACGATACCCTGCCCGTCTCTACAGCAGATATCGCTTACCATACTCGCTGTGTCCGTCGCGGTATCGAACGTGCCCTGCTGATCGCCGATATGCCCTTTATGAGTTACGCCACACCAGAACAAGCTATGGTTAACGCCACTGAGTTGATGCAGGCTGGCGCGAACATGGTCAAAGTCGAAGGTGGCCACTGGTTGCTTGAAACTGTCACTAAGCTCACGGAACGCGGTATTCCCGTGTGTGCTCACTTAGGCTTAACACCTCAGTCAGTCCATGTATTTGGTGGTTTTAAAGTGCAGGGCCGCGACGCCGAAAATGCCCAGCGCATTCTCGACGAAGCAAAAGCATTAGAAGCGGCTGGTGCTCAACTATTGGTTGTGGAATGTATTCCTGCGCCACTCGCAACGGCGATCACTCAAGCCTTAACGATTCCGGTTATTGGGATTGGCGCAGGCGCATCAACCGATGGACAAATTTTGGTCATGCATGATGTGTTAGGTATTTCAAGTGGTTATATTCCACGTTTCTCGAAAAACTACCTAAAACAAACCGGTGAAATTCGCTCGGCCGTGCGCGCCTATATCGACGAAGTTGCCCAAGGAACATTCCCTGGCGACGAACACACTTTTAATTAATAACCGATTTATGCAAGGTAAGGCTCAATGATCACTAGCGCCCACATTGATGATATTCGCACCCAAGTGCGTGCATGGCGTGCCAAGGGCGAAACCGTCGCCTTTGTGCCCACCATGGGCAATCTCCATCAGGGACACATTACTTTAGTCAAAGAAGCCGCGAGCAAGTGTGACCATGTGGTGGTCTCAATTTTCGTTAATCCAATGCAATTTGGTCAGAACGAAGATTTAGATGCTTACCCACGCACACTGGCTGCCGACAGCGAAGCCCTCAACGCCGCTGGCGCTGAACTGTTATTCACCCCGACGCCAGCCGTGATGTATCCCAAAGGTCTAGAGCAGCAAACCTATGTCGAAGTCCCAGGGATTTCCGACGTGCTTTGTGGTGCGAGCCGTCCGGGACATTTTCGTGGTGTTGCGACTATCGTTTGTAAACTGTTTAACATAGTACAGCCCGATGTGGCGCTATTCGGTAATAAGGACTATCAACAGCTGTTAGTGATCAAAACTATGGTTGAAGACTTGTCATTACCGATTGAAATTATCGGTATTGATACCATACGTGAAGACTCAGGCTTAGCCATGAGTTCGCGCAATGGTTACCTCACTGCCGCAGAAAAAGCCGCAGCGCCTGCACTAAAACAAGCCATAGATGCCATGGCCACTGGGATCAAGCAAGGTGAAAGTTTTGAACAAGTGACTGAGCTAGCAAAAGCCAAGTTAATCGCGGCCGGTTTTACGCCGGATTATCTCGAAATTCGCCACGCTCACACGCTAGAACAGGCCCAACATCAGGATCAAGCCTTAGTGATTTTAGCCGCCGCCTATATAGGTAAAGCGCGGCTTATCGATAACTTAAGGTTCGATCGCTGATAGTTAGCGTCAATCAATAAAGGGAGCTCTCGCTCCCTTTTTTATGCTTTGAATCTGCCGCGCACCATTAAATTTATCGTTTAGAATCAACCTTAGCGCCAAAAAATTGAATCGTCAAAAAACTGGTTTTATCCCTAAACTTACGCCATAGTATGATGCAGATGTTAGCGATAAGTAAAATCTTGGCCACTACAATAAACACAGTAAATTTGCCCCTATACTGATATATGGCTAATACTTTAATGCCTTAGGTTTAATGGATCAACAACCCAGCGTCCCACAAGGACGAGACATAAATCAATGGTTGAACAGACTTAATAGCGCGAGCGTTAAACTGACTTTTTATCAACTGTAATCAAATGATTAAATCATAATCTCTATGCTAGTGTACAAAGGATTTGTGGCCTAATGGCAAGACTGATAATCACCCTAATTTGTGTTATGTTGCCTAGTGCAGTACAGGCAAATACAATTTATAAATGCCGTAAAGATGACAAAATTGTCTTTAGCCAAACCGCTTGCCCGCAGGAATTTAGCCAACATAAAATCGAATATCAGCTGGGGATCACCACTGAAGTCGACTCAGATAAAAGGGACATTCCAGTCGATCCCCTGCAAGCGCTACTGAATCGCCAAACCATTTCTAAAGAAAAATTACTGCAATTACTCGATGGCGAGATCTATCGGCTTAAACAGGAGAACAGCTATTTTGAAATTCTGCGCGCCAGTGAATTACAAAAACTAGAGCGTAAACGTTATTGGCAAAATAAAGAAAAAAGCGATCCTGAATACATTAACGAAATGGACGATATCAATACTCGCTTCAATGCGCTGACTGTGAACAATAACAGCGCAATGCAGCAACTGAAGGATAGAAAAAGCCAGATCAGTGCAGAGGTCTCCCCTGAAGAATCGAAGGAGCCAGAGAAACATTGATCTCATATAAAAGGTTAGTGCTCAGCTTGTCACTCATTCACCAAGGAATTCGACCACTATGGTTGAATTTTTTAACTCATTAAACCGCTCATGGACTCTTCATCACTCTTTAAGGACAGCCGAAGTTCAAACCTTCTAGTGCACCTTTTAACACGCTTTAATACCGCTAAATAGCCCTTAAATTGAGTCAATCCAAAAGCACTATTCCCACCATATTTCCTATAATTTGTTTCCCCAAAAAATATCACGTGACAGTCGATGCATTGCTTAATTTTGTTGCACCCTTGTTTAAAAATGATGAGATTGCTTAGCAACGAATACGACTTAACTACTAGGCCAACTAGACTACCCTACCTAAATAAACACCATCTATAAAACAGATAAAAACATATTAATCAATTAAATAGCAATACATTCATCATTTATCCGCTGTGAATCCTTTGCGTAATAAATACCCTTTTGGCCAATTGCGACATGTTAACGGGACTCGTATCTTCAGGGCTGAATTTGGAGTGTCTGTTGTTTTAGACAGCCCAAGATATTTGATGCAAGGAGTCACCCGTGCCAAATACCTCTATACGCTTTTTGGTACCGCTGCTCCTGCTCTGTAGTTGTATGACCTCAGCACAAGAGCTGAATGTCAATGAGTTACCTATAACCCTGCAGGCATTACTGGAACGTTCCGGTCGCGATAACCTTATCGAACTGGTGCAACAAGGCAATGCTAACCAAGGATTACTGTTCCAATCAGGCAACGATAACAAAGCCGATGTGACACAAGTCGGCAATGATAACGATGCGCTAATCACGCAGATTGGTTCAAACAATAAAGTGCAACTACTGCAAGTGGGCAGTCAAAATACGGCTTCAGTGACACAAATTGGCAATAACAATCTCGTGCAACTGAACCAGCTAGGAAGCGGCAATTTTTCGATTCAACAGATTGCAGACGGTGCTGCAATCTCAATAACTCAATATTAAACAGGGAGCGTCACATGAAATCACAAGCTAAAAAATCACTTATTGCTTTGGCCATTGCAACAGGTTTAAGCGGTCAAGCCTTTGCTGCCAGTACAGTGAGCGAAATTAGCGTAGTACAGTCAGGCCAAGCCCAAGACACCTTAGTCTCACAAACGGGTGGCCTTAACGCTGCAGCAGTTGTGCAAACAGGTAAGGATCAAACCGCAACCGTTATCCAAGACGGTGTGTGGCATGAAGCCGCAATTAATTCGACGGGTGCTGATAACAAAGTCCAGATAACACAACAAGCTGATTGGCATGTGGCAAGTGCAAATGTTGTCGGTGACAACAACAATGTCAATGTGTCGCAAGACGGTTTCTTTAACCAAAGCAGCAATGATGTTACTGGCAACAATAACACGGCATTCGTTAATCAATTAGGTGAAGTCAATGAAAGCCAAGTTGAAATCACTGGCGCTGAAAACAGCGTATTTGTTAAGCAAGAAGGCGATGCTAACTTTGCAGTATTCCGCGTTGAAGGCAACAACAACGACGGAAAAATTACCCAAGTAGGTGACAACAACCAAGCGGGTCTAATCGCCCTTGATTTAACCGCTAACGTGGGTAACAACAACGACGTTTCTGTTAATCAAGCGGGTAACAATAACTTTGGCGCGGCTAAAGGTATTGCAGGCGACAACAACACAGTAGACATGGTCCAAAAAGGTGATAACCATGTTGGCTTCGTTTACGCTCTTGCTGGCAGCGACAACGATATTTCAATGGATCAAAAAGGTAACGGCAACACAGCTTATCTTGCTATGACTACGGGTGATGACAACACTGTCGATATTACCCAAAATGGCAGCGGCAACACTATCGGCGATACTTTAGTGGCCGATATCCAAGGTGATGATAACGATATTACTATCACTCAAAAAGGCGATGTAAACGGTGCAGAATTCCAAGTATGGGGCGATAGCAACGACGTTGACTTGAAACAAAAAGGCGATGCTAACTTCGCAACCTTTGGTGCATACGGCACAGATAACGACTTCGATTTATCTTCTAAAGGCAATAACAACGAAATCGTTGCCTTTGCTGATGGTCAAGATAACAGTATTGAAGTTAGCCAAGAAGGTGATACTAACTTTGCCTATGTCGATGCAGTAGGTAGCGATAACGAAGTGGATGTTGAGCAAGATGGTGCTCAAAACGAAGCCGTCATTTCCATTGTTGGCAACAATAATGCTGATGTCACTGCACTGCAAAATGGCGACCTTAACCTTATCGATTTGATTATCGAAGGTGATGAAAACACTGCACAAATCGCTCAAACAGGTAACGGTAACTGGATTGGTGGTGACGCAAGTAGTTCATTTGAAGTAAGCGGTGATAATAACAGCCTGTTGATCACTCAAACAGGTAACGATAACTTAGTACTAGGTTCTCAAGCTGGCAATAACAACAGCATCAGCGTTAATCAATCAGGCAATATGAACGTTGCTACTGTAGTGCAATACTAGTCAATCCTGTTAAAACCACCACAGCTACACTCTTTGGTGGTTTATCAAAAGGGTGTTGAACAAAAAGCGGGAATGTTTAAATAAACATTCCCGCTTTTCTATTCTGACTAACCAGCAATTATTAACATTAACCACTCAAAGCGAAAAGCTAACGATCAATATCTTTAACTACCTAGCTGCACAGCTCAAAGTGAGTCTGATAGGTTTGTGCCCAACGCAACAACTCAACACGATTACGGGACTGGGTTTTACGGAAGATAGAGGAAATATGAGCCTTCACCGTATGTTCGCTGATGCACAATCTGTGGGCGATTTCTTTATTCCTCGCGCCACTCGACACAAATTGAATAATAGTGCGCTCACGGGAAGTCAGCATCTGTAGCATAGCCACTGTATCGGAGAGCATCTCATTATTGCCATCGAGCTTTTGTACTACACGACGGAACACTTTACTCAGTAATGTTCTGTCGTACCAAAGTTCCTCTGCCACCATTTTACGCAAACCCGTCAACATCAAATCCAAACGTTGATCGGCAAACAACAGGCCACGAATACCGAGTAACATAGCCGACTCTTGATCTAAAGAGTCACGCTCAACTTGGTACAGCGCCACGGGGAAATGTGATACTAAGCGCGAAGCCAGTAAAGGGATCCCCTTGTTATCGAGTGCAGCGCCCTTTTGGGTGATCAGATAAAAACTTCGACGACTCTTATCTAAATCTAATTCCGCCGCATGCTTAACGATACGAGTTTTCAAGCCTATGGATTCAGCGAGTAACGCTAAATGACATGGTGCCGCCATTTGATGTAAAAAAACTAATTCATTAATTGTGCTCAATGACTCTCCTCCCTGAAAAGTATTTTCTATTAGCAAAATGGTATGTTTGACCAGCCTCTTTAGTTAGATTTTTAAACATTCCATTAACCTAGTTGATTCTGACTAGTTAAAGACTGAAAAACATCACCCAAATGTACTATTCCCTTTTAAATCCTAGTAAGTTCGACTAACTGACGGAATATAATTGGAATAACAGCATAAAACTCCATTAGGTTTAACCGACTCACGAAATCTAGTACTTTCAAACTATGAAGACACCCATCGAAAGTTGCAACACAAAAATAACATACAGGCAATAAGAAAGTGTGACAGCTAAATGCCATCACACTAATGTTAGAAGCTTTATGGAAGAATGAACTTATGACTCAAGCTGAAACAATCAGCAACTCACGGCCACTAGCGTCTGAGTTTAAGTGCTGCTATTTGCTTATCTTGAAAACGAGACAATAAAACGAGTGCGACAATTGCGCCAATTAATGCCATTAACATATCTGATTGAGTGTCCCACACATAGCCTTGGGTTCCCAAAAAGGCTTCAGCGCCTTCACCTGTTGCCACTGCAACCCACCATTCAATGAGTTCATAAAACGCCGAAAACGCGAGCACAAAACATGTGACCAAAAACGCACACCAAGCACCGGGTTTGACCGCTTGATTACGCAGCATAATTTCACGCGCTAACATGGCAGGGATAAAACCTTGCGCAAAGTGACCTAACTTGTCGTAATTATTACGTTCTGAACCCATCCAATGGGCAATCGTGTCGAATAATGGCACTTCAGCATAGGTGTAATGCGCGCCGACAAACAGCACACAGCAATGGGCTAACACTAAAACATACACCAGCGGCGTTAATGGGAAGCGTTTGCGGGTAAAAAATAGCAGTGGCACAGCCACTAATGCGGGAGCCGCTTCGAGCCACCAAGTGAAAGGATCTGCGGGATTTATCGCCGACCAAACGAGCACTAAGAGGTAAATAGCACACCACGCGATTTTGTTATTCAATGTTTCTTCCTCTTATGCGATATTGTTCTTAATTTAGAATATTAACTTTAGCCATCTAGCCCTCCACACTGAGTAAAAAAAGTGCTATTTTGGTGGGTGAAGGTTGTCAGCATATCATAAGAAACATTTCTATTAATTAGAGGGTACCCATATCATGGCGAAACATTCGCTGGACAAGGATAAGATCAAGATCCTGCTGTTGGAAGGCGTCCACCAATCTGCAGTCGATGTACTTGAGCGTGCGGGATACACTAACATCGAATACCACAAAGCCTCATTAGGCGATGAAGCATTAATTGAGTCCATCAAAGATGCACATTTCGTGGGACTTCGTTCACGTACCCAATTAACTGCCGAGGTGCTGAAACGTGCCGAGAAGTTGATCGCGATCGGTTGCTTCTGTATCGGAACCAACCAAGTTGATCTTGCCACCGCCGAATCCCTTGGTATCCCAGTATTTAACGCACCATTCTCCAACACGCGAAGTGTTGCCGAACTCGTGATTGGCGAAATCATTATGCTGATGCGCGGTATCCCTGAGCGTAACGCCATCGCCCACCGTGGTGGCTGGATGAAAACCGCCGCTGGCAGCTACGAAGTGCGCGGTAAAACCTTAGGCGTAATCGGTTACGGTCATATCGGTACTCAGCTTGGTATTCTGGCTGAGACGCTGGGCATGCGCGTGGTGTTCTTCGATATCGAAGACAAACTGCCGCTAGGCAATGCACAGCAAATTCATTCAATGGAACAGTTACTGGCGCAAGCTGACGTAGTGAGTTTACACGTACCAGAAACCCCACAAACCAAAGACATGATAGGCGCAGCTGAATTTGCGGCGATGAAAAAGGGTAGCATCTTTATCAACGCATCACGCGGCACTGTAGTCGATATCGAGGCCTTAACGGTCGCACTCAAAGAGCGCCACCTTGCGGGCGCGGCAATTGATGTGTTCCCAGTTGAGCCGCAATCTAATGACGATGAATTTATCAGCCCACTTCGAGGTCTTGATAACGTATTGCTGACACCGCATGTGGGCGGCAGTACCGCTGAAGCCCAAGAAAACATTGGTATAGAAGTTGCTGGCAAGCTCGCTAAATACTCAGACAACGGCTCGACCGTATCTGCAGTTAACTTCCCTGAAGTTTCGCTGCCTATGCATAAAGGCACCTCACGCTTACTGCATATTCACCAAAACCGTCCAGGCGTGCTGATCAAGATCAACCAAGCCTTCTCGGAAAAAGGCATCAACATTGCCGCGCAATATCTGCAAACCACCGCTGAGATTGGTTATGTGGTCATGGAAGTCGACACCCACCAAGCCGAAGAAGCCTTAGTAGAGTTGAAGGCGATTGAAGGCACACTGCGTACCCGCGTGCTGTTTTAACTGCGTACCCACGTGCTGTTTAATAGTTAAGCCCAATCGCATTAAGCGTATCGGCTAAAGTACAAAGACTGAGGCGCACATGTCATTCACAGATATGTGCGCCTTATGCTTTTGGGCCTAAAGGAATTCCGTTACAATCTAGCCTCTCACATCGTCTTCATTTTCAGGATCTCGCTATGACTATTTCAGTTTCTACGCCCCATTGGGATCTGGACGCTTCTTTGCCTCCACTCATGCTTGCCAACTTATCTCATATGGGCCTTATCAAAGTGGTTGGAGAACAGGGCCGCAGTTTCATCCATGGCCAAGTGACCACAGACATCAGCTCATTAGCCGATGACCAATGGCGCTGGGGCGCACATTGCGATCCTAAAGGTAAAATGCTGGCCAGTTTCAGAACCTTTGCCATTCAAGATGCACTCTTTATGTTGATGCCAAAGGATGCCATCGAAGTCGATTTACCCCAGTTACAAAAATATGCCGTGTTTAGTAAAGCCACCTTAAGCAATGCATCCGCTGAATGGACTCTGCTCGGCGTTGCTGGTGAACAGGCAAGCCAATTCGTGAACAAACATTTTGGTGACATTCAGCAAGAGCTCACACTCATTGAAAAGGGTGCGATTTTAAAAGACGCTGAACGTTTTATTTTAGTATTAACACCAGATGCCGCAGCAGCTTTAGTTGCGCAATCGGAACTGAGTGTATTTGACGCCAGTGCATGGCAAGCGTTAGAGATTGCAGCAGGTTACCCCAACCTTGCCGCCAGCCATGCCAGCCAGTACGTACCGCAGATGTGTAATCTACAAGCGGTTAACGGTATCAGCTTCAATAAGGGCTGTTACATGGGGCAAGAAACCATAGCGCGCATGAAATATCGCGGTGGTAATAAACGCGCCCTGTATATTTTGCGCGGTCACACTAGTCTTCAAATCACC
Organism: Shewanella scandinavica; assembly: GCF_031932065.1. NCBI lineage: Bacteria > Pseudomonadati > Pseudomonadota > Gammaproteobacteria > Alteromonadales > Shewanellaceae > Shewanella > Shewanella scandinavica. The sequence continues at coordinate 28,702 of NZ_JAUOES010000031.1, forward strand.
CTAGCATCAGGCCTCGAAATCGCGATGGAAGACAGTTTTCGCCGTGGCGGTCAAATCATTGAGTTTGTACAGCGTGGCAATCAAGTCTTGTTAACCGCCGTACTTCCTAATGACACGCCTAATGATACTCAGCTGCGTTTTGCCGACGATGAACAATCACATTTAACGATCCAAGCCCTGCCCTACTCATTAGATGAAGCGTAATGCTTTGATTTAATATAATTAGTATAAAATATTGAAGCAAAATAAAGGCGCCAATGGCGCCTTTACCTTAGTCAATGCACTTCGAGCATCAATTTTCTAAATAAGTATCTCGAATGGCAATTGCTTCTGGCAGGATTTGCTTGAACTCCTCCACCAACTTAGGATCGAAATGTTTTCCCGCTTGATTTTCAAATAGCTCCATAGTTGCTTCAATCGTCCAAGCCTGCTTGTAAGGCCGTTGCGAAGTCAGCGCATCGAACACATCCGCAATCGCGGTGATACGCCCTTCAAGGGGAATTTCTTCACCTACCAAGCCATTGGGGTAACCTGAACCATCCCACTTCTCATGGTGAGTTAAGGCGATACGACGGGCCATTTGCAATAACGGATCGCTATGTTCTCCAATAATTTCTGCACCTATGGCGGCGTGCTGCTGCATAATTTCCCATTCCTGCGCATCAAGTTTCCCTGGCTTTTTCAGCACAGCATCGGGCGTACCGATTTTACCAATATCGTGCATAGGCGCCGCATTAAAAATCAAGTCACAAAAGGTTGTCGGTAAGCCGAGCTTTATCGCTAATATGCGGGCGTAATGGCTCATACGCACAACATGTAGACCCGTCTCGTTGTCCTTGTATTCAGCAGCACGGCCAAGACGACGGATAATCTCGAAACGGGTTTCTTCTAATTCGTGGGTACGAACTTTAACTTGTTGTTCGAGTAGACGTTTTTGATCATAGAGCGCAAGATGCGTTTTAACCCGCGCCTTAACTACAGGCGCACTGACAGGCTTAGTAATATAATCCACCGCGCCCAATGCAAAACCTTGGGCTTCATCAGCAATTTCAGATAAGGCGGTCACGAATATCACCGGAATATGGCTGGTCAGCGGCTCTTGCTTTAGCAGCTTGCAGACTTCATAGCCATTCATACCTGGCATCATGACATCGAGCAGAATCAAGTCAGGCCGCGATTTTGTCACTAACGCTAATGCCCTTGGCCCATCGATCGCCACTTTGACTTTGTAATCATCACCTAGAATACCGATCAAAATATCAATATTCTCAGGTGTGTCATCGACGACTAATATTGTTGCTTTTTCCATTAACAACTCCACTCAATGTCACACATTATAAATTCGCGCTACCGCTTTCTATCCTAACTGTGTAATCACATCGTCAATTAAGTCGATTGCCTCATCAAACTGATACTGGTTAATCATAGATAAAGCGGGGCTTAATGTTTGCCACATTGCACTACTCACCTTCGGCTTTAACGCATCAATTTTTGCCACAGCGCTGGCATCGGCTTCATCTAGATTCTGACGTAAGACCCGTAATGCGGCTCTCAAGTCCTCATCTGATAGCAAGTCCACCGCTCGGGGCTCGGCTTGATTCACTATCGCAGGCTTAGCCTGTTCAATCGCATCGCAGATAGAGGCCACTAGCGGTTGAATTTGAACTAATTCATCTTCATAGGGCGCTTTCTCTGTTAAATGCAACTCAAGCAAACGCGCTAATTCCACCAATTTTGCCGAACTTAAATTACCCGCTAAGCCTTTAAGGGTGTGGGCGATACGCACCGCATCTTCGACTTGATTCGCCGCGATGGCTTTGCGAACCTGCTCCACGACATTACGTTGACTGCTCACAAAACGATCAAAGATTCGTTGATAAAGACGCGTCGAATGCTGCACCAGTTGCAAACCTCTATCGATATCCAACTCAGGGTGTTCTGGCCACTTGAGCAATACCGTTTGATCTGCGCCATTGCTGACTTCACCCTGTGTGCTGGACGAAGTTAACCGAGTTGAGGCTTCCGCCCTTATCGCAGCAGAAATTCCAGAAGAAGAGCCGAGGTATTTCAATAGGGTTTGATAGAGCACATTCACTTCTATGGGCTTGGCAATATGGTCATTCATCCCAGCCCGAAGACACATATCTCTATCACCAGCCATCGCATTCGCAGTCATAGCGACGACAGGTAAATTTGCCAACTCAGGCCTTTTCCTTATTGCTTTAGTGGCTTGATAACCATCCATCACCGGCATTTGGCAGTCCATCAACACTAGATCGAAATGCTGTTGGGATAGCTTATCTAAGGCAATTTGGCCATTGGTCGCTATGGATAAAATAATCCCCACTTGCTCTAAAAACTCGCTGGCGACTTCAAGGTTCATCTCGTTATCTTCCACTAATAAGATACGTTTCCCTTGAAGTGGCAATAATAACTGCGGAGCCAGCTCTTCAGTGCGGCGTCTCACTGGCAATATGCCTTCACGGCCAATCGCATTCATTATGCCATCGAGCATGCGTGAGGCGCTGATGGGTTTACTGATGTACCCCGCCAGTGCTAATTGCTCAATTTGAGTGATAAATTCATGATTCGCATGGGCGGATACCATCAAGATCTTAGGCTGAGACTTAGCCTGTAGTTGGATCTGACGGGCGGTTTCTAACCCGTCCATATTGGGCATTTTCCAATCGATTAATGCCACTTCATAGGTCTGCAGTAGGCAGCGGTTTATTGCTTCTTCACCCGAGCGAACCGTATCGACTCTAAAGCCCATACTTTCGAGCGTTGTACGCATTATGTCTCTGGCGGTCGCGTTATCATCTACCACCAGCACAGACATGCCCTCAAGCTCTTGCTCAAGCACTAATTTTTGGCCCTCGGAAATTTGTAACTTCACAGTGAAATAGAAGGTGCTGCCATGACCAAATTGACTTTCGACACCAATATTGCCCCCCATGAGTTCAACGAGTTGCTTGCAAATAGCCAAACCTAAGCCTGTACCACCGTATTTACGGGTGGTTGAAGTATCCGCTTGGGTAAAGGATTTAAATAATTTTGCTTGCTGCTGCTCAGTTAAGCCTATGCCGCTGTCACGCACACTAAAACGCAGCACGACATCATCATCTTGCTGCTCAACTAAGCTTAGCGACAATAACACCTCACCCCGTTCGGTGAACTTAATGGCGTTATTCATCAGATTAATCAACACTTGCCCTAACCGCAGCGAATCCCCTAACAGATAACGAGGCACATTGGGCGCAACGGCAAACAATAATTCAATCTGTTTGTGGGCGGCTTTCTCAGAAAACATATCGCTGAGATCTTCCAACATAGTGTCGAGCTGAAATGGCACAGATTCTATGTCGAGCTTACCCGCTTCAATCTTAGAAAAATCCAGAATATCATTGATAATTGATAGTAGAGACTGCGATGCCCGCTCAATCTTCTCTACATAATTTTTCTGTTTTTGCTCAAGCTCTGTCTGTAAGCACAGCTGGGACATGCCGATAATGGCATTCATTGGAGTACGGATTTCGTGGGACATATTCGCCAAGAAGTCACCTTTGGCTTTACTGGCCGCATCGGCTTGCTCTTTGGCGAGTAACAGTTCATCGGAGAGTAATTTAAGCTCTGTCATATCGACCATGCTTATCACAGCCGATTCAAATTGTCCTTGGGCATCTAACAGTGCCGACACATTGACCGTCATCCATAAAGGTGCACCAGAAGGACGAATAAAGCTTCTCTCGCCACGATAATGGTCAATTTTGCCACCGACCAATTCCTTAAATTGCTCCTTGGCGATAAGCTTATCTTGCGCGCTAAGGACCTCAAAAATTGCGGTATTGCGTAAACTCTCCCGTGACCGCGCCATATCGGCACAGAATTGATCATTACAATCTAAGATAACGCCTTTAACATCCACATTGACGATACCAATGGTCGCACCATCAAACAGTGCCTTAAAGTGCGCTTCACTGAGGGCTAACTCTTGTTCTATGCTCTTGCGTTGGGTGATGTCCATTACATACCCATTCCAAGTAATAGCGCCATCTTCTTCTACATGGCCGCTCGCACCCGCCTCCATCCAACGTATGCTGCCATTGGGATGGCGATAACGAAACTCGCGGATCCATTGAAACCTATCTTCACTCTTACCCGAAAGTGCCAGCACGACATCCGGCCTTTCTTCATCAAAAATTCGCTCAGCGATGATGTCAAAATTACTAATAAGATCATCACGATGTAGCCCCAGCATTTTCATTGCCGCACCAGAGAGAAAGGTAAATCTGCGATCAGTAGGCGAGTGCCACAACAATTGGTACACGGTACAAGGAATAGACTCTGTAATATTGGTCAATTGCAGGCGCGAAGCCTCTAGCTGCCCTATAGCAAACTTACTCTCTGTGATGTCATCAATACTGCCGTCGAACCAAAGTGGAACGCCCTCTTCGGTATAACTTGCCTTACCTTTCTCATGCACCCAGCGCACACTGCCATCGCGATGGCGGATACGATATTCCACTTCAAAGGTAGCTTGAAGTGCGAGTGCTTTATCCATTTCGTGCAGGCAGAAGCCCCGATCTTCCTCGATGATCAAAGAGATATAAGTACGATTCTGATTATTGATAAATTGGCTTGCGGCATATCCCGTAATTTCACCAATATTGTCACTGATATATTCCATTACCCAAATATCGCCAATACGTAAACGATATACGGCGCTAGGGATATTGGAGACCAATCCACGAAAACGCTCCTCACTCTCCCGAATTTTAAGTTCAACCGCAATTTTATCCGTCATATCGCGAATCGAAGCTGCAACTTGCTTTTGTCCATCCGCATCCGCAGGGAGCATACTCAGCGCAATTTCAGCAATAAATTCATTACCATCGGCTTTTAAAGCCCGAACATGACGCGCATTTGCCATGCCTCTATCGCGGCCTTCGCGAAGGAATTGTTGTCGCTCAAGAACATGTCGGGTTCCCAATTCTTGTGGCAGTAACTGCTCAACTTTCAAACCCAACATAGCCCCTGTATCAAATCCAAAAAGCTGCTGGCAACGACTGTTAGTAAAAACGATTAACCCCTGTTGGTCGACAATCAACATGGCCTCAGGCGCAGCCTCAAGCACGGCATTTGACCAAGCCGCCGCCGAAAACTGCTCAGTAACATCGGTAAATAACATTTCCACCGACATTAACTCACCAGTATCTGATAATAATGGCTGCATAAAGACATCGAGCCTTCTTAAATACCCTTTTTCATCCAGCATTTCCACTTGATGCGAAGGCACATTCTGGCCCTTTAAGGCTAAATCGGTATATTCCCAATTCTTCTCATTGAGGGGATTAGCCGAGAAGAGCCTTTGATATTTGCGCTTGAGCAAATCAGGGGAGATCCCCAGCACCTTAGTTACCCCCTCACTAACCTGGGCGAGTTGGCCATTAGGTTCGAGGGAACAATAGAAAGATTTATCACTCATACCATCAATTAGGCGCGCAAAGCGATTACCGCGGGAATCAAGAATGGCTTGTTCACGTTCTGCAAGTAATTCCGCCATTTGATTGAAGGTATTACTCAGCGTCACAATCTCACTTACGGCACCTTTAGGTACAATAAGCTGCTGAGTTTTACCCTGTCCAAAGGACAAGATACCCGACTCGAGTAGCTCTAACGGCCGAGTTAACCGTTTCGCCGCCAGATAACAAGTCAGCAATAATAAGAGGGTTAATAAGCTTAAATTGAGGATGATAGATGCCAGATCATCAAGCAGAGAGTTGAATAAATCTTGTTCTGGCGCTAATACAATCACACGCCACTTTAAATGCGGTACAGTCGCAATACTCGCAAGATAAACAACATCTTGGTTATCGACAAACCTTGCTTGACCATCAAGCCTTTTATCCTGTAGCGTCCAAAAATCGGCATTTTTATCTTTATTCTTATCGAGCCACTGGGCTGAAGTCGTTGCCAGTACTTTTTCTTTATCTATATGATAAATCAGCCGCCCTTGATCGTCTAAAACCACCAGACGATTTGGTGCAATCCCCAATTGTTTTGGCAATCCATCTAAAGCTAAATCAACCGTGGCGACCCCAAAATAATTGTCTACCTCACCAAAAGGAGCCGAATAGGTCAACATCAGAATATTTCCCGCCCCCTCATCAAAGTATGCCTTTGACCAATAACCGTTCGCTTGATTGATAGCCTTGCTCCACCAATCCCAAGTGCCATCGGTATAGTCGTAGCCTTCAGCGCCAATATCGAGATAATGGAGATCGTCGCTGCCACTGGTGTCGCGGTAAACATAGGGAGAAAAGAGCTTGCGATTAGGAAAGGTGTTCGGTTTAAATGCGACTGCGGAGCCAAAAAAATCAGGATTACGTATGACTCGATTCATCAAGACACTTTTAACACTCTCAGTGTCATTCATGTCTTCTTTACTTGACAAAAAACCAATAAAATCAGCAAGACCTTGGGTGTTGGCCTCCGCATGCTCGAGCAGAAACTGCAGACGAGAAGCCGAATGACTCGCCTCTTGTGTCAGGCTATGGTAAAGCCGATTCTCTGAGGAGATATAACTAAACCAAGCGTTTACACCATAGACACTCGCCATAATTAAAATGAGAGGCAAGGCTATGTGGGATAAAATCCTACTGCGAAAAGTACGAAGTTTACTTTTTTCCATGGCGTCGCCCTAAAGCCCTCGATTTTATAAACACTGCATTTAAAAATAGCACTTATAAAGTAAACGAAGAATTTAGTGGCGACAATGTTAAAGTTAAAAAAATGTAAAGTAATTTGTTGTTTTAAAAACACTAATAAGCCGTCTCTAAGGTTTGATTAGGTAAGATACGAGCAAAATAGCTTTGGGTTTCGGCGATGATGATATGCCTCAAGCCCACAATGGCAATCAAGTTTGGAATCGCCATCAAACCATTAACGGTATCGGCCAACAACCAAATCACATCGAGCTTGATAAAAGCGCCGCCCGCAATCAACACCAAAAACACCACTTGATACAAGCGTAAACCGCGCTCGCCGACCAAGTAATACCAACAGCGTTCACCGTAGTAATGCCAGCCTAGAATCGTAGTAAACGCAAAACACACCAGCGCAATGGTCACCAGATACTGGCCCACAACCGCTGAGCCTCCCAGAGCAAAAGCAGCACTCGTCATCGCGGCACCCGCCGTCTCACCACTCCATACCCCAGTGATAATCAGCACTAAGCCCGTCATAGTGCAAATGATAATGGTATCGAAGAAAGTACCCGTCATGCTGACGAGACCTTGCTCAACGGGTTCATTGGTCTTAGCGGCAGCGGCGGCAATGGGTGCACTACCTAATCCAGATTCATTGGAGAACACGCCGCGGGCAATACCGATTTGAATCGCCTGCGCGACTGTCGCCCCTAAAAATCCCCCCGCAGCTGAGAGTGGCGTAAAGGCAGATTCAATCACTAAAGCTAAGGCGGGTAAAATCTGCTCGGAGAAACCGACTAAGATCCACACGCAGGCCAACACATAACCAATCGACATCGCAGGCACAAGTTTTTGCGCCACATTTGAAATGCGCTTTACGCCACCCAAAGTGACTGCGGCAACTAACACAGTCAACACAGTTGCGGTCAACCAAGTCGGCACCTCAAAGGCAATCGTCAGCGCATCGCTGATGGCGTTAACCTGTGCAAAAGTACCGATACCGAAAAAGGCCACACCAACCCCAAAAAGAGCGAACAATTTCGCCATCCAAGGCAGACCAAGGCCGCGCTCGATATAATACATAGGGCCACCCGCAATCTGCCCACGAGCATCGGTGGTACGGTACTTTACCGCCAACATACATTCAGCATATTTAGTCGCCATGCCGAAAAATGCCGCCAGCCACATCCAAAATAACGCCCCAGGGCCACCCATTTTTATTGCCGTCGCCACGCCAACAATATTACCGGTACCGATAGTGGCGGACAGCGCCGTACAAAGCGCCGCAAAGGAAGATAAATCCCCATGACCTTTTGCCGGTTTAAATAACAATCCCAGCGCCATAGGCAGACGAAAAACTTGGATAAGCTTGAGGCGCGCAGTGAGATAAATCCCCGTGCCCACCAGCAAACAAAGGGTGATTGGACCCCAGACGATGCCATTAATGCTGGCAAGAAAAGCTTGAAAACTCATGATATTCCTCGAATATTAAACAACAAAATTAATAAACGGAGGAGGAAAAGAAATGGCTGTGACGCGCCGCAGTCGGACGCTATTGCAAACTACTTCTAGCCTGTTCTCGACTGAGAATCGCCCCAGCTGAACGCGAAATGCGCAGCAAGCGAGTCCTCTAAACGAGTGCTTTTAATATATGCAAAAATACACTATCTCAAGCAAAGGGTAAAAATAGCCCACGACGACAAACGACAGGGACTGTGCAGTCATCCTCTCCTCTGTCCTTTTGCCTGAGCGTTTCGCGTCGCTTGAATAACACCACGACACTTTCGCCTTCGGCGCTACCTGATTGCACAATGAGTGCAACTGGTAGTCTCTCCAGAGGCTCGTCCAGTAACAGTCCACGCCTTACGGCACCTGAAAGAGTGCTTTGTTTTTATGGGAAGATTCGATTCAATAAAACCGTCGCTTCACTAAAACCAAAGTTGCCTCGTCGGTGTGGGGTCAATTCCCCACTCTCCTGCTACCTTCATCCGAACGGATTGCTAGATTGAGATTAACTCCCAAGCTAACAGGACGCACAGAATGCAACAAACGCGGCGTCAGCTCAAGCCGTTTGCTCACAGTTCGTCGAGGATTTAACTCAATTGACTATTTTTACGGCAAGTGACGATTTATGTTTTGTGATCCCGTTTATGATCTCATTACAGGAAAAATCAGTATCTATCTGAATAGAAAATGCTTTATCTTGAACACTGGATTGCAACACTAAATTGCAGCCAGGATATGTTGCAGCCACAGTTGAAAACACTACTGACTACACCCGCCGCCAATGGATATAAAGGAGTTGCTCAATGGTCGACGTCGCTAAGCTTAATCAAGTCACCAAAGGCTTTCGCGATGGTGAGCAATATCATCAAGTGCTGCAAGCGGTCAATCTACAGATCCACAGGGGTGAAACCGTCGCACTCACAGGCCCCAGCGGCAGTGGTAAGAGCACCTTGCTCAATCTCATTGCCGGTTTTGAAACACCAGACTCGGGCGAAATCTTGCTAGAACAAGCGTCCACCGCCACTTGGCAAGATAAAGAGTGGAGCCGTTTCAGGCGCGATTCCTTGGGCGTTGTGTTTCAGCAATTTAACTTACTCACGCCCCTAAACGTGAAAGACAATATCGCCTTCTCCTTAAGTTTAACCGCGCAGCCATGGTCAGCTTGGTGTGACTATCTGGTTGAAAAACTCGGGCTCTTACCATTACTTCATCGCCCAGTTGAAGCCCTGTCCGGCGGTCAACAACAGCGGGTTGCCATCGCACGCGCCTTAGCCCATAAACCGACCTTGCTACTGGCCGACGAACCCACAGGTAACTTAGATGATGTATCGGGTAAGCAAGTCATGGCATTACTGTGTGAACTGGCACGGGAAAGCCAAACCAGTATATTAATGGTCACCCACAGCGAAGAATGCGCCGCCTTTATGCAAAAACGTTGGCACTTATCCCAAGGTGCAGTCGCTATCTATGAACAATAAACCGCTCACGAAAGCAACATCTGCTGGACTTCAGCAGACTGGGCTGAGACTGACATGGCTCAGCCTAAAGGTGTTTATCGCCCATTATCGCCATGCGCCCATACAAGCAGGAGCCATTCTGCTCGGTATCGCCTTGGCCGTGACTCTGCTGATTGGGGTTAAAGCGACCAACGACAATGCCGTGCGCAGTTATAGCGATGCGACTGAGCTTTTGAGCCAGCGTGCCGATGTGTTACTCACGCCGCCCCTTGGACAAAACACCTTAGATGAGTCCGTCTATTTCGACTTAAGACGGGCCGGATTAAGTCAGAGTCTCGCCGTAGTTAATGGCAAAATCTCCGGCAAGAATGGTCAGTTTTGGCAACTGGAAGGCAGCGATCTGATTGCCGCATTAACGCTACAAAAATCGAGAAGTAACACCTCGACTGAAACGCAGTCAACAACCTCGCCGCAGATGAATGACTTACCGCTTGCCGATCTGCTCAACGGCGCCCCCACAGTAATAATGAGCCGCAGCCTAGCCACCAAAGTAGCGCCAGAGGGTAAACTTGTTTTAGAAAATAACACCTTAGATGTCATTGCAATTGATGATAGTTTTGGCCTCGGCAGCGCCATCTTGGCCGATATTTCCCTCGCCCAGCAATTACTGAACATGCAAGGCCGATTAAGCTATATCGCCATGTTCAGCGAGCGAGAAAACTTACCTCAACTAAAATCCCAACTCGACGCTTTAGGGATTACGCCGCAAAAGGCCAGTTTTAGCCAGCAAGATCAAGGCCAAGCACTGATAGCGCTGACCCGCAGTTTTCATCTTAATCTCAATGCCATGAGCATGTTAGCCTTCGTTGTCGGCCTTTTTATCGCCTACAACGGTGTGCGCTACAGCCTAATGAAACGGCAAAAACTGTTAGTGCAGTTATTGCAACAGGGAATCGAGCGCCGCGCCTTGATGACGGCGCTGATGTTAGAATTAATTTTGTTGGTTGTCATAGGCTCAAGTTTGGGCTTTATCAGTGGCTTGCAACTCAGCCACTGGCTGCAACCTATGGTCGCCATGACCCTTGAGCAAATGTATGGCGCCCATTTACTCCCCGGTATTTGGCAATGGACTTGGCTTATCGAGGCGATTGGCCTCACCTTAATCGCCGCGCTCGGGGCTTGTTTGCCCTTGTATTTAGATCTTACCCGCCAAGCATTGGCCCAAGGGGCGAATCGTTATCAGCAAATGCAGGCGCACCGCAAAACCCATAGCATTCAATTTGCCTTAGCCTGCGGCTTACTGACCGTAGCGGCGCTGCTGTTTCCCTTCAGTCAAAGCTATAACATCAGCTTAGTGTTACTCGGTATCGTCGCTATCGCGATCCCCTTGTTGTTACCGCAATTATTGCATTGGGGCGTCAGTGCGTTAATGCCCTTGGCACGTCCTGGATTATGGCAATATCTGCTCGCCGAAACCCGCGAGCTTATCGCACCACTCTCCCTTGCTATGATGGCGATCTTGCTGGCGCTCAGTGCCAATGTGTCAATGAACACCCTAGTGGGAAGCTTCGAGCAAACCCTGCGGACTTGGCTAGAAACCCGCTTGCATGCCGATCTCTATATCCGCCCACCGAGCCAGCGCATCGACACGATTCAAACCCAGCTGATGCAGGATCCTAGAGTCAGTGGTCTTTATCAGCAGTGGCAAATTGAAGCCCAGCTTTCACTCCCTGTATCGACGGGTAATTCGAGCGCACAAACAATTCCAATTAGCCTACTTAGCCGTGATGAATATTCGATTCGCCACACCAGTGCACTAAAAGAAAGCCTACCGACTCTGTGGCAATCCTACTTTAATGCGCCCGTTATCTTAGTGAGCGAACCCTTAGCCATTAAATATCAATTGCAGCTTGGCGATAGCGTGTCATTGGATGCGCTTAAGCAAACCGGTAGCAGCAAAGCCATTATCGGCGGCATTTATTATGACCACGGCAATACCCGCAACGAGGTGATTATCAGTCAGCCGCTTTGGCAAAAGGCACAGTTACCTGTACTACCAATCAGTTTGGCAACGAATTTTTACGGTAAAGAGCAAGGACGCAAGATCAGTGAAGCAGATCTCGATGAACTGCAAATCCAACTGGCAAGCGAATTAGGTTTATCCCAAGCGCAAATCTACAGTCAAACTAAGATTAAAACCCAAGCTATCGCCATGTTTAAGCGGACTTTTTCGATTACCTTAGTGCTGAATAGTTTGACGCTGATTGTCGCCGCTATTGGTCTTTTTAGTGCCTGTTTAATGTTAACTCAGGCACGGCAAGCGCCACTGGCACGACTGTATTCCCTAGGTGTGAGTCGTAATGCGCTGCGCGGTATGGTGTTTATGCAAATGCTGATTGTAGTGCTGATCACTTGCCTGCTCGCTATGCCAACAGGTGCGCTGCTAGGTTACCTGCTTATCAACAAGATCACCTTGCAAGCCTTTGGCTGGACGATAAAAATGATTTGGGATTGGCAAGCCTATGGCAAAGCAATACTGATTGCCTTAACCACCTGCACCTTAGCCGTGCTCTTGCCGCTGTATTGGCAAACCCGCAAGCCATTGGTCGCCAGTCTGCAGCAGGAGACCCTGTGATGAAAAACCTCAATCTGAACAGTATTGTATGGGCAGTGGTTGGGTTAATGCTTATCGGCGGCTGCGATAAAACGCCATCTACACAAAGCACTCAATCCAAATCCATGGCCAATGTAGTAGGCACAACCTCTGCTAATCAAGATGATTTGGCCTTTACCCCTGTCGTTCCCGGCTATATATTTGAATTTCCGCGAGATCACATGGCACATAACAGTTTTCGCCAAGAATGGTGGTATCTGACCGCCAATTTAACCACAGAAACAGGTGAGCAACTCGGTGCCCAGTGGACGCAGTTTAGAGTCGCCCTAAAACCCACTGATCAGCAATCAATAGCACCGCAAGCAACAGATGTGGTTCCTAAAAGTGAATCCACTTGGGCGACTCAGCAACTTTACTTAGCCCACAGCGCATTAACCTCGAGTCAAACTCATCTGGCTCACGAAAAGTGGTCGCGCCGCCATAGCGAGTTTGCCGAGGTGAAATTAGATCCCTATCAAATCCGCCTCGATAACTGGCGCTGGCAGAGCGAAACCAATGCACTCTTTCCCGCCACATTAACGGTGGAGAATCCTGATTTTAGCTACCAACTTCAGCTTAACAGCCAAGCACCACTGCAATTCCAAGGCACTAACGGCTATAGCCTTAAAAGCCGCGATGGCCAAGTTGCCTCTTACTATTACAGCCAACCCTTTATCGAAATCTCAGGTGAAATCAACCGCAATGGCAAAGTGGAGCGAGTCACAGGCCAAGGCTGGCTCGACAGGGAGTGGAGCTCGCAATTTCTCACTAAAACGCAACAAGGCTGGGATTGGTTCGCGCTCAGGTTAAACGATGACTCGACGCTGATGTTGTTTCAGCTACGGGATCAGTCTTCAGCAGAGTCCGCAAAGAATACACCTATCTCAGCATTTTATAGCGCCAGAAGAATGTTTGCCGATGGCACTGGGCGCAACATCAATTCCACTGACAATCCCAATGACATTCAGATGACGCCTCTTAAATGGCAACACACAGTCAATGGCGACTATCCCGTTAGCTGGCAGGTAAAAATCCCCAGCGAAAATATCGATCTCACTATCACCCCGCTCAATACCAATAGCGCTATGCCATTATCAACTCCCTACTGGGAAGGCCCAGTGCAACTCTCTGGCAGCCATACAGGTACGGGTTATATGGAGCTAACGGGCTATTGAGCCTAAACATCGCTCTTAATAACCAGAAATGCTAAGTCAGCGCGAAGTAACATAACAAGATAGCCATGTTGAAAAATCATCTTAAGCCACTGTTACATAAAGATATATCAACATCAGATACGTGACCAAGCCCACAATAACGCCCTATTTGCGATCGAGTTAAAGACTAATAATCAACCAATTGTTGCATTTTAATGTCAACCCAAATACATTATCATAAATTGAAATGACAACGTTGTCATAACGTACAGATAACAGTTTAACTCTCACGTTAATGAGTAACTGCAATACGCATCAACCAGCACAAATGGAGTTGTGAATGAGTTCTATCATCCGCATAGAGAAAGGTTTTACCTTAATTGAACTCATGATCGTCGTAGCCATCATCGGCATTCTCGCCGCTATCGCTATCCCTTCTTTTTCCGAATACCTAAAGCAAGGTCGTCGTTTCGATGCCCAGCAATATTTGATGACGAGCGTGCAAGCATTAGAACGCAATTATTCCCGTCAAGGTAAGTATCCTGCTGCGCAAACCTTAACCAACAGTCCTTACTACACTTTTAGCTACACACCGGCGGACGACAAGTTAAGTTTCTCCCTCTCGGCAGTCCCAACCAGCCGCCAATCGGATAGCTGTGGCACCTTAAGCATTAATCAGAAAGGCGTGCGAACTCCTGCTGCCAATTGTTGGACAAATTAAATGTCGAACACGTGGAATCAAGGATTTACCTTAGTTGAGCTTATGGTTACCGTCGCGATTATCGGTATTTTAGGCAGCTTAGCACTCCCTTCGTACCGCGATGTTATGGCACGTGAACAGCTAACCGCTGCCGCGAATGAATTGGTCTCTAGCTATAAATTTGCCCGCAGCGAAGCGATAAAACGCAGCACTTCAATTACCCTCACGGCAACAGAAGCGGGACTTTGGGTCATTAAAGATAGCGACGATAACGAATTGAAGGTTTTTACGCCCCCGACACGTGGGGTTGCTGTAACAGGACTGGCTAGTATCAGTATCAGTGCCACGGGCAATACAGCCAAAACCAGTATTTCATTGGCGAACAGTCAAGGTGAAAACATGAATTTATGCATTTTACCGAGCGGCCAAAGTCAGCTTCAGAGCGGGGATTGTGCATGAAAGCCTTTAATCACATAGGTAAAAAACACCTTGGCTTTACCATGACAGAAGTTTTAGTCTCACTCGTGGTATCAGTCACTTCATTGCTTGCACTGGCAAAAGCGCAGCTATCATCGCTACAACATGCCACCAATAGCTTTCAATACACAGTTGCCACAGTGCAAGCGCAAAATGTCATTGAGCAGATTTGGCCAAGATTATGCGAAGTGCAAAAGCAACCCGCCCGCTTCGAAGATATCAATTTTAGAGCCAGTTTAAGCCAAGATTTCCCCGCAGGCTTTGACTTAGTATTACCCGCCACTTATCAAGACAACATGGCAATTACTGTGACTTGGCAAGATGGTCGAGTCGATACCGATAATAGCGTCAGTCTTAACGCCAGTTTCCCCCATCTGTGTAAGGCCTAACTGTGATTTCAGCTCATCACACTCAATGGAGACACATTAAACCCGCCTTAAGACAAACGGGGTTTAGCTTATCCGAACTGATGATTGCCATGGTATTAGGGCTAATCATCATGATCGCAGTGATCAATTTCTTTGCGCCACTTAAGACTACTGTTGAGGAAAGTAAACGTCTAGAAAATGCCGCTGACGCCTTAAGGTACGCCACGCTAACGCTCAGTAAAAGCATCAAACAGGCGGATAATGTCGCCCTTGTATCGGCTAACGAACTCGTCCTAAGCACGCGTGCCTCCGCAAACCAACCGAGTATTAGCTGTTTAGGCCAAAGTAAAACCGCTGATTACACCGAAACCTTTAGCTTTTTAGCACCTAACTTATCCTGCGACGATGGTGATGGCGCACAAACGCTTCTCACTGGGCTAGAAGCGGCTCACTTCTCTCAAACTGGTGAACTCGTCAGTATTAATTTGAAACCCTTAGCTTTACCGACCCAATATGATCAGGGTATTAGCTTGCAGGTCGCACTGCGTAAACCTCTTTGGCAACAAGCCATTAATTCACAACAAGTGCCATAGGCACGAGGAAGCACAGACATGCACACGGAACGTTCATTTGCTCACGCTTCGCCACTTCGCGGCAGTATTAATAAGCAAAAGGGTGCAGTGTTACTTATCGTCTTAGTCTTCAGTATATTAGCCAGTTTATTGGTCGTGACATCGCTGCGAGATAACTTAGTACAAGAGCGGCTGAGCGGGAACTTCCAGAAGCAAGTCAATGCACAACTCACCGCCGAACAAGGCATGTATGAAAGCTATAACACCCTCAAAGCGACTTTAATTAAAGTGCCCCAAAGCACGGCAGCCTCTTTAAATGACAGCCTGCCAAAAAGTGCCTCAGGCAGTATCGACAGCAGCGCCTATACGTTGACAAAAACCGTGACCCCGAGCGCCGAACTCAGCGTCAACAGCACTGGGCAACACTTAGAAGGTCAGGCCAAACTCAATGCACTCTTCGCCCTAAAAGGCGCAAAGGGCAATAACATTTTTAACGATGCCATCGTTTCCTGCGAGAGCCTCAATCTGACTGGTAGTAGCACAATCGATGGTTATGACTCACGAAAAGGCGCCTACGGCGATAGCTTCAATAATGATCAAGGCAACAGCCAACTCAATAAGCACGGCAAAGGCAATGTGACGACGGTTGAACCGAATGCCGATGTAACCTTGTCGGGCAATTCGCCGATTTACGGCGATGTCAGTGCAACGGGAAATGTCACATTAACTGGCTCATCTTCCCTAATGGGCAATATTCAAAGCAATAAAGATGTCATCGTAGGCACAGGTACGGTCGGTGGGAATATCGCTGCGGGTCATAATTTCGAGCTAAAAAACAGTGGCACTGTTGAAGGCTCAGTGCAAGCCAATAACAACGCATCAACGGCCCCTGGTGCCAAAGTGAATGGGACACTTCAATATGGTGGTGATGGCAACTTCCATCAAAATAGCAACATTGGCCAAGCAGTGAATCTAGCACCCAATGTCCCTCCCGTTCCCACTAAGTCCTGCGATCCCTTAGATATTGGCGCCGTGATGGGAGGGTTTAAAATGCCCAACAATGGCGCGAGAACAATAGCATCAACCCAAAATGTCACCATTTCGCCAACGGGCTCGACAGCGAGTTCAGGTAACAGTAATGCGTTTCCTGCCCTGTCCTCAAGCTCAGAAAACATCTTCGGTTCTGAAACCCCAGTATTTAACCTCGACAGTTTAGTCATGAGTAGTGATGGTGTATTAAACATCAGTGGTGGGGATGTCACACTGATCATCAATGGTGATTTTAAAATGAGTGGCGCAAACCAACTTAATATCGCCCCAGGTTCAAGTTTAACGTTATTTGTGAATGGTGAAATTTCCTTTACGGCAGGCACCAATAACGGCAATAGCATTAAAAGCCAAACCTTAACCAGCAGCAATAAACCGCCGTTAGCGATTTATTCGGGTTCAAATAAAGATGTAACTGTCAGTGGAAGCGTGCCGATATATGCCGCGCTTTACGCGCCTAAATCCAAAGTCAATCTGCCCGGTGGGCCCGAAATCTTCGGCTCTGTAAGAGGCAAATCCATTACCGCTACGGGCGATGGCAAAATCCATTATGACAATGCTTTAGGCGAAGCCGATTTAGGCAGTGACAATGCCATTCCCCCCGCGATAGTACTTAAAGGTTGGCAATATTTATAATCTTGAATTATTGGCCGTATCCCATATACGGCCAAGTACAACACACCTCATCCACAATAAACACACCGCTTAAATTTCAAACTGAGAGTTAGATCACTCGCAAAACTTTGATCCGGATCGACTATCGCTTGTAATACCTCTTGTGAGGTATACCCACATTTTTTATCAGGTCTAGACTCGCCAGTATCAGCACTCGGTTGCTCTCCTTTTTAATATTAAGCAACCGAGTTAACGCCAATACAGGTCAGCCCTTATGAGTCAGGAATACCACGTCACCAGCCTTGTGGTGCATGCCGCGCCTAAAGTCTTACAGCAGGTTGAAGCCAATATCCGCTCATTATTGGGCGCCGATATTCATGCGGTTACGCCCGAGGGGAAATTGGTTGTCACCCTCGAAGGGAGTAGCCAAAGGGCGATACTCGACAATATTGAAGCCATCAATGCCCTGTCCGGCGTGTTATCTGCCAGTTTGATTTACCACCAAGTCGCACCTTTAGAACAAGAGAGTGAGGAAAGATTATGAGCATAAGCCGCCGCGAGTTTCTCAAGGCCAACGCAGCGGTTGCCGCCGCAACAGCCGTTGGTGTCACGCTTCCCATTAAAATGGTTGAAGCCGCCGAACAGCCAGACAATATCAAATGGGATAAAGCCCCTTGCCGCTTCTGCGGTGTGGGTTGTAGCGTATTAGTCGGCACCAAAGCGGGTAAAGTCGTTGCTACTAAGGGCGATCCTGAAAGTCCAGTCAACCGTGGCCTTAACTGTATTAAAGGTTATTTCCTCTCAAAAATCATGTACGGCAAGGACAGATTAACCACGCCCTTGCTGCGGATGAAAGACGGCAAATACCATAAAGAAGGCGAGTTCACCCCAATCAGTTGGGATATGGCCTTTGATACTATGGCGGCTAAATGGAAACACAGTCTCGCCACCAAAGGCCCGACGTCTGTAGGTATGTTTGGTTCAGGTCAATGGACTATTTGGGAAGGTTATGCCGCCTCTAAACTTCATAAAGCAGGTTTCCTTACCAACAATATCGACCCTAACGCACGCCACTGCATGGCCTCTGCCGTAGGCGGCTTTATGCGCACCTTCGGTATCGATGAACCCATGGGTTGTTATGACGATTTAGAAGCCGCCGATCAGTTTGTGCTTTGGGGCGCGAACATGGCCGAGATGCACCCAATTCTATGGGCACGTTTATCCGATAGACGTTTAAGCAGTCCAACTTGCCGCGTGCATGTGCTGTCGACCTTTGAAAATCGCAGCTTCGATTTAGCCGATAATCCTATGGTGTTCCGCCCGCAATCGGACTTAGTGATCCTCAACTTTATTGCCAATTACATTATTCAAAATAACGCGGTTAATACCGACTTTGTCACTAAACACACTAAGTTTGCCTTAGGCGTTGACGATATCGGCTATGGCCTGCGTCCAGATCATCCATTAGAGAAAAAAGCCAAAAATCCAGGCAATGGTAAATCGACACCGATTAGCTTTGATGAGTACGCCAAGTTTGTCAGCACTTATACGCTGGAATACGCAGCTAAGATGAGTGGTGTGGAGCCCGAGAAATTAGCAACCTTAGCCAAGGCCTATGCCGATCCTAAGGTTAAAGTGATGAGTCTGTGGACCATGGGCATTAACCAACACGTTCGCGGCGTGTGGGCAAACAACATGCTCTACAACATCCACTTACTCACGGGCAAAATTGCCACACCGGGTAACAGTCCATTCTCGTTAACCGGTCAACCTTCGGCTTGCGGGACTGCACGTGAAGTCGGCACCTTTGCCCATCGTTTACCCGCCGATATGGAAGTCACTAACGACAAACACCGCGCCATTACCGAAAAACTATGGCAAGTGCCTGAAGGGACTATTCCCGCCAAACCTGGCTACCATGCCGTACTCCAGAGCCGTATGCTCAAAGATGGCAAGCTCAACTGCTACTGGACCATGTGCACCAACAACATGCAGGCGGGTCCCAACATCAACGATGAAATTTATCCGGGTTTCCGCAATCCAGAAAACTTTATAGTGGTTTCAGATCCCTATCCAACCATCACGGCCATGGCGGCGGATTTAATTTTGCCAACGGCTATGTGGGTCGAAAAAGAAGGCGCTTACGGCAACGCCGAGCGCCGTACTCATATGTGGCACCAACAGGTTAAAGCCCCCGAAGGCGCGACCTCAGATCTGTGGCAATTAGTCGAGTTTTCAAAACGTTTTAAAGTATCTGAAGTCTGGCCAGCTGAGTTGATAGCTAAGCAACCAGAATATGCGGATAAAACCTTATATGAAGTGCTATTCGCCAACGGCGTGATCGACAAGTTCCCCGCATCGGATTGCAAAGCAGATCTCAACGATGAGAGCGAGCACTTTGGTTTCTATCTGCAAAAAGGCATTTTTGAAGAATATGCCACATTCGGTCGTGGCCACGGCCATGATCTAGCCGACTTTGACCGTTACCACGAAACCCGTGGCCTGCGCTGGCCAGTCGTTGATGGCAAAGAAACCCTGCGCCGTTTCGTTGAAGGTAGCGACCCTTATGTCAAAGCGGGTGAAGGCTTTAAATTCTATGGCAAACCCGATGGTAAAGCGGTGATCTTCGCCCTACCTTACGAGCCCGCCGCCGAAGAGCCGAATGAAGAGTACGATTTGTGGATGTCGACCGGCCGCGTGTTAGAGCACTGGCACACAGGCTCGATGACAGCGCGCGTACCCGAGCTTTACCGCGCTTTTCCCGACGCGCAGATTTTTATGCACCCAGAAGATGCCAAAGCCCGCGGCGTACAACGCGGCGATGAAGTCATAGTCGCATCACCACGCGGTAAAGTAAAAACCCGTGTCGAGACCAAAGGCCGTAACAAACCGCCACGCGGCGTGGTATTTATGCCTTTCTTCGATGCGCGACAGTTAGTCAACAAACTGATATTGGATGCGACCGACCCCCTGTCAAAAGAAACTGACTTTAAAAAATGCCCAGTGAAGGTCTTCAAGGCGGAGAATAACCAATGAGAAAAATACTCACCTTAACAGCGTTACTTATCGGCATAGCGGGTTGTTCCGATCAGCCTGCCTACACCAACGTAGCACCAGTTAATATTCAATCCCTCGCAGGAAACATGGCGATCACCGACATTCGCCCAGCCGATGCCATGGCGATTTATCCCAGTCGCGGCACCGCCATTGAGCGCAGCTTTAGCGAGCAACCACCGCTCATCCCACATAAGGAGGATTACAAGATCACCTTAGATAAAAATGGCTGTCTAAGCTGCCATAGTTGGGACAAAGCAAAACGCATGAAAGCCACGCCTGTTGCTAAGTCCCATGTGATTGATGATAAAGGCACAGTTAACGGGCATAACTATTTCTGTACTCAATGCCACGTCGCTCAAGCCGGAAACAAACAACCACTCGTGGAGAATCAGTTCTCAGACAAGTAAATCACCTTCCCCTGCAAAGCAAAGCCACCCGAATTTATGAGGGTGGCTTTTTGCTATTTAAGCATCCCATCGTAATGAGTTGGCTTACTGTCGGTGATGAGTATTCAAGTAAATATAAGACTAAACGTCTATCGCTGGCTTAGCGTCCGTTACTGAACAGTACTTTCACCGAGGAAGGGATTGAGCAGAAGTTAAAAAGGCGAAGTGAGAATCGAGGGAAATAAAGATAAGAGCAGAATCTAAAACGCAGAAAAGTAAAAA
Organism: Shewanella scandinavica; assembly: GCF_031932065.1. Classification (NCBI taxonomy): domain Bacteria; kingdom Pseudomonadati; phylum Pseudomonadota; class Gammaproteobacteria; order Alteromonadales; family Shewanellaceae; genus Shewanella; species Shewanella scandinavica. The sequence goes on from NZ_JAUOES010000031.1 coordinate 49,683, forward strand.
CCCAGCCTAGGCTGGGTTTACTTGTTGTTTTGCTTTATGCAAATCACCCGCTGGAGCCGTTTTAGTGACTTGCGCCGCTTTAGCGTTTTGCACCTCTTTTGCCACAGGCATAGCCGCCTGCCACAAAGCCCCTACCCATAGACTCGAACTTGATTTCATCGGTATTCCCCTGTTTTGTTAACAAGGTCAAAGTAATACTTAGGCCATCATTAGTAAAATGAATAAATTCCATAATATGGATTCCATTTGAGCATGAACATCCCAATCAAGACCTTACAATGTTTTCTGACCCTAGTGGAAACCGAAAACTTTACCCGCGCCGCACAGAAATGTTTTATCACTCAGCCGACACTGAGCAAAATCATCCAAAGACTCGAAGAAAGCCTAGGGGAAACCTTGCTGATCCGAAATAACCAAAAGGTTGAGCTAACTCAGGCAGGGCAGCTATTTGAGCACAGTGCGCGGGAAATCCTCGGCCAATGGCATAGATTGCAGGAGGACATGAGTAACCTCAGCGGTCTCAAATCAGGGCGGTTACGACTGGGTGTATGCCCTATGATGAGCAGCCTTATCATAGGCTTGCTCACTAGCTACCGTAAACGTTATCCGGGGGTTGAACTACACATGTATGAGTACGGCGGATTCGGCTGCGAGCAAGCCCTGCTCAATAACAGTCTCGATATCGCCTTTACCGCGCTACCCACAACCCATGAGACAGAACTCGTCAATCAACCCCTGACTAAGTACCCTTTGCTTGCATGCCTGCCTGAGGGGCATCCCTTAGCAGAGAAAGACCACTTAAACTGGCAGGACTTCCAACCCTATCCTTTTATCCTCTATAACGAAGATTTCTCTCTCGCTAAGTTGATCAATCGGCTCAGCCGCAAAGCAGGTGTTCAGCTCAACATTGCCTTTCGCAGCGGCCAGTGGGATTTTCTCGCCGCCATGGTCGAAGCCGATATGGGTGTCGCCATTTTACCTGAGCCGATTTGCAATAGACTAAGCACCAGCAAACTGGTCTTTAAACCTATGCAACCCGCAATGACATGGGATCTGGCGCTTATTTGGCGACAAAGTTTACCTTTAACGCCCGCGGCCAAGGCCTTGCTCGAATTAAGTAAACAAAAGACTGAACGCTGAGAAGATAAAGCAAGAACTGACATTCTATTAAACAAAGGGGTACGGAGCTTCGTCAGCCGAAGCTGATAATGACCGTTGGATCTCACCCATAAAAAAACCGCTGCTAGCCTAGAGGCCGACAGCGGTTTTTATTAGCTAACTAAGCTAATAAAATATTAGCTTAGTTAAGTTAAAAATTACTTCTTAGCTTCAGCAGCTTTACGTTCTTTAACTTGAGCAACAACTTTCTCAGCTACGCTAGCTGGACATTGGCTGTAGTGTGAGAACTCCATAGAGAACTGACCACGACCAGAAGTCATTGTACGTAAAGTACCGATATAACCGAACATTTCTGATAACGGTACGTCAGCTTTAACGCGAACACCTGTTACACCAGCAACTTGGTCTTTGATCATGCCGCGACGACGGTTTAAGTCACCGATCACGTCACCCACGTTGTCATCTGGGCTGAACACGTCAACTTTCATGATTGGCTCAAGAAGTTGTGGTTTAGCTTTAGCGATAGACTGACGGAAAGCGCCTTTAGCAGCGATTTCGAACGCGATTGCTGATGAGTCAACTGCGTGGAATGCACCGTCAGTTAATTCGAACTCAACGTCTAACACTGGGAAGCCAGCGATAGTACCTGTGTTCATCATGCTCGCGAAACCTTTCTCAACTGCTGGCCAGAATTCCTTCGGAACGCTACCACCAACTACTGAAGATTTGAACACGAAACCAGTGTTTGGCTCACCTGGGCGAATGATATATTCGATCTTACCGAATTGACCAGAACCACCAGATTGTTTCTTGTGAGTGTATTGATCTTCAACCATTTGAGTAATGGTTTCACGGTAAGCAACTTGTGGCTCACCTACGATCAATTCAACGCCATAAGTACGCTTCAGAATGTCTACTTTGATATCTAAGTGAAGCTCGCCCATACCTTTAAGGATGGTTTCACCTGAATCTTCGTCAGTTTCTACGCGGAATGATGGATCTTCAGCGATCATCTTACCGATAGCGATACCCATTTTCTCAGATCCACCTTTATCTTTTGGCGCAACTGCGATAGAGATTACTGGCTCTGGGAACACCATGGCTTCAAGAGTACATGGGTGTTTCACGTCACATAAAGTGTGACCAGTTTGAACGTTTTTCATACCCACGATAGCGATAATGTCGCCAGCTTGAGCAGATTCAATTTCAATACGGTCATCAGCATACATTTCACACATACGGCCGATACGCTCAGTTTTACCTGTAGCGCTGTTCAGGATGGTGTCACCCTTCTTCAGTTGACCAGAGTAGATACGTACGAAAGTCAGGGCGCCGAAACGGTCATCCATGATTTTGAACGCTAATGCTTTTAACGGTAAATCAGCAGAAACGATAGCGAATTCGCCAGTTTCGTTGCCTTCTTCGTCAGTTAATGGTTGTGGATCAACTTCATCTGGTGATGGTAAGTAGTCAACAACAGCATCAAGAACCAGTTGCATACCTTTGTTCTTGAATGCAGAACCACAGTATGTTGGGAAGAATGCCATAGTACGAGTACCCGCACGGATACAACGCTTGATGTCTTCCATAGATGGCTCTTCACCTTCCATGTAAGCTTCCATCACAGCATCGTCTTGCTCAACGGCTGTTTCGATCAGCATTTCACGGTATTCTTCAACAAGATCAACCATGTCAGCAGGAACGTCTTGAACTTCGAAGTTCTCTGGTAAACCTGAATCATCCCATACATAAGCTTTACGAGTTAACAGGTCAACAACACCTGTGAATTCGTCTTCAACACCGATTGGTAAAACCATAACCAGTGGATTAGCAGCTAATACGTCTTTAGTTTGCTTAACAACACGTAAGAAGTCAGCACCCATACGGTCTAACTTGTTTACGAAGATAATACGCGCAACTTCAGATTCGTTCGCATAGCGCCAGTTAGTTTCTGATTGAGGCTCAACACCGCCTGAACCACAGAATACACCGATACCGCCATCAAGCACTTTCAGAGAACGATAAACTTCAACTGTGAAGTCAACGTGTCCTGGGGTGTCGATAACGTTGAAACGGTGATCTTTCCAGAAGCAACTAACTGCAGCAGACTGAATAGTAATACCGCGCTCAGCTTCCTGTACCATGAAGTCAGTGGTAGATTCACCATCGTGAACTTCACCGATTTTATGGATTTTACCGGTTAGCTTAAGGATACGCTCGGTGGTCGTGGTTTTACCCGCGTCAACGTGAGCGAAGATACCAATGTTTCTGTATTTGGATAATTCGGTCATGATTCAACTTTAATGAGTAGTTTAAGAAGTAGACGGAGTATGCGACAAACACCGACACACCGCACATCAGATTATTTTAGGCGCATATTGTAAATTGGAACCCTTCTCGGCGCAAATGGCTAGACTACTTTTTCACGATAAAGTCGCGTAATAATTTAATAAAATGGCCATAAACACGAACTAAAACAACTTAGTAAAACTCTTTAGCTTATTTTTCAGTCAATCAATAAAAAACGTTAAAAAAACTACATTCTAATGGGATAAGGTCATTTCTAATGAATTTCTATCATATTGTTAGGTACAAACCACTAACATTAACCCATGAGCATTACGGCTGGTGCAATAATGCTAATCCTTCCTCTAAAATAAAGATGGCTTAGTAAACTCATCTCAGTAGCAACCATTTACTTAAATAACAGTAAATCATACTTGCGCAAATGTTTACCTGTCGGTGCACATTTGATTACGCCCTTGTGCTTTAGCACGATAAAGCGCGCGGTCGGCACGTTCAAAGCACAACATCATAGGTTCGTTATCGGCAAGCTTAGCGACGCCAAAACTGCAAGTTAACTGCACATTGTCAGTAAATTGATAATGTTTGATCCTCTCAGCTATCCGCACACACAAGCTTTCAACTAAGGGTAAGGATGACTGCTGGCAGAGGATCACAAACTCTTCGCCGCCCCAACGGGCAACCACATCAGATTCACGCACGCAGTGCTGTAGTACCTGCGACACTTGCTCAAGGATCCGATCCCCGACGTTATGCCCTAGCGTGTCATTAATCTCTTTAAAGTAATCGATATCAATCATCACAAGGCACATGCCTGCTTTAGCAGATTGATCATGCTGCTCATTATTAATAAAAAGGCGATTAAAGTAATGTCGGTTATACAACTTGGTCAGGGGATCATGGGTAGATAAAAACTCGAGTTCGGCATTTGAAGCCTCAAGCTGCTGTCGTAAGGTTTCGAGCTGCTGATTCTTATCGGTGAGTCTACGGTTATACTGGCTGATAAAGTAAGTTCTTGCCCCCAACATTAGCAATAACAAACACGTCGCGCAGATAACTTGATAAACAAGCGAATAGTTAGTCTCATCTATGACAGTCACATTATTCCACTTCTGATAAATCAAGATCCGCTCCTGCTCACTCACAGCATTTAAGGCCTTATTTATCACAGGTAACAAGGACTCTTGACCATAGGCAACCCCCATCCGCAACTCATCTTCTGGTCCGCCCCAACCGGCTATTTTCAAATGATTAAATCCCGTTTGTTGGATGTAGGAGTTAACCGAAAACATCGATCCCACAAACAGATCGGCACGTTTATCCAGCACCGACTGCAATCCTGCGGGTTCACTGGCAACGGTAAGCGTCTCTATCTGAGGATAATAATGCTGAATATATTCGGCCAAACGATAGCCTTTAGGTACGGCTAAAGTACGTGCGCCAATATTCTCAAATCCTTGTAGAAAAGGCTGCTCTTTAAGTGACACCAATACATTAGGAGAGCGAAAATAAACATCACTGAAGTGCAGATAAGTCTCTCGTATCAGGGTTTTATTCAGCATAGGAGTTAAATCACACTGTCCGCTTTGCAAAAAAGATAAGGTCTCGGTCCAAGAGGAAGTCGGCACCAGCTGAAACTTGAGCGAGGAATGCGATTCAATATAATCAATATAGTCTGACGAAATACCCAGATGCTTACCCTCTCGGATTCCTTCATAAGGCAACCAGTCAGGGTCGACGCAATATCTTACTGTCTGAGTAACACTAACATCTTGGCCAGCAGGCTTAACATTCGCCATCGCTAAACGGTCGGCATAAGCCAGTAATGGCATACACATCAATAGCGGCAATAACCTCAATAAGCCACGCAATTCCATTGATAGTTTCAACCTAAAAGCAGATGCGCGATGGGTAATGTAAAAAAGTGTATACGTGAAAACCGCATAATACCAATTCCCATCACGATGAGTGCGAAGCAGTTACTTATCTATAGTCGGCTCAAAACGCCAGAATATGTGTCAACGCGACACAATAATGGATATGTAGACTGGTATAAAAGCCTCTTGAGTGAGGATGGCTAACATTGAAGTAAATAATGAATGAGGCAAAGTATCACTTATTTCTGATACTCAGATTAGAGCTTTCAAATTTGGCGAGCCTAACAGGACACGATTAATTTACAACTATATCAACAACTTATACCATTCCGCATTAAAGTTCAGTCACCTTTACCCATTCCCGAGAGCACATTTTTACCACGCGTTTTGTACAGCTGATAAAGCTGTTCCATGCCTGGCTGCAGGCATCCACTATGTCCTCATATCCTTTAAAACAGCGATTGGCGAGATAATGTTGGCGCAGCCAACTCCATACCTGTTCGATGGGGTTTAGTTCTGGGGAATATGGCGGCAGTTTGAGTATAGACAGGTTGGGGATATCAGCAGCAATGTCATTGGTATGCCAACCCGCACCGTCCATTACCACGACAGCATGGCGGCCAGGTTTGGTGCGTTTTGC
>NZ_JAUOES010000032.1:0-55064 GCF_031932065.1 Shewanella scandinavica
TCAACGAATGAGACCGTTCCCTTCGAATGCTGTTCCCACATAGATTTAGCTTGCGATAGTAACTTTTCAGAGTGATTAATCTTATGACCACTCAACATAAGTTCTACATGATAGTGTTCAACCTCAGAGGTGTTCTGCTCTCTGGCACAGTGGTACAAGACCTTGCAGTCGTAATGCTTAGTTAGCAAGTGTGTTAGCTTTTTTAGATATTGATTAATAAGTTGGTTATCAGCTGAGCATTGACCAGGATGCAGATCTATACGACACACTAGAACTCGACTGTAAAAGCTAAGCATTACTTCGTAATCAGAAATGATGGCATTGACGATACTTTTCTTTAAGCCTTTAAGTTTGGGTTTATAAACATGATATGCATGATTTTTGTATGCAAATAAAAGTGAGTTATGTTCATTGATACAAAAAGCTTGTTTAAGTCGCTTTACTTTAGGTTTATTGGATAGACGTTGATAGATTTTATTGGTCATTGTAACGGTCTTTTGTTTGACTTTTAGTTCGTAAGGCGGCGATATATTCTTTAATATCCGCCTCACTTAGCTACTTTTCCTGGCACTAGTTACACTGTTCGTCTGAGGTTGAAGGCTTTTCAGGGTGTTATTCTCTGTATTGTTATTGCTTCAAAGTGTGTCAGCCGCATTGATAAAAAAGCAGGCCCAAACCTGCTATTTCATTCATCTGTGTGATAGCCATTCATGAAGATCTTTAAAGCACCAGCATGAACGTCCATTTTGGATTAAGGTAGGTTGTGGGAATTGCCCGGACTTAATTCTTCGTCCTAAAGTTGACCGACTGATGCCGAGCAGTCGCTGGATTTCAGGTTTTTTGACTATTCGATACTCATCAATGAATAGCGCTAAGTGATCGTCGTTTGGGTTTTGCATCAGCACTTTCCTCCGCCATTGACCGTTTGACGAGAGGCGACCCACTCAGTTAGCTCTGATAAGAGCCAGCCTACTGAAGTACTCTGTGGATAGAGCTGCCTGCGTTTGGGGAAAAGACCTCTGCGCTCAAGTGACCATGCAGTGGTACGTGAAATTGAGGTGATTGATTTACGTTCCGCTTCACGAACGATGCGATCTGTAGATAGTTTATTTAATGAGTTCATGCTCACTCCCGTTTAATGTAGTTCAGGAGTGATTGTGATGGAAAAAATATTGATAATAGATAGTTGGCCAGGCGACCGACTACTTTTACCTAGCGTCTGGATATATGCAATAACTTATATATTTTTTGTAAAAACTTTTCATATCTATATGTTTATGCTCTTCTTTTGTTCTTCCAGACCACTCAAACTGTTTTGGAACATCAAGAAGTGATGATTTAACCACCTCTGAGAAAAATTTTGATTTTCTATCTTTTGGAAAAATTGAATCTTTGCCGTTGGGATCAGGCGATAAATGAGGTGGGGCATTTTCATTATAAAGATCCTCAATAGCATCTATAACTCGTTCCGGTTTATAAGGCAGGTTAGCATCCTGACTATAAAAATCTGATAAAATCATTGCAAGAGTAGCCAAGGCTGGTTGATATTTATCTTGATAGGCATAGGTAGATTTTAGATATTCTAATTTGATTTTTTTATAGCCAGCCTCTATGAAGTCAGTATTATTGACGGTGCAATTATGCTCCCCAATGAGTAAATGTAGATGATTCATTGCGCGGCAATACCCTTCATGAGCCTGGTGTAATGCTTGGACGCATTCCCTTGTAATTACAGTGGAACCAGGGAAGTTAATTAACTTATCTTCCAAACACTCGACTACAGTTCTGGCGTTCTGAACACGCTCAAGCTGTCCATAAGCATGCGCAAAGGTTGTAACATAGCATTTCGGTCGTTGGACCCCAGCAGTTCTGATTCCTGTCTCTGGCCGTTGCAAGGGAATCAAGCTTTTTAATCTCACGAATTCAGAGACAATATTATTCAAGTCGTCTCTACCAGATATAGCTTCAAGCGGTTTACTTTCAAATAGATTGTGAAAGTAAAGACTTTGCTTGTGGTTTTTTGTCAACTTCATAACAATTATTTATACTTCCAATGATAAAAGTTAAGCCAACGCTTTGAATGTTAATAATTTTACAATCATTCAACATAGCTACATTTATATGTGTTCGATTATAAAAATGCCAAACTGTATAACCGTAGTTCGAAAGAACGAAGCTTTTCACGCTTACTCCACTACGCTTATCGATATTCCAAACACCAATAGTTGCGTGTTCTGAGATAAGTAACTTTTTGTTAAGGAAAAGCTTTTCTAAAATCGAGTAAGATTTTCGATGCTCAGGCGCTGAGCCCTTTTCTTTAATCCACTGATAATCGAATCGCGTATTTGAACAGGAAAATCATCGGGAAGCTCTCTGCTGACTTTCATGATCACAAAATCGAGCATATCGGCCATTTCAGTCATAATCCCTATCATACTGTCAGTATCAAATCCCACAGTTTTAGCAGTCTGAATAAAGTGTCTCGGAAATATGCTTTCTAGCAATACCTTTTTACCTTTACTGCCCTTCAACGCCATTGCCAGCTTTACATCGCGAATGTTAGGCCCTTTACCCCCAAGAGCCGGATAGATCGATAAAATATCGTAAAGGGGGGTTAATCGATAACCGCCACCAGCATCAATAAAAATTGAGAAGTTTTTAGCGTGACCATCAATAGCACCCAGTAACCAAAACAAGACTTGAGCCTTCATAAAATCATGCCTGTCTCGTTCTGGCATTGCGGACCCCAGTAGTTGAGCCATGATGGCTTGGATTCCTGGCCCACCATCGCTTTCATATTTTTTTGCTGGTGGTACATTCAGAACCTGACAAAAATCCTCTTGTGGAAGACGCATTAACCAACTGCCATCGGATGCTAAACGTCGATCAAATCGCTCAACAACAAGCGCTTTAATATCACCGACTTTCATGATGTTACATCCAGCTACATCAAGGCCAAATGCCTTAGCGATCTTCATACAAAGATATTCGTTTTCCACGCTATCAGACATATCTATATCAAACGAATGACCCTTTATAGTACCAATGGGCAATTTAATAATATGTGTTGTCGGTGTTGCATTAAGCGGCAAACACCACTTCCCATCTATATTGAGCAGCGCAGTTTTTTCCTGGGCACCTGCTATAGAGATCCTGAAATCATCTTGCTCCCTAAGCATGCCTAACGGGATACCAGACAAATAACCTTTCAATACCTTTTCTAGCTCAGCAGAAGACAGCGGTTTAGCATCTATCTGCCTAACATTAATGGGCAACTCGCCTTGAGGAATTAATTGCAATGCACCAACACTGTCTTGCCCAATCTTTGCAAGCAAGTCAAAAGGCTGCGAGGAAGCGGCTTGATGGCGAGCAACAATCCGATTACGAACTTCGGGATTATCGGGCAATAGGTTATCGAAGAAGTTGTAAACCTCATCGCCGATATAAGCTTGCCTTCGTAGTGGCATTGATAGTGATATGGGGCGACTACCTACCAATTTAAGCCAATCCTCGTGATACTTGAATTGGTGGGCACCTGTCGGAGTTTTGATAAATTCGCCAACTAGATAGCCATTCATGTAGACATCTAACGCCGCCATTACCATTCCTCTTTCCAGTCTTGGCCATCTAATGAGGTGTTATCCAAGCGAATATTATCAATGCTAGCTCCTCTCTTCTTAACCTCTAATTCAAGATTGAGCGACGCCAGGAGCTTAAAAAGCGTCTCCAGCTTTGTGGAATCGGGGTTTTGCTCGAAGCTTGATACTGTATCTTGGCGAATGCCAACTTTATTAGCCACTTTGCTTTGAGAAAGCTTCAAGGATAGACGAGTATCTTTAAGATAATTACTTAGCTGTTTAGCTGTTGTCACTTTCATATCAAGCCCTTCATTAACTTAGATACCAACAATCACATATTACACGCTATAACAGGTAATTCAACACTTACACGCTATAACCGGTAAAATGACAATTACACGCTACAACAGGTAAAACTGGTATTTTGAAGCAACACAAAGAAGAATGTCTTTACGACAAAAACGCGAAACGTATTAAAACCAAAAGATTGAAACCAACTTAAATGCTTTGTAGACACCAATCAAAACGGGACTAAATTGGTGACTAAAATAACAAAAAGACCAAATCACAAATACAATAATCTGTATTTAAAGTAAAAATAAAAATAATCAATATTCAGATCCAAAACGTTGAATAGTGTGTTGTCGTGTTTAACTGCAATCTAATAAATAAAAACCCTGATTTATCAGGGTTTTTATTTGGGTAACTCAATCTAATTCACTTTTAATAAAGCAAAACACATCACTCGATCACAGCGCCATAACTATTGGCATTAAAATAACTAAATCAAAGCGATAGCATAATTTTCTGTAACGGTTCTAACCGCTTAATCAGTGCTTTACGCTGTTTATTTTTGCTAATAAAAACATCAAAATTTTGTTTAAACTCGCTGGAAGATTGTTTTAGTTGATAAGCATCGAACAACACTTGCAAGGTACGGCTGGCATTATCATAGCCACTGGCACACCCACGAGCCGCCTCCTCAAAAGCACTATCCCAATGGCTTTGATGCGCTTTATAAACCGCTTCAAGATGTTCATTACGCAATAACGTCTCACGGGCAAGACGCTCGGCCTCAGCCATGCGATCTTCTTGCATCACTTCTTTTTCTGCTACATGCCAGAATGGATGCAACGATGCAACGGTTACCCAGTGGGAGTACTCTATTGGTGTTTCTTGCGTTCTGAGGAGCGCATACGCATCCGCCGCAAATATTTTCCCTTCATCAAATAAGCGACAAAGCAACGCGTCCTTCTCGGCATCCGTTAGCTTAGCCACCTGCTGCTGTGCCGTTAATACTGTGGTTTGAGGAACATGTGCAGGCATTGACTGCAGCAAAAGATGTAAAGCACGTATCGATGGTAAAGGGATGTCAAAGAGTGTGGTAAATGCCAATTGCGCCTGGGTTAACTGGTGAAAATCAAAGGCTATAAGCGGCAAGGGCTCTAAGGCCATATCATCGTTGGCTTGGCTTAACCAATGAAAATACAAAGCACGATAATCGCCAGTTAATAGTTCTGTCCTTAGTGCCACCAAATGCAGCATAAAGGATTCGGCACTCTCATCGTCGCGGTAGCGATAATCATCTTCTAAAGTAAATATCAGTAATTGGCTCTGCTTATTCTCGACAAAAGACACATAAAAGTCAGCATTTATTACCTTGAAATCACAGGGGATTGTACCGGCTGGCAATTTAAGATACGCATTCACTTGCCCCCAATTGGTGTAATAAAAGCCAATATCAAAAAAATCCATCATTAAGGCTTCTGGATCGGCACTTAAATCACCGTAATGATATTGAACACAAAAGGAGTGGCTAGTGATCTCTGCTCGGCTAGAAATATTCCTTAATCTATTCCGCTGCGGGACCGACAAGCTACTGTTAACACATTCGAATCGATAATACTGATATTCACTCATAGCTAACTCACATTGATTTTCTAGCGCTGTCTTAATGCAGCAGGCCAAACGAACAGATATAGGTATAACTAAATTTTAACTAGGCGACTCAGAAAGCTGAAGACAACTTTTGTGCTTGTTGTTCAGCCTGACTACACTCATAAACAATCCTGAATATGTCACTCGGTTGAGGTTAAAATTGGCAGCGGCTAAAATCCCTCTCTTTTATGACGATAGAGAACATGCAGAAAAAATCATCTATGAGCTGTCACTGCACGAAAATCTCTCACTCATCAAAAAACGCCTAAAATTGGGTGATTATCAACTCAATGGTTGGCTGATTGAGCGTAAAACGTTGCCCGATCTCGTGCAATCCTTATGCGATGGGCGCCTATTCTCACAGGTGGCCAGATTAGCCCAGAGCCCAAATCATACCGCCCTGCTTATCGAAGGTTATACACAAGATATCGCATGTTACCAGATACGCAGAGAAGCGTTAATCGGGGCGCTGTGCTCGATTTCAATCAATTTCCACATCCCAATACTGCGCAGTTTATCGCAAACTGAAACAGCCAAAATTCTGTATTTTTGCGCCACTCAGTTAAACCGTAGAGAACATGAATTAACCCTCACGGGACGTAAGCCCAAACGCAAGAAAAATCAGCAATTATTCATCTTGCAAAGCCTACCCGAGGTAGGCCCTAAACTCGCCAATAAACTTTTATGCCATTTCGCCAGTGTCGAGGCAGTCGTAACAGCATCTGAAGAGGCATTGATGCAAGTGGGTGGTATAGGTAAAAATAAAGCAAGTAAGATCCGTGAAGTGCTGACTCGCTAAGTGACTTCATAGCATAAGCTGAGTGCCTGTTGACTTACCCGAACAATAAACTATATAGCTCTTGGTGTGAGCTCACTTGATAGTTCGGGGCGATACCGGCAGGTACGTCGTGGCCGTGGACGTTATACCAGCAAGTATGAATACCGGCGTTGATACCGCCTTGGATATCTGAATGCGGGTTATCGCCGACCATGAGCACAGCATCGCGCTCAGGATGGCCCATGAGTTCGAAGGCGTGCTCGAAGATACCCACATCGGGTTTAGCGATACCGACTTTTTCTGAAATCACTAAAATATCAAAATGATGCTGCAAGCCTGTACGCTCCAATCGCACGGTTTGTAGTTCAGTGAAACCGTTGGTGATGATGCCCAATTTAGCTTTACCTTGCAGCGCGGCTAATAACTCGCGAGCACCGGGTAGCGGCGAACAAATTTCGGCCATTGCTGATAAAAAGGCACTATTGAGCGTCATGGCCGTGACAGATAATTTGGCTGCCCAAGGCTCGAAACGTATGGTCTGCAACTCGGCGGCAGTTATCTTGCCATCTTGATAATCGACCCAAAGCGGTTTGTTAACTAACTGATACTCGTCAAAATCGGCTTGGGTAAAATCGACCCCAAACTCACTAAACATCAACTTAAGCCCTTTTAAAGCATCGAAATAAAATAGGGTTTCATCGGCATCGAACAAAATCCATTGGTAAGGCAAGGACATAGGAACTCTCTTTCTGACAAAATAGCTAAGACCCATCCCATGCCGTTCAGTGGCATCGAGAATGGTACATCGGCGATTGCGGCAATGCTGTGGCTAGCTGCCTAGCAGTAATCAAGATAAGCGATAAACATGAGCAATGAGCGCGAAAATAACTAGGCTCCACAGTCGACACCCGCAATCAGCAAGTGCATTAGTCTACCTTGCATCAAGGGCGATGATAACCACGATAATAAAAACTGACTGTTGAGGTATCATCAACAATAATGGCAGGGGAACGCGATAATCTAAGGACACCATGGAGCACTTTTCGGCACTACCTATCTTTGTCACTATCGTGGAATGCGGTAGCTTTTCACTGGCAAGTCAAAAGCTTGGGCTGAGTAAATCGGCGGTGAGTAAACGCATTACCCTATTAGAACAAAGTCTGGGTATTCAACTTTTGCACCGTACCACTCGCAGCTTGAGTCTTACCGAAGCGGGCGCCCGCTACTTCGACTATGTTCGCCCTGCAGTTAAACTCGCAGAGGAAGGATTGGACGCTATTTCAGAGCTACAGCAAGCGCCTCAGGGCAATTTGCGCATCGCTGTCCCTATGGTATTTGGCCGCTTGCATATCGCCCCTTTAATCCCCGAGTTTCTGCGTCGTTACCCGAAAATACAGCTGCAAATGCAGATGGATGATAAGACCACCGATTTAATTGCTGGCGGATTCGATCTGGCGATTCGCATCGGCGAACTGCCAGATTCAAGTCTTATTGCCCGTAAAATTGCCCCTTGTTTAAGTGTGATTTGCGCGTCACCCGAGTATCTTGCTCGCCACGCTGCGCCACAAACGCCACAGCAACTCAGCCAACATAACTGTTTGTTCTACTCATATTTTCGTGATGGTGTTGAATGGACCTTCTTAAGCCCACAGGGCCCCACTCGTATCCAGCCGAACGGTAACTACCAAGTCAATAATAGTGATGCCATCCACCAAGCCACACTCGATGGTTTAGGCATAGCCAACCTGCCCCGTTTCATGGTCGACACCGACTTACAAACAGGCCACCTACAAGCCTTGCTCGCAGACCATCCCCTCCCAGAACATGGCATCTACGCGGTTTATCCGCAGCGGAAATATTTGCCGACTAAGGTGAGTGTATTGATCGAGTTTTTGATGGAGTTGTTAGCAGAAAGACTGGGGAAGTAGTACTTAGCCCACTGCCAGTTTAGCCGCGTCATGCCACATTACATCAGGGATTGGTTGTTCTAATCGCCATGTGACATTCATGGGTTGTGAACCGTTATGGCTGACATAATGCACTTTGCCAAAATTCACGAATCCCATAGTGCGGCCATTTTCATCTTTTGACTGCTCTCGAACAAACAACAGCACGGTTTTCCCCAGCTTTTGTTGCTCAATATAACTAAGACCCCTACCTAGTTCTGGCCGCGCGCTATTTTGCGATTGCCAGTGGAACAGATGTTCACTAATGGCATAGTCGTGATACATGGTTGTCGGTGAAAACTGCTTCTCTGATTTGTTTAACGTCACAAATAAACATTCAAGATTTTGCTCATTAATCGCAAGCACACCTTCTCTTGAAGGCGATTTAGCTTCAAATGTGCTTGCACCCATCGCAGCTAAAATTTGCTCACGAGTATAACGAGAATGCACTTTCAATGCGCTGGGCTGCGCCAATTCCAAATCCATTTCTTGATGGTGTATCCGGTTGATCAGTATCGCCAATACGGCCAATAACTCTTCCTGTAACGGTTTGTTGCGTAGCATCTGCAAGCTAGCTGTTAAACTTTTAACGTTTAAAGCCTTACCTGATTTATCCCAAAAGTTGTAATGGCACATCAAGGCAAACTGATTTTGAATAGGATCTTGCCCGTCAAATACAAAATCATTTTCGCATAACTGTTTGATAAATTTTAAATAGGATAATGAAGTACAGCTGAGTAAGTGGAAGTTAATCGCGCGATAATAAGCCTTGGCTAAATCGGGCTGAACTGCAGGTTCTGCAATCTTATTCCCCTGAACGGCCTCGACTAACAAGGTCCATCCACTTTGGCCATTAATCTTTATGCGATAAATATCTTCAAGGCTCACTTGCGGATTCATGCGTAAAAAATTGCCTAGCGTGAGCGGCAAGTCAGTTTGATGTTTAAAGTTTGCCATTAGACTGGTTAATCGATTGGCATTGAGCGTTGCGCGGCTAATATTACGCAAAATCATCGACTGTGCTTTTTCCTCAAGTTCAATTCGGCACCCTAGCGGTAGATGCGGAAAATCATTGAGAATTTCATCTTTAATCGACTGATTGGTTTTACCGACTAACGCTCTAAATTTCTGAGAAAAATCATATTCATCGCGTGAATTGCCGACAAAATCTAATATTGTGCAGCACTGCTTATCATCGGTGAGACGCAGGCCACGGCCAAGTTGCTGCAGGAATATGGTCAAGCTTTCCGTTGGCCGTAAAAACAACAAGGTGTCCACTTCTGGAATGTCGACACCTTCGTTAAAAATATCCACTACACACAAAATGGATAATTTGCCACTGACCAAGCTCTGCCGTTTTTGTTGCCGTTCAGCGCTATTATCACTGGTCAGCACATCGGCGCTGATCCCAGCCAAATTGAACTTCTTCGCCATATACTCGGCGTGTTCCTTGGTGACACAAAAGGCTAATGCCTTAATATTGTCTATATCAGTTACGGTTTCAGCTAGGCTGCGAATAATGCGCGTCACACGCTGATCATTGTGAGTGTATAAATTACTCAGCTCAGCGACGTCATAACGACCACGGCTCCAATTTAACTTGCGAAGATCTGTCGCATCATCGATCGCAAAATATTGAAATGGACATAAATGCCGTTGATTAATGGCTTCGGGTAAACGTATTTCAGCGGCAATGACACCGCAGAAGTCAGCCAAAATATCCACACCATCATGCCGTTCAGGGGTTGCCGTGAGCCCAAGTAAAATCGTCGGCTCAAAATGAGCTAATAGCCCACGGTAACTATTCGCAGCAACGTGATGGACTTCATCAATCACAATATAATCATAAAAATCAGCAACTAATGGCAGGTTATCAAGTTGCAGATTCAAGCTTTGGATAGATGCAAATAAATGTTTGTAACTATTAGGTTTATGCTCTGCTACCCACAACTCGCCAAATTGATTGTTCTTTAACACACCCCGATAAGCGCCGAGGGCTTGCTGTAAAATTTCTTGCCTATGGGCAACAAATAGAAAATTGGCTTCTGGATGCAGTTTATAAAACCGCGCGAAATCGAACGCGGAAATAATCGTCTTACCCGTGCCGGTTGCCGCGACGATGAGATTTTTAAAACGGCCATGAACGCTTCGCTCTACTGCAAGCTGTTCGAGGATTTCTCGCTGATGCGCAAACGGCTTAATGTCAAAATGAAATGAGCTCGGTTCAGTGCCACTGCCTTTCGCTTCTTTGAGCGCATTGTTTAACTTTTCTTTGCTGCTCACATCACCGCTAAAAAGCTCAAATTCGTTCGATTCCCAGTAAGTTTCAAAGGTACTGAGCGATTTATCAATGATGTGTGGAATTTCTTGGGTGGTGATCTTAAGGTTCCACTCAAGCCCACTAGTCAATGCAGAATGCGATAAATTTGAAGAACCGATATAACCGGTATGAAAACCCGTATTTCGTAGAAATAAATAGGACTTTGCATGCAACCTTTCGCGTTTAGTGTTGTAACTTAATTTGACTTGGGTATTAGGTAAACCAGCTAGAAACTCGACGGCTTTAGCATCAGTCGCGCCCATATACGATGTAGTGATGATGCGTAACTCTTTACCACTACGTGTAAATTCCTCAAGTTCATGCTTGAAGATACGAATCCCCGCCCACTTGATAAATGACACCAGCCAATAGATTTTATCCGATGAACGGATCTCACGTTTAAGCTCACTTTCAAGTGATAATCCCGCATTACTCCCGCAAAAAAGCTCGCTTTGAGTGAGCCCCGTTAATGGAAATATGCCGGCCGTATATTTAGGTAAGTCAGTCGCTATCGGGTTTTGTTTGTTAAAAAGAGCCGTGAGTATTCGGCCTTGGCTATCGATAAGATTTTCATCAATAAAATCATCATCGTTAATGTGCTCTTTGAGCCACATCACTAACCGGTTAGCCAAACTGATTTGATTGAATACTTGGTTTTCATCGGCGGGAACTGAATTAATCACATATTCAATTACTTTAGTCAGAAAACGTGAGAGCCAAATACTTGCCTCAGCAACTTCTAGCTTCCTTTCTCCAACAAAAAATATGTCCTTATCTAAGCGCTGCTCAACGAGTTGAGTAATAAGCTTTTCGTAAATCCCGACCTGTTCCATAGCCAGATATACCCCAACACTAACAATCAAAGTTGTAGCGAATATATCACATAACAATTTGATTCAAATTGCGATTTGTGGGATGGCTTTATCTTTTACGATAGAGAGTTAATACAGCCTAGGCTTTAAACTAATCGATTACTTACGATAAAGGCCGTAACTCCACACGGGAAAATGTTCGGCAAGTGATAATTGAGCACCACCACAAAGGTAAACTTGCCTCTATTTCCCACTCGGCAATAAGTACCTCGTACTTCGGCCGCCGGCGTCGGCTTTTACTAAAAAGCGCTGTTCGACCAATTGCACTAGATGACGGGTGGCGGTGGCGCGACTCACCTTCGCGACTTTTTGGTACTGGCTACTATTAATCCCTAGTTCAAAATCGCCGTCTAACATCCGATTGAGCACTTTAGCTTGCTCCTGACTCAATAAAGATTGGTCGACACTTTGCCAATACAGAGTTTTCGACAGCGTTCTGCTCACATCTGCCATCGCATTGAATAAGCAATCATTGAGGGTTTCAAAAAACCAGACTAACCAAGGAGTAATATCTGCATCGCCCCTTTGAGTGGACTCTAAAATGTCATAGTAGGCTTGGCGACGGGCAAGAATACTGACCGACATAGCGTAAAAACGAATCGAGCGTTTCTCCACTTGCGCCAGAGCTAAATCAGTCAATAGGCGAGTGATGCGCCCATTACCATCATCAAACGAATTCTATGCGCACTTTAATGCGCATAAAAATGATAAAAAACCCACTTTTATGCGCATAAATGTGTAAAATAGGTTATAGTGTAGGCCGATTAACAATCTTAATAGGCAGGAAAAGACAATGCAGCGCATCTTACTCAACGCCTTAATTGCGTGGAAAAACCAACCTATGCGTAAGCCATTATTGATCGATGGCGCGAGGCAAACGGGTAAAACGTATCTGCTGCAAGAGTTGTTTGGTAATACGTTTACCAACGTCCTTCGTATCGACTTCCTTGAAAACCCAGCTTACAAACAAGCGTTCGATGGCTCATTGTCTCCTGACGAGCTGTTAATGAACATTGAGCTGTTGACCAACCAAACGTTCAACCCAGAAACCGATCTGCTGATCTTAGATGAAATTGGCGAATGTGAACGTGCCGTTACCTCACTAAAGTATTTTGCTGAAAAAGCACCTTCCTATTTTGTCGCGGCCAGCGGCTCGAACATTGGTTTGCTCAACACCTTTCCCGTTGGCAAGGTAGAGCAATACAATTTACGACCACTGACCTTCCAAGAATTTATTTACGCATCAAACGAACAAACGCTAATCAAAGCCTTTGAAGCCCAGGCAAGCACGGCGGCAGTACACACTAAATTGATGGAGAAACTGACGGACTATTTTTTTACAGGAGGTATGCCGGAAGCGGTTTCTGCTTGGTATCAGTTTAAAGAATCAAGCATTTTAGAGCGTGTTGAAAAAGTCTCTAAAATTCATGCCGATTTAGTTGAAGGTTATCGCCGCGATTTTGGTAAATACGCGGGCAAGGTCGATGCCACACTAATTGAATCGGTGTTCAATAGCATTCCAGCGCAGCTATCACTTGTGAGCGATGAGTCCGTTAAACGCTTTAAATTTAAACATGTGCATGAGCGTAAATCTCGTTATAGCGATTTTGAAACCGCAATCCATTGGCTTAACTGCTGCCGCTTAGCCTTGCCAAACTATCCTATTGAAGGGTTGCCGAAATCGCCTCTGGCGGCCTATAAAAAAGAAAATATGGTCAAGCTGTTTCTGTTTGATGTAGGCCTGCTCAATCATATGCTGGGTAGTAGTTATAAAGAGATCAAGCAACAAAACTATGAATACAAAGGGTATGTGGCAGAAAACTTTGTGCAGCAAGAACTCACCGCCATTGGCATTGACCCAAGTTATTCATGGAATGACGCCCGTGCCGAAATCGAATTTATTTTGGCAACGGATGAAGGGGATATCATCCCTGTCGAAGTAAAAAGTGGCAAACGCACAAGAGCTAAATCGCTACAGTCATATATAGAGAAATGCAATCCACATAAAACGATCAAGTTGACAGGAACTCAAGGCTCGTCGGCCCTTGAGCAAAAACATCTCGTTTTTCCGCTGTATTACACTGAGCATGTCGTTAAGAAACACTTATTAAGCTAAATGATCCGTCGCCAAGCAACTCAAACAGCTAGCTTCAACAACTTGAGGTTGCTTAACCATTTATTTAGCGAATTAAGCTCATTGAAACAACCTACTTCCCACTCGGCAATAAGTACCTCGTACTTCGGCCGCCGGCGTCGGCTTTCACTAAAAAGCCTTGATCGACCATTTGCGTAAGATGACGGGTGGCGGTGGCGCGGCTCACCTTCGCGACTTTTTGGTACTGGCTACTATTAATCCCTAACTCAAAATCGCCATCTAACATCCGATTGAGCACTTTGGCTTGCTCTTGACTCAATAAGGATTGATCAACATTTTGCCAATACTGCGTTTTCCGCAGAGTCTTGTTCACATCAGCCATCGCATTGAGTAAGCAATCATTGAGGATTTCAAAAAACCAGACTAACCAAGGAGTAATATCTACATCGCCCCTTTGAGTGGACTCTAAAATGTCATAGTAGGCTTGGCGACGGGCAAGAATACTGACCGACATAGCGTAAAAACGAATCGAGCGTTTCTCCGCTTGCGCCAAAGCTAAATCAGTCAATAAACGCGTGATGCGCCCATTACCATCATCAAGTGGATGCAGAGTAACAAACCAAAGATGTGTTATCGCCGCACGGATAAGCGGATCTAAAACCTGCGCTTGCCGTGAAGCATTAAACCATTCAATAAACTGCGAGAGTTCAGCGTCCAAAGTCGCTCGAGAGGGGGCCTCAAAATGCACCCTTGGTTTATCAATGCGGCCTGAGACAACTTGCATAGGCGTATCGCCACGTAGCGTTCCACCAATAACGGGGTTAAACAATGTATAACCCTGCGGAAATAACTGCTGATGCCAGCCCAATATCCGTTCGAGGGTTAATTCAGTCTCTAAATTTTTTAAAGCATCGAGCATAATGTCAGCTAAACCATCGGTTTGCGTTGTGGTCGGATACGGTTTTTCCTCAGTCACGCCGAGTTTTTTAGCTAAGGATGAGCGCACTGAAGCAGCATTAAGCTTTTCACCTTCGATGGCACTGGAATGGATAATGTTAGCGAGTAAGGTGTCGAGTACAGCGTCTGACGTTAACAGACTGTCGTCGTGACTTAGCATTTGCTTGCCAAGCAGCTGGCCCTGATTGAAATAGACCTGACGCAGCAAGGCATCAATGCTGCTGGTATTCCAATGAAACTTAGGCCAATCAGCTTGCTGCCAAATCCACATATCTTACCCCACGAGTCAAATAACAAGTCTATTCTACTCACATAATGAGGCGATTAACAAATATATTCGCCTCACATTATGAGTCGAATAGCGCTAATAATCGCCTCATTAATACCAACATGGCTATCCAATGCAGGGAAATGAGCCTTGTTAGTAATCTGGGATCTCGTTTCTAAGCCTTGTGGTCATCCATTTTATCGTACAGCTGTCATACAATACGGTGGTGCCTTTACTGTGGTGCCTTTACTGTTGTTCGTGACTTTTATGTATAGCCACCGACAAAGCCTTCGCGCTGAGATATACTGCCGCCGCTGATTTGACACGCCAATGCGAAACGCCGATGTGAAAACTCATTGCTTACACTGCACCGCTTGCACACACATTCTGAGCCCAATCTATGCCTGATAATGCCAACAATTCACCTATCACTACTCATGTTCAACCTACTGGCAATGCAAAGCACACTGGTCATTCACAGGTTGCCACGCCAGATGTGGCACATCCAGCCCAGTCGAGTGCGCTCAGTGACGAACAGGCAAGAGTGGGCAAGCAGAAGGTGTTTATCATAGGTTTGCCGCGTACTGGCACTACGAGTGTGAGTGTGGCGTTGTTGGAGCAAGGGCTAAAAGTGGCGCACATGGCCTTTACTAAACAGGCGTTTATGCTGGCCGATGCGATTTCTGATGTGCCCTGTTTTAGTGATTATCGGCAGCTTGATGGTCTATTCCCGCAGGCCAAATTTGTCTACCTCGAGCGTGATATTGCGAAGTGGGTGCCTTCAATGCAAATGCTGCTGGGTAAAATGCTGCCGCATTTAGAAGCAAAATCGGGGCGATTCCACCCGATTATGAAACGCAGTTTTCGGCACACGTTTGCTATCGATAAAGTGGCGGATCCCGTAGACGAGGCACATCTTATTGCTTGTTATCAAAGGCATCAAAACGAAGTGCTCGCTTACTTTCATGGCCGAGAAGATTTTATCTCACTCGACATAAGCCATGCGGGAAGTTTGAGTCGCTTGTTGCAATTTTTAGGGTTAACCACGGATTGCCCAACCTTAGGCCAAGTGACAGATAGGGCATTCTCGGATCCTCAAATAAAAAGTGCACCAACTCAGATATCACAGGAAGGAACTAGTCAGGTAAAAGCGGCCGTTCAACCACCGCCTGTCAACACCAGCGAGCATGGACTGGATTTCCCTAAATTAAACGCTGGCACACACGTTGCGGCTTGGCATGAATATAAACATCCCAATAAGGTGAACAGTAATAGCGCTGGCCCGCAAAGCCGTAAGTTTTTCGACTACACGCTTTAGCTGTACGCCCTATTGCTTGCGGCGTTTCACCACAGTGAGCCAATCAAGACTCACGCCCGAAATCGCATTAAAGCCGCGGATACGGAAAATAAGTTGCAGTAACTGCGGCCTTGGACGCACTTTAGGTTCGACCGAGCGCGGAATAAACCAGAGTGTCACTAAGGCTCGCAGCACAGTCGAGACTAAGAACACCACGAAGATAGCGCTCGATAACACGCTATCCCAACCCGACCAGACTAAAAAGTCCGCCGCATGGGAGGCAATAGTGCCGCCCAATATCGCGCCAACAAATACACAGGCCGCACTCAAGGCTGCTTGCAAAGCGGCGTAGGTCGCAAAGTCACTGCGAAAGGGGCGGATATCATAAAGGTAATTTGCCGTGCTTAAGGTAAAGCCGCTCCACGCCAAGCCAGAGAAAGCTTGGATAGCTAAGATATACAGATAGTTATCCGAGAATAGCCACATCAGCGGCAAGCTTGGGATCATACAACTGGTGATGATCATCACTAAACGATTGCCGAATTGATCGCTAAAGCGACCCCAAAATCGCAGGGTGACAAATTGAGTCGCTATCGAAGCCACACTGGCGAATACAAATTCGAGATAAGTAAACTTCAAGCCTTCCAACATATAAACGGCAAAAAATGGTGCCGAGATCGCCACCATGCCCTGCATACTGGCGACAAACAAACTGTACTGACGAAAAGTTTTATCCTTCCACGCCTCACGAAAATGACCAATCGTCTGCAAAAATACGCCGCGCTGTTTGGGCTCACGCGGATCGGGATCGTGCATCTGCAGCAGTAGCCAAGCCGAGACAAACCGCCCCATCGCCGCGATAGAAAACAGCAGACTAAAGCCCAGCCACGCCATCTGCATCGAATCGGTTAAGGTGAGTATGCCGCCGCCAATAAAGAACACACTCAAAGATGCGCCCATAGTGAGCCGAGTGCGCGCGGCGAAGAAAGTGCCTCGGCGCCGTTCGGGAACAATAGAGCCCATCCACGCCCGCCAATGGGGTTGAATTAGATTAATAAAGCCATGGTAACCAACAGCTAAAGCGATAAAGATCCACACCGCATGTTCAGGGCCAAAAGCGGCTAACGCGCCCATCGCCAGCACAACACAGGCCTGAAAGGCGGCACAAAATACGATAAAAGTTCGGCGGGAGAAATGGCTGGCGAGCCAGACAGATAAAAGCTGGGAGATAGCGCCAAAAAGCTGAGGTAACCCCGTGACAAAGCCCATCTGCGCTAGGCTGGCACCGAGAAAAATAGCGTAGGCGTTGAAGAAGTTATCACTGGTCGCCGTCATCATAGACGAGGCAACCGCCTCCTGCTGCGAGCGACGCAGGGTACATCTTAACCAAGAGTTACGTTCGCTGCGCCGTGAACAAGTGACTAACGGCTGCGCCACAGGTGAATCCATACCAAGCAGAAATCCATATAATATTAAGGGATATTGCTCGATTATGTCGGATGAAATGCCATCTGCCTAGAACTTATAACAATCGTATTAAAGCAATCGTATTAAAGCAAAACGCCCAAAGCAAAGCCTTGGGCGTTTTGTTTATCAGTGCATTGGATCGAAAAACTGGCGCAATCACCAAGATCCATATCCTGACTTAGAAATGGGCTTTAAGTA
Organism: Shewanella scandinavica; assembly: GCF_031932065.1. Taxonomy (NCBI): domain Bacteria; kingdom Pseudomonadati; phylum Pseudomonadota; class Gammaproteobacteria; order Alteromonadales; family Shewanellaceae; genus Shewanella; species Shewanella scandinavica. Next base: position 17,715 of record NZ_JAUOES010000032.1, read on the forward strand.
CCGTTTCTTGGTCGAGCAAGCTTTGGTACAAGGTAAACTGGTTGGCGGCGCGGTCCAGATTATGGCCTTCGCGGTGAATATGGAAATACACATCACCGTTAAGATAATCCGTTAAAAAACGCACGCCTATCATCAAACAAATAACTCGCGCGCCAAGCCATAGACTGCGTTTTTCGTCTTCGGTTAAGACATCACCCAACTCGCTCAAGTAGCCACGGCAAATTGCGGCGAAGATATCTTGGCGCACTTGGACTTTATCCAAAGCCGTTGAGTCTTCTTCCTCTGGCGAGCAGAAAGTGCGGACCATATCACCAAAGTCATACATCAGATGACCTTTCATACAGGTATCTAAATCGATAATCGCCATGCTGGACATATCGCGTTTATCGAAAAGCATGTTATTGATTTTGGTGTCGTTATGGCAAATTCGCAGCGGCAGCTTTGGCGATATTTCCGCAAGTTCATCCAGCAAAGCCTGTTGAGATAACGCGTAATCGACCCAATTACGGCAAAGATCTAAACGGTGTTGGCTATCAAGCTCTGCGGCCTGCTTTAGCAAGACCATGCGTCCCGGTAAGTGGTGAAACTGGGGGATCACATCTTCGAGCTGAGTCGCATCAAAGTCACTCAAGGCTGAGGCAAAATGACCAAAGGCCTTGGCCGCCATTTCTGCTTCTTGCTCTGACTTAACCACTTCGATGCTGAGACTGTGGGGCAAGTAACTGATCGCGCGCCAAAATCCTTGTTCGCCTAAATCAATAGCCAACTCGCCCTCTTGGGTTAAACAAGGGCTAACGACTTTCAGGCCGTATTGTTGCTGCAACGACTTAGCGCATAAATGATGGCTAATTTTATCGGCATTGCTGACCAAAGCGTTGGGCGTTTTAAATACCTCAGTATTAATTCGCTGCAATACTAATTCGCCCGCAGGCCAGCGCACCAAAAGGGTGTCATTGATGTGGCCATTACCGAGGGCAGAAATTTTTGCCTCGGCGGCTTCAATACCAAAATGAGGCAACACTGACTGCCTGATGAGTTCAATCACTCAATAACTCCGTTAATTTTTGTTTTACCCAGACAGTGTCCTGCGGATAAGTCACGCCGAGCCAAGGCTCACAGGCAACATCGACATAGACAGGTAAACCTTGCTCAATGCCCGCTTGTACTATGGCGGGCAAGTAACATTCAGACTTAGGTTGTTGACCCTGTTGCCCGATAAATTCGGTTAATTCACGTTTAATAACATCAAATATGCTTGGGGAGAAGCCCCAGCATGTCATAGATACCAAGGACGCTGGCGGCAAACTCGCATGCCCCTGTGGGCCATCACCCACCAATTGACCAGCTTGATCGGCGATATTGAGCCATTCGGCAACCGATTTAAGCTGACCATTTTCCACCAGACACAGACCCCGGTTAACACCGCCGTGCTCCGACAATGTGAGTTCTATGGGATAAGCCACCATCATCCACTCTGTCGGTCTCCTGCTTAAGCCTTTGGCTAACGATGCAAAAGCGCTATCACCATAAAAATCATCGGCATTGATAACGGCCATTGGTCCTTTAACAAGATGGCGCGCACTCCAAAGAGCATGGGCCGTGCCCCAAGGTTTTAGCCTGTGACTGAGATCCGCCAGTTGCGCCGCTTCGGGTAAATCCGTTAAGGCTTGATAGCAAAAATGATAGGCGAAATCGGCGGGTAAAAACCGTGTCAGTATCTCAGTTAACTCAGTTTCTAACTCTGGGCGGATCACCAGCACAGCGCGCTGAAAGCCACTGCGAATGGCCGACATGATCGATAACACCAACATGGGTTCGCCAGCGGGACCGAGCGCTGCCAATTGCTTATCGCCGCCGAAACGACTACCTAGCCCTGCAGCCATAATGACTAAGGTCAATTCTGTATTCATGCTGGATTGATATATTCAGTTCAAATTTAAAGATGTTTCCCCCAAACCACCGCGCCTAATACCAAGGCATAACGCATTTAAAACGCGGTTTGAGAAAAAGAGGAGCAAAAGTGTAATCTACCCCTCTAATTGTGACTAGCATTTAAGCAGAAATTTTATCGACTTATGTTGCTGACCTAAGCTGCGACCTAACTTGCAGTCTAAATCAACGCGCTATGTAATCACCAAAAGTGCGATTCTGTTCCAATATCGCTTGGCTGCCCTTAAGACTGAACTTATAACCACACAAGCTGATACTGCCACGGCGCGCAAGGTCCACTATGATGGCTTGGGTGTCGAGTGGCGTGAATCGCGCCTCGGTTGCTGAGTCGGCTTTCAAGTCCACAGTCACAGGGCGATAGTCAGTGCCATTGTTAAAGGACAACAAGCTACAGGTTTTATCGCCTTTTGCCGTCGCTAAGGACCACAGGTTTTGCGCTTTACCTTTCTCACCGAGCCAACGCATGATCAAAATGTCATCCTCCAGCGCCACAGAAAAGCCGTCCGGTAGCGCGAGCGTCACCCGCTCACCTGCATAGGGCGCAATCGCGTTAACCGTGACCACTTCAGCGCCATCACCCGTCTCAGCATCACCATTTGGCCAAAGACCCCAAACCAAGGCGAACAAGACTACAACACCACAACCAATCCCCGCAGGACGCCAATAACGGCGTTCCAGTTTAGGTAACTTAATCTTAGGCAATACAAAGAAACGTTTCAGCGGCGCTAGAAACTCAAATAAACCGCGAAATAGCTCAGTCATCGAACCAGAATCTTTTGCTTCGGCGCGGCGCTGACGCACTTCTTCGGCATGATCTCGATCGTTAAAGCTGCCCGGCTCGTCATCTTCTTCGGCGGCAAAACGCCAACCGGGTTCTGTACTGCGTTCGGCAGGATCTAATTGGGCGGCGTTAAAGTCGACATGTTTTAAATCAACATTGGCGACATCAACGTCGACTAAATCAATATTGGTCTGCTCAATACGGCTAGCATTCGCTGGGCGAAAATCCGCATGACTGTCGGGCACCACAAAATCGGCAGGATTCTGCGTCATCCGAGTAAGGGCATCGAAGCGCAGTTCATCTTGGCGCTGGGCTTCAAGTTCGGCATCCGCTGCGCTTATCGTCGAGGCGACTATAGGTTCAGCGACTGTAGATTCTACGACCGTTGATTCAGCGACTATTGGTTTAGCGGCAATGGGTTCAACATGGGCAGATAAATCCACCACTGGCTCAGAGGCCGTTGCGGCGCTAATGGCCTGCGCATGCGACAGCTCAACATGCGGTTCATGTCGCTCAACTTGAGGCTGCGCTTGAATATGGGTGGTCGATTTAGCTGCCTGTCTTGCGGCAACGTCTGGAGTTTCTATTTCTTTAGCCGCCTTTGGAACGATAGTCGGCTCCACACGGCGCCTAGGCATAGCCTGCGATGTTGGCGCATCCAGCTCAGGGCCGAAATAACCGTAGCGATAATCCACTATCGTTGGTGCCGTTAAACGCCAACCCCAAAATGTCAGCCCCGCGGCTAACACTAAACTCAAGCCGATTAAGGCAATATGCACATCGGCCGTTAACAGCCCGATGAAAATAAATAAGGGTAATAGGAATACGCCAATCAAGCCTTTTGACTTATCGGCATCGGCCAAACGACGCAAACTGGCGAGCCCTAATAAAGGTAAGCCCAACAATGCCAGTAAATACATCAAGAAATTAGCCCCAAAAGCAGCGGCGGCAAGTGCAATACAGACGTAAACGCCAACACTGATTGCGACAAAGCGGGGACGAGAATCACGCCCGTGAAGGCAGAAAAGAGATTTTAACAGCACGACCCTTCCTTTATTGTTGTAAAAACGAGATACAAAAAGACACTCATTGCCTTATTCGCACGAGCGTAACCAATTTACCCGCAATTGTCAGTGCCTACGACCCTAGTCGGATAAAAATGCGCATAATATCGAAGTAAATCTAAAATAGGCTTAAATTGCTGGCCTACAAGCCCTAGTATTTCTATGGTCAAAATCGGTATAATGCTCGGCTTTCTGGGCCCTTCTTGCGTTAACCAATTGGATATTTAGCTCATGACCGCACGCGGAAATTTATTTATTGTGTCGGCGCCAAGTGGCGCAGGTAAATCCTCGCTGATCTCGGCCTTGCTTAAAGACAAGCCCGCTGACATGCAAGTTTCGGTATCACATACCACCCGCGCGCCACGCCCAGGTGAAGTCGATGGTCAACACTATCACTTCGTTAATGTTGAACAATTCAAAGCGTTAATTGCTGAAAATGCCTTTTTTGAATGGGCAGAAGTGTTCGGCAATTACTATGGTACCTCGCGCCATGTGATTGAGCATACGCTCACCCAAGGTATCGATGTTTTCCTCGATATCGACTGGCAAGGTGCCGAGCAAGTTAAAGCTGTGATGCCCGATGCCGTTGGTGTGTTTATTCTGCCACCCTCGAAAGCCGAGCTAGAACACCGCCTCACTGGCCGTGGACAAGACAGTAGCGATGTGATCGCCAGCCGTATGGCACAAGCCGTATCGGAAATGTCCCACTATAAAGAATATGATTTTATTATCGTCAACGACGATTTTGACACTGCGTTAGCTGATTTGCGTGCCATCATTCGCAGTCAGCGCTTAACCTGTGCTAGTCAGATCCACGCGCAAAATGATATGCTTAACGATCTGTTGGCAGGCCAACTGTCATAGTGTACAATTTTGCGTCATTTTTTCCCTAGATAAACTGGAGTTTCAACACATGGCTCGCGTAACTGTAGAAGACGCCGTAGAACAAATCGGCAACCGTTTTGATATGATCTTGGTTGCGGCGCGTCGTGCTCGCCAAATCGCCGTGCAGGGTAAAGACCCTATGGTTGAAGAGATGAACGACAAACCAACGGTTATCGCCCTGCGTGAAATCGAACTAGGTTTAGTTAACGCTCACACCTTAGATGCCGATGAGCGTCAAACGGTACGTGAACGTGAAGCAGCTGAAATTGCAGCAGTTTCAGCCATTGCTGAAGGCCGTTCATTATAAGAGTTGTTGAGTAAACACCTGTTTAGGTAAAAGGAGAGCTGCCACTTGTATCTGTTTGAAGGTCTAAAGGAGTCTGCTTCCGGTTACTTAGAACCCGAACAGGTAGAATTGCTCAAGCAGGCGTACCAGATTGCGCGCGATGCCCACGAAGGGCAAATGCGCACGAGTGGCGAACCTTATATTACTCATCCGGTTGCGGTTGCCCGCATCCTTGCTGACATGCGTCTTGATCATGAGACGCTGATGGCAGCACTGCTCCATGACACTATCGAAGATACTCATGTCACCAAAGACGATTTAGCCGAACTATTCGGTGTCGCGGTGGCCGAGCTCGTCGAAGGCGTGTCAAAACTCGATAAGCTAAAATTTCGCGACAAGAAAGAAGCTCAGGCTGAAAACTTCCGTAAAATGATGATGGCGATGACGCAGGATATCCGCGTTATCCTCATCAAGCTTGCCGATAGAACCCACAATATGCGTACCTTAGGTGCCCTGCGTCCCGACAAACGTCGCCGTATCGCCCGTGAAACCTTAGAAATCTACGCGCCCATCGCTAACCGTCTCGGTATCCATAACATCAAGACAGAGTTAGAAGACTTAGGTTTCCAAGCATATTACCCCATGCGATATCGGGTGCTTAAAGAAGTCGTTAAAGCCGCCCGGGGCAATCGCAAAGAATTGATCCAAGGCATTGAAGCCGCTGTTTATACGCGCTTAAACGATGCGGGTATTCCAGGAAAAGTTAAAGGCCGCGAGAAAAATCTCTACTCCATCTATAACAAGATGCAGAGTAAAGAGCTGCAATTCCAAGAAGTGATGGATATCTACGCCTTTAGGGTGATAGTCGATTCCATCGACACTTGTTATCGCGTACTCGGCGCCATGCACGGACTGTATAAACCTCGCCCCGGTCGTTTCAAAGATTATATCGCTATCCCTAAAGCCAACGGCTATCAGTCACTTCATACCTCTTTATTTGGTCCACACGGCGTGCCCGTTGAGATCCAAATTCGTACCGAAGATATGGACCAGATGGCCGACAAAGGGGTTGCTGCACACTGGGCCTACAAAGGCGGTGCGCAAACAGGCCAAGGCACGACGACTCAAGTGCGTGCCCGTAAGTGGATGCAAAGCTTGTTGGAATTACAACAAAGCGCCAGCACCTCATTCGAATTCGTTGAAAACGTGAAGACGGAACTCTTCCCAGAAGAGATTTATGTGTTCACCCCTGAAGGTCGCATTCTGGAATTACCCGTGAATGCCACCGCGGTAGACTTTGCCTACGAAGTGCATACAGATGTGGGTAATACCTGCGTCGGTGCCCGCGTTAACCGCCAAGCGTATCCGCTCAGCCAGCCGTTAATTTCAGGCCAAACTGTTGAAATCATTACCGCCAAAGGCGCCCGTCCGAATGCCGCTTGGCTGAACTTTGTGGTAACAGGTAAGGCCCGCGCCAAAATCCGCCAAGTGCTGAAAAGCCTTAAGGGTGATGACGCGATTGCGCTCGGTCGCCGCTTGCTCAACCATGCGCTCGGCAAGACTAAGCTCGACAGCATTCCGCCTGAGCAAATTGAAAAAGTCATTCGCGATACTAAACATACCACGCTCGATTCACTGCTCGCCGACATCGGCCTTGGCAATGCCATGAGCATAGTTATCGCCCAGCGTTTGATTGGCGATAATCTTGAGAATCAAGAAAGCCGCGACGGCCACATGATGCCAATTCGTGGCGCTGAAGGCATGCTCGTTACCTTCGCGAACTGTTGCCGCCCAATCCCTGGCGATGCTGTAATTGCCCACGTGAGCCAAGGTAAGGGCTTAGTGGTGCACATGGAAAACTGCGCTAACATTCGTGGTTATCAAGGCGAGCCTGACAAGTATATTCCTGTGCAATGGGATAATGTCGAAGGCGTTGATTACCAAGCCAACCTGCGGGTCGAAATCGTTAACCACCAAGGCGCACTGGCGAAGATCACTTCGATCATTGCCGCCGAAGGTTCGAACATTCACAACCTCAGCACTGAAGAACGTGATGGCCGCGTGTATTTGATTAATCTGCGGATTTCGGTGAAAGACAGGATCCATTTAGCCAACGTGATGCGCCGAATTAGGGTACTGCCCGAAGTGCTGCGTACGTCCCGTAATCGTTAATTAACTCAACATTAGAGAGAGCGTCATGGCAGAAAAAATCATTATAGCGACCGAAAACGCCCCTGCGGCCATCGGCACTTATTCACAGGCCGTCAAAGTCGGCAGCACAGTGTATTTATCCGGCCAAATTCCGCTTGTGCCAAGCACAATGCAAATTGTCAGCGATGATTTTGAAGCGCAAGTGGTGCAAGTATTTGAAAACCTAACGGCAGTTTGTACTGCTGCGGGTGGTTCAATCAACGATATCGTTAAGCTCAACATCTTCCTGGTTGATTTAAGCCACTTTGCAAAAGTGAATGAAATCATGAGCCGCTACTTCAGCCAGCCATACCCTGCCCGTGCAGCTATCGGCGTGAAGCAATTGCCGAAGGATTCTCAAGTTGAAATGGATGGCGTGATGGAGCTGTAAGCTCAAGCATTCCCCTTCAACCAACGAAAAGGCGCTGCGGCGCCTTTTTTGTTGCCGCCACCCTCCTCTTTCCCGCTTGCCATTCTCTTCATCTTATTTTCATACTCAGCTTGTAGGCTTTGGGCTCCATTCTCATATTTTACAATCCTGTAAACTATTTGCGCGGGCTCACAAAACTCGCCATACTGGGTGCAGCCAAAATAACAATAAAGAACAGGGAATTGCCAATGGATACAGCGATTAAGACGCCAATTGAAATGCTGGCGCACTGGGCTAAGACTCAGGGGGATCAAGTCTATTTACGCCAACCTATCAAGGGTCAATTCCTTGATTTTACTTGGGCCGAAGTTCAAGAAAAAGTACAACAACTGGCCGGTGCCTTACAGCATCTAGGCCTAGAGCGCGGTGATAAAATTGCCGTGCTCTCTAAAAACTGCGCCGAATGGTTTATCACCGACCTCGCGTTAATGCACGGCGGCTATGTCAGCGTGCCGATTTACCCAACGGCCAACACAGATACTATTCGCTATGTGCTGCAACACAGCGGTGCAAAAGCCATTTTCCTCGGCAAGCTCGACCATTGGGCCGACCAAGAAGCCGGTGTCGGCGGCGAGCTGCTACGCCTTGCTATGCCCTACGATACAATGCCAGCCCAATATCAATGGGAACAATTACTTAAACTAGGTTATCCCCTAGTTGATGCGCCGCTGCCGCTGCCAGATCAAGTGATGACACTTATCTATACCTCTGGCTCGACGGGCCAACCTAAGGGCGCGATTCAAACCTTCGCCAGCTATGGCTGGACCTGCCAAGCGGTAGTGCGTGATTTACGCACCGACGGCAATGACAGATTGTTATCCTATTTGCCTTTAGCGCACATCACAGAGCGCGTCGCGATTGAAGGTTCATCCTTCTATTCCGGCAGCGTGGTCGCCTTCGTCGAGAGTCTCGACTCCTTCGTCGCCGACGTGCAAAGGGCAAAACCGACGGTATTCTTCTCAGTGCCGCGTTTGTGGAGCCTGTTCCAGAAAAACATCATAGACAAAATTGGTGTTAGTAAACTGAATCTATTGCTGAAGATCCCGTTAATCAGCAGCTTAGTGAAGCACAAAATCCATAAAGGCCTAGGTTTAAACCATTGTCGTTTACTCGGCTCTGGCTCTGCGCCCATTCCGCCGTCGCTGATCCACTGGTATCACAGCATTGGTCTGAACATTTGTGAAGCTTGGGGTATGACAGAAAACTGCGCCTACTCGATTATCAACTACCCCTTCGATGCCCGTAAAATTGGCACAGTAGGTCGCCCGGTTGAGGATTGTCAGATCCGCCAAGGGGAAGATGGTGAGCTACTGCTTAAGAGTCCAGGGTTGATGACGGCTTATTATCTGCAGCCCGAAGCCACTGCTGCGGCCTTCGACGCCGATGGTTTCTTCCACACTGGCGATTTGTGCTCCATCGATGCCGATGGTTGCGTGACGATTACCGGCCGAGTGAAGGACAACTTCAAAACCGCCAAAGGTAAATATGTCGCGCCCGTGCCGATTGAACGTAAATTGGCGCAGGACCCGCATGTTGAACTGATCTGCGTGATTGGCTCTGGCCTGCCGCATCCGATCGCATTAGTGCAATTATCCGAAGGCGCTAGTTTGCAGGCCCGTGAAGAAGTCCGCGCTTCACTCAAGGCGACACTCGATAGCGTGAATCCGCACTTAGAGTCACACGAACATGTGGATGCGATTGTCGTGGTTAGCGATCCTTGGACGATTGAAAACGATGTACTAACGCCGACGCTGAAGATCAAACGCCATGTGCTTGAAAAAGCGTTTAGCGAACGCGTTGATGGTATTCGTGGCGCTCAAGTTCGCTGGGAAGATGAGTTAACACAGAAATAACTCAGCAAAACATAGAGATAGCCAATGTAGTTATCGGCTCAAATCTAGCACGCCTCGGCGTGCTTTTTTATGACATATTCTGTCAAATTTCGATAAAACCACGTATCATGTGCGTCTGTCGGCTAAGGGATGATTCCCTTGTACTTTCCCATTCAATATAGGTTTAACAAAGTCCCGTGATGCTAATTACACTCTCGATTATTGGCGGTTTTATTATTTTAACCTTAGGCGCCGAAGCCCTAGTCCGTGGCGCGAGTTCTATCGCCCTACGCTTAGGTATTACGCCACTTATCATAGGCTTAACTATTGTTGCCTTTGGTACTAGCGCACCAGAACTGGCTGTGAGTGTCAAATCTGCCCTCGCCGGAAACAGTGGTATCGCCTTAGGTAACGTTATCGGCTCTAACATTGCCAACATAGGTTTAATCCTAGCGATCACGGCACTAATCCGCCCTATCCAAGTGCAATCCCAAGTGGTGAAGCGCGATATCCCTTTGATGATATTGGCTTCTATGCTGTTCTGGGGGCTCTTATTAGACGGTGAACTCAGCCTAATTGACGGTGTAATACTGCTTTCACTGCTGTTTGGTTATTTAACCTTTAGCTACATCAGCTCGAAAAACAGCAATGATGAGGAAGAAATTGAAGCGGGGCCGAATAACCCACTACTTTCTGGCTTGTTCATCCTAGTCGGCATCAGCATGCTAGTTGGCGGCGGTATTCTGTTTGTAAACGGCGCAGTAGATTTAGCAAAAACCTTCGGCGTGAGCGAAGTCATTATCGGCTTAACGATCGTGGCGATTGGTACCAGTATGCCAGAGTTAGTGACCTCAGTGATTGCGGCATTAAAAGGCCAAAGCGATATCGCTATCGGCAACGTTGTTGGTTCTAACCTGTTCAATATTTTGGGCATTTTAGGCGTTACTGCCATAGTGCATCCAGTGTCATCACTCGGCTTCCAACCCTTCGACTTTATGGTGATGCTAGCCTTAGCCGTTGTGATTCTGCCTTTTGCATGGACGGGATTGCGCATCGGCCGCCGCGAAGGCTCTGTACTACTACTGAGCTATTTAGGCTATATGGGTTACCTGATCAACCAAGCGAGCGCTCAAGCTTTGGTATAACACTCAGCGGTAATCCCCACTTAAAACACCGGAGCCTCTCCGGTGTTTTGCTATCTGAGTTTCGCACTTTTTAAAAAAGACAAGTTTAACACCCTTCAACTAATGACATTTGTCATGCGAAAGCCATGACCTTTGTGTCTGCATTTCTCCTAACGAATTTCTGATAATGAGTCCGTACCCAAGCACTGGGAAACTCACTCAATAAGGAAATACCATGAAAACATTTCTACTCGTCTCAAGCTTAGCGCTTATCAGCAGCCACGCGTTTGCAGCGTCGCCCTCTAACGCTAACATCACTAACATAGATGCAGCCTCAAACTCGATGAACCTAGCGCAGCTGCAACAACTGAGTGCCAGCACCCAAGATTACGACAAAGCCTATGCGAACTATCGCTTAGCCATCAGCGCCAATGTCATGGGGCAAAAAGCCCTCGCCAGTAGTGCTCTGACCAATGCGCAAACGGCTCTGGAAGCCTTAGAAACCAGCCAAGCTGACGCCGAATCCCTAGCGCTGTTATCGTCGGTTTATGGCATGCAAATCGCTTTAGACAATAGCAAAGGCGCAACGCTCGGGATGAAATCAGCCAATGCCATTGCCAACGCCGAACAATTAGCACCTCACAATCCGCGGGTCGCATTGGTGAAAGCCATCGCCGCCTATAACACCCCAGCTATGTTTGGCGGCAGCATGCAAAATGCTAAGACGCTCGCCACTACCGCCATAGAAAGATTCGCCCAACCTTGCGACGACATTTGTTGGGGCGAAGCCGAAGCTTATACCTGGCGCGGACTCGCTAAACAGGAATTAGGCGATACCCAAGGCGCGATTGAAGATTGGCAACAGGCGATCAAAGTGCAAGCAGATTACGGTTGGGCAAAATTTTTGCTTCAACAAAATCAGCAATTAAGTGCAAACTAGATCCCATTGTTAACAGGGACTGATGGCGCTGACCCCAGCGCCAACCCCTAAACAGAATAAATCAAGGCAGATGCCTCCTTTAGCATTCAAGGGGCAACTATGAACAATCAACACAGTTTCACAGAGGCATCATGATGAGCACTCCCCTTCAGCTCGAACGAAAACTTGCTTGGGTGTATTTGATAAACTTAGTGTTTTATCTTATCCCTCTAGCCATAAATCCCTATCCAAGCTGGAAAATCGCCCTCAGTTTTGCTGTGTTAATCCCTTTTATTGCCAGCTATTTTTGGACCTATAAGTGCAATAACCGTAGCGCCTATCGGCCCATTCTGATTATGGTGGCGATAGCAATAGCGATCACCCCAATCAACCCAGGATCTATCTCACTATTCACCTTTGCGGCTTTTTTCATTGGCTTTTTTTACCCTCTAAGGACCTGTCTATTGGCGCTTGCTGCCATCATCGGACTACTGTTTGCCCTCAATGAGATTTACCACTTTAACAGTTACTACTTTCCGCTTTACGGCTCGGGGTTAGTGCTCGGCGTGGGTATGTTTGGTGTCGCCGAACGCAGACGTTATCGGCATAAATTAAAAGAACAGCAAAGTGCCCAAGAAATTACCACCTTGGCCACTATGCTTGAGCGTGAGCGTATCGCGCGCGATCTACACGACATTATGGGCCACAGCTTATCTTCGATTGCGCTTAAGGCGGAACTGGCCGAAAAACTGCTGGAAAAACAAGAATACCAACTAGCCACTATCCAGCTTAATGAACTCGGTCAAATCGCCCGCGAGAGCCTCAGCCAAATTCGCCATACTGTATCGGATTACAAACATAAAGGACTCGCGGATAGCGTGACACAACTGTGTAAACTATTGAGGGAAAAAGGAGTCAGTGTCGAGCTGACAGGCAATATCCCTAAACTGCCCGCCAGAATGGAGAGCCAGCTGGGATTAATTGTCACTGAACTGGTGAATAATATTTTACGCCATAGCGGCGCAAGCCAATGTATTATCGACTTTATTCAGCAACCAGATAAGCTAGTCGTTGAGGTCAAAGATAACGGTCCAAGTAAACCTATCGCCGAAGGCAATGGCCTCACGGGGATACGCGAACGTCTCGACAGCTTAGGTGGCAGCTTGAGCTATAATCTCGAACAGGGATATGCATTTACCGTCAGTTTACCTTTGCAGGGAGCAACAGATTAATGAAGATTTTATTGGCGGAAGACCAAGCCATGGTGCGAGGCGCGCTCGCCGCACTCCTCACGCTTGCGGGAGGCTTTAATATCACCCAAGCGAGTGACGGCGACGAGGCCCTAGGCCTACTCAAACAGCAAAATTTTGATCTCTTGCTAACAGATATCGAAATGCCCGGGCGCACAGGCCTTGAGCTGGCAACTTGGGTAAAGGAGCAACATAGCCAAACTAAAGTTGTGGTCATTACTACCTTCGGCCGCGCGGGCTATATCAAACGCGCCATCGAAGCCGGTGTCGGCGGGTTTCTGCTTAAAGATGCCCCCTCGGAAACCTTAGTCAACGCGATTCAACAAGTGATGGCGGGTAAACGGATAATTGATCCTGAACTGGCCATGATGGCAATTGGTGACGTCGACCCACTCAACGATAAAGAACGCCGAGCCCTTCGCCTCGCCAGTGAAGGCAAATCCACCGCCGACATCGCCGAAACCCTCTTTATCGCCGAAGGCACAGTGCGCAACTACCTCTCCGAAGCCATAGCCAAACTCAATGCTAGCAACCGAATCGATGCAGCACGCATCGCCAAACAAAAGGGCTGGTTGTAATCAGATTAACGGTTAACCGCTCTTTCGTTCATATCGACAATTTTTGCGCCCCTTAGCTAAAACCTAAGGGCCGCAAACTGACGTTAGTTAGGCTAGCAAATAAGTCCCTCATTCTGCTTGAGATTGCCTTACGCTTATTCTCTGTTAATATATGTATAAATTCACAGTGATTGAGTGCTAACGACTTGCAGCAATTGGATCTTGTTCCGATCACCGACCTCAAAGGCGTCGCCAAAAAGGTCGCGGAGAAACTCGCAAAGCTCGGCATCACAACAGTACAAGATCTGCTGTTTCACTTACCCCTGCGCTACGAAGACAGAACCCAAATCTATCCGATTGCCGCCCTTATGCCCGGCAGTTACGGCACCATAGAAGCTGAAATCCAATCGACGCAAATCATCCAAGGCCGCAAGCGTATGCTGGTCTGCAATGTGCGGGACGATACGGGTAGCTTGAGCCTGCGCTTCTTTAACTTTTCCGTCGCCCAGCGTAATGCCATGCAAAATGGTTTAATGATCCGAGCCTACGGTGAAGTGCGCCGTGGTGGTCACCAAGCCGAGATAGTGCATCCAGAATACAAAGTCGTCTATCCCGGTGAAGATGTTCACCTGAGCGATACCCTAACGCCGATTTATCCCACAACTGAGGGCTTAAAACAGGCGAGTTGGCTAAAGCTGACCGAGCAAGCTTTGGCATTACTGGAAAATGGCGGTTTAACTGAGCTGCTACCACCGCAGTTGCAACCGAATAACATCAGCCTTAAACAAGCGCTGCAGACGCTACATCGACCTCCTGCGGGGATCTCTCAGTTCGATTTAGAGTTAGGCCAACACCCAGCCCAGCAGCGACTGGTGCAGGAAGAGTTGCTCGCCCATAATCTCAGCATGCTACGCCTAAGGCAGCGCAGTAATTTAGATGCAGCAGTGACCATGCAGGCCACGGGGCAGTTGCTCAATCCCTTCCTTGCCGCTTTGCCCTTTAAGCCCACAGGCGCCCAGCAAAGAGTGGTGGCCGATATAGGCAAAGATTTAGAAAAGCCGCACCCTATGATGCGCTTAGTGCAAGGGGATGTGGGCTCGGGTAAAACCTTAGTCGCGGCGATGGCTGCGCTGCAAGCGATTGAAAACGGTTATCAAGTTGCCATGATGGCGCCAACAGAGCTATTGGCCGAACAGCATGCAACTAACTTTGCCGCTTGGTTTGAACCACTCGGGCTTAAAGTCGGTTGGCTAGCGGGTAAACTTAAAGGCAAGGCAAGAGCGCAATCCCTTGCGGATATTGAATCCGGCGCAGCCCAAATGGTGATTGGCACCCATGCCATCTTTCAGCAGCATGTGGTCTTTAATAAACTCGCGTTAATTATCATAGATGAGCAGCACAGATTCGGCGTACACCAACGCTTAGGTCTGCGGGAAAAGGGCGTGAGCCAAGGTTTCCATCCGCATCAATTGATCATGACGGCAACGCCGATCCCGCGCACGCTAGCGATGACAGCCTATGCGGATCTCGACACTTCTATTATCGATGAATTGCCGCCGGGACGAACTCCAGTAACCACAGTGGCGATTGCCGATTCACGCCGCAACGAAGTGCTTGAACGGGTGCGTAACGCCGTCATCACAGATAAACGTCAGGCCTATTGGGTGTGTACTCTGATTGAAGAATCCGAAGTGCTCGAATGCCAAGCCGCCGAAGACACGGCCGAAGAACTGCGCCTCGCCCTACCCGAGCTCAATATCGGTCTCGTGCATGGCAGATTAAAGAGCGCTGAGAAACAACAAATCATGGCCGATTTTAAGGCGGGCATCATTCATCTTCTTGTGGCAACGACAGTGATTGAAGTCGGCGTAGACGTGCCTAATTCCAGCCTGATGATCATTGAAAACCCTGAACGTTTAGGCTTAGCGCAATTACACCAACTACGCGGACGAGTCGGCCGAGGCGCCATCGCAAGTCATTGTGTGTTACTCTACAAGGCGCCATTGAGCCATACCGCCACTCAAAGACTGAGTGTACTCAGACAAAGTAATGACGGTTTCATCATAGCGCAGAAAGATTTAGAAATTCGTGGCCCGGGTGAAGTGCTTGGCACTAAGCAAACGGGACTGGCCGAACTGAAAATTGCCGACTTAGTGCGCGATCAAGCTTTGATCCCGCATATTCAAAAACTGGCAAATCACGTGATGGCGCAGGCCCCCGAAAAAGTCGATGCGATTATCTTACGTTGGCTGGGGCACAAGCAGCACTATGTGCAGGCTTAGGCTGTAAAGGGGAAAGGCCGAGGAGTGACATCTGCCTCGATACTCAAAATAAATTGTTTATGTTCAGCTAAGCGCTATAGACAAGCGCATGGAAACTTGCAAAATGAACCAGCGGCATCCCAATCGTCCGCTCTTGCACTTTTAATGTTAGCTGCATGTATTCACCACGTTACCTTGACACTCAAGCGAAGGATGTAAAATGCAAGTTAATCAAGATGATAGAATAACACCTCAAGAGACTTCTTCTAGCAGTAATCGCTTTGCGCTTTTTGCGATCGTGCTCGTCGTGCTGCTTTCTGTCGGAGGATATTATTACTACAGCGGTGACTCAGATTCACCTAAACTCATCCCTAACGCGCCAATTGTATTGCCTGAAACACCGCCCTCTGAGCCTATGACGCTCGAAAGTGCGCCAGAACCAGAGACCACAGAGACGACCCCCGTGGCCCCTGAAACGGACAATAACAGCCCAGAAACCCCTGCGGTAACTGAGCCAGAAGTGGTGGTTGAACCTGTACCCGCGCTGGCTGAAAGTGATGCATTTGTGCAACGAAAAGCCCTCGCCATTATCAATAACAATGTGCTGAGTTCCTCACTAGTACAGCAAGATCTCGCACGCCAATTTGTGGTGTTTGTCGACAACTTAGCTCAAGGTGAATTAACCCGCAAAGTGAGCCCACTCAAAGGGCCTGAAAAGCTATTCTCGGTTTCTGAAATCACCAACAAAGTGTATTTAAATCCAGAAGGTTTCCATCGATACGATGCCTATGTTGATTCGATTGCCAAAATGGACGAACAGACGTTAATGGCCACCTATAAGCAAATGACGCCTATGCTAGAGGAAGCCTTTAGCGAACTCGGCTACAGCAATGCCAAATTCAACGACAGAATGCTGCAAGCGATTAAAATACTGCTCGCGGCGCCTATCATTGAAGATCCGATTGAGCTGAGCTCTATTAGCGTTAACTATCAATTTGTTGACCCTCACTTAGAGGCACTACCCAGCGCGCAAAAACTGCTGATCCGTATGGGGCCAGAAAATACCCGCAAGCTAAAAGTAGCCCTACGCAAACTCGAGAACCAACTGGCGCAGTAAAACCTTGCCGTGGTGAAGACAAAAGGCGCTCGGTGCGCCTTTTTCATTTTGACCGTAAATCGCTAGGATAAAAAAGCCTGTCGAATGAGAATGCCATTGCGATATTTGTTACACAAATTCGATCTAACTGCCGAAAATCGCAGCACTTGATCCCATTGCATTAACCCATACAATGCAAATGGCTTCATAAAAACGCGGGGCATAGTGTAGAATGACCCCGCTGTAGAGGTCATTCCAGCGTCATTCATCAAACGCGTTTAAACCTCACTATGGTATGACAATCCATCAATGTTCTAACTTAGTTAGGGATAACTAAGACAGCTTAAATTTAGTGTCGAGGCAAAGTAGTGCAACTAACATTCAGCATTCTCTCTTGGGGCGCTTGGGCCCCTCAATATCAGCACCCGCAAAGTTGGCAAACTTGGTGCAAAAATTCGGCTGAATTAAATCTCGACACACCACAGTCTGATACGACCGCTCCCGCACTTAAACACATTCCCGCCATGCAACGCCGCCGTTTTAGTCGCTTAACTAAGATGATGTTAGAAGTGAGTTTTCAGTGCGATATGCCGGCGAACTGCCGCTCTATTTTTGCCTCGCGCCACGGAGAGTTGCAGCGCACCATAGGACTGCTCGAAGACATTATCGCCAAACAGCCCTTATCGCCATTAGGGTTTAGTCAGTCGGTGCACAACACCGCCAGCGGCATTTTTGGCATAGTGGCGGCCAATACCGCGCCATCGACCTCAGTTGCGGCAGGTACCGAAACCCTGTCACAAGCTATGGTTGAAGCCTTCGCCCAGTTACACCAGTCGCCAGAGCCCTTGCTGCTAGTCTTCGGTGATGATCCTGTGCCACCTGTGTACGACGAGTTTACCCAAGAATTTGAATTGCCTTTGGCCCTAGGTCTACAGCTCGCGCCCTTCGATGCGCCCGCTTCGGTCAAGCTCACAGTGAGCCGCATCTCAGAGTCAAGCGCATTAAATCCTTTGACCTATGGCGCCTTGCTCCACGCACTCGCGACAGCGCAAAATATTTCAGGCTACTTATCCCAATGGCATTGGAAGCTTGAGCATGTTTAATACTGCCCACAGCCATGACGCCACCAAGGGTTATGAAGATTCAATGCACAATGCCGCTTATAGCCCGCCGGAGATTCGCCGCGCTGGGCTGAATTATGTGTCACGTTGGTTAGGCGGCGTGAGTTGTTATATCGCCTTTGGCTTAGGCGGCTTATTAAGCTCCTTGACCATTTTACCTTTGCTACGTTTTTGGCCTGGTACACCCGAGGCGCGGATTATTCGAGTCCAAAAGGCAGTGCATCTGATGTTCAAAGGCTTTGTCGCCATGCTCACTTGGGCGGGCGTGATCCACGTTAGTACCCACAGAGCACAACAACTGCATGACGCCAGAGGCGTTATCGTTATCGCCAATCATCCCAGTTTAGTGGATGTGGTCGTGTTGATAAGCCTCATGCCCAATGCGGGCTGCATAGTCAAACAAGGTTTATGGCGTAATCCGTTTTTGCGTGGTGTCGTGTCCTGCGCGGGTTATATTCCCAATCGCGGCGCCGAACTTATGCTAGAGGATTGCCGCGAAGTGCTCGCGAGGGGCACCAATTTAATTATCTTCCCCGAGGGCACACGCACGGTTGTCGGCGCGACCATTAACGACTTTGCCCGCGGCGCCGCCAACATTGCCTTAAGGGCCGAAGCAGATATTTTACCTGTGGTGCTGCGTACCAATGTCCGTGGTTTGACAAAGGAGCAACCTTGGTATGAGATCCCAAGGCAAACCATGGGGATGGCCGTTGAAATCGGCGCAACAGTTTCTTACCAGAAGTACCAAGCGGCTTTAGGTGAGCATGCAAAAATGGCCCGGCAGCTGACGCGGGATCTTGAACACTACTATAAACAACAACTCGAAAATAATTATGAACTTAAACAATGAAATAAAGCAGTTAATCATCGACTGTCTCGATCTTGAAGACGTCAGTATTGATGATATTGAAACCGATGCGCCGCTCTTTGGCGAAGGTCTAGGCTTAGATTCTATCGACGCCCTCGAACTCGGCTTAGCCATCAAGAAAAAATTTGATGTCAAAATCGAAGCTAATTCGGATGCCACTAAGGCCCATTTCCACAGTGTTGCCAGCTTAGCTAGCTTTATCGAATCACAGCGTCCATAGGAGAGGAATATGCAAAATCGTGAACAAATCCTCGCTATGCTGACCACTATTTTAGTGGACGAATTCGAAATTGAGGCCGAGGCGATTACGCCTGAGGCCAACCTGTATGAAGAGCTCGATCTCGACAGTATTGATGCCGTCGACTTAGTGATCAAGCTGCAGCAACTGACGGGTAAAAAGATCCAACCCGATGAATTTAAATCAGTTCGCACAGTCAACGATGTTGTGAATGCCATCGAAGGTTTAGTTAAAGACTAATGCGCGCCTTGCTACAAGTCTTAACCGCCCTCACATTGCTGGCCTATCCGGTTGCCGTGTATTTCGGGCTGAATTATTTGCCTACTGGCACCATAGCGCTCGTGCTGTGTGTATTGCTGATTGTGCGGTTAATGCTACAAAAGCAAAAGGTTAAGACGTTAGTATTGCCCCTGTTGGTAGGTATTGCGCTTACGGCAGGCAGTTATCTTGCCAAGCGCAGCGACTGGCTTTTGTATTACCCAGTGGTAATAAATCTGACTATGCTGGCTCTGTTCAGTTATTCACTGCACACTGGCCCATGCATGATAGAGCGTTTAGCCCGCTTGAAAGAACCCGATTTACCGGATGAAGCCATTCCGTATCTTAAAAAAGTCACCCTACTTTGGTGCGGCTTATTTATCTTAAATGGCTCAATGGCGGCTTATACCGCTGGCTTTACTAGTTTAGCAACCTGGACCTTGTATAACGGTTTGATTGCATACGTACTCATGGGACTGCTCCTCGGTGGGGAATGGTTATATCGCAGCTTTTGGTTGAAGAAAACATGACACAGCTACTCAAAAACTGGTTAACCCAAGGGCCATTTGCCCAACAACTGATCAGCTTTAATCACCACGACATAGTCACAGGTGCATTATTTACCAATCAGGTGGCGTATTTTTACGAGCAACTGCTCGCCGCGCCCGAGAAAAAATGGCTGCTCGCAAGTGATACCAGCGATCTGTTTGCCGTCGGATTATGTGCCGCGCTGTTAGCGGGCAAAGAAATTATCCTGCCTCCCAACACCCAAACCGGCACCTTGAGCGAGTTAACGCACCAGTTTGATGGCATATTGTCAGACAAGCCTTTGTGCGAATGCCAAGCTTTTGTGCTGCTGAAAAAAGAACTGAGCCTGCCCAACAAACCTTGGCCCGCAAGCGAGGCTATCGGTGAGTTAGTGCTCTTTACCTCAGGAAGCAGCGGCGAACCTAAGGCGATCCGTAAAACACTCGAACAGTTAGATGTCGAAGTGTCTGTGCTCGAACATACTTTTGCCGAGCATTTGCCCCATTGCAGCGTGGTATCCACGGTTTCCCACCAGCATATTTACGGTCTGTTATTCAAGATTTTGTGGCCGCTCGCCGCCAGTCGACCGTTTTTAAGCGAACAAATTGAATATCCAGAAACCCTAAGTTATTACACTGCCTTGCTGCCAAACCTGTGCTTGATCAGTAGCCCAGCCCAGTTATCGCGCCTGCCTAAAGCGCTAGAGCACGAGCGGCAACTGCGCTCACCGAGCTTAGTATTTAGCTCTGGCGGCCCATTAAGTTTTGTCGCGGCCAAAGGCGTCAACCAGTGCTATGGTCACCTGCCCATCGAAATTTTTGGTAGCACCGAAACCGGCGGCATCGCCTATCGCCGTCAGCATGAGGCCGATGAACCTTGGCAAGTGTTTGACCGCATCTCAATAGATCAAGATCCGACCGACGGCGCCCTGCTGCTAAAATCGCCCTATTTGGCCGACGATGAATGGCTGCGCTGCGAAGATAAAATAGAACCAACCGAAAATGGTCAATTTAGACTCAAGGGCCGACTCGATCGCATCGTTAAGATTGAAGAGAAACGCCTGTCACTGGCGCAAATGGAAACCCTCATGTGCAGCCACGCCTACGTTGAGCAAGCCGCTCTGGTAGTGCTACCACAGTTTAAATCCCAACTTGGCGCAGTGGTGACCTTGTCTGAACTCGGTAAAAACGTGCTGCAAGAACAGGGTAAACTCAGTATTAACAATGCCCTAAAAGCACATTTACTGACCCAATTTGAGCGCGTCACGCTGCCACGCCGCTGGCGTTATCCGGATATTTTACCGCTTAACACTCAGGGTAAGCGTGTCACTGCCCAGTTAGTCGAGTTATTTGATCATGATTAAATCGAGTTTACCGCCGATCCTGCATTCCGATATCGGCATTGATAACATTGAATTACGTCTGTTAGTGGCGGCCGACCTTGAGTATTTTAACGGCCATTTCCCCGAACAAGCCGTGTTGCCGGGCGTGACTCAATTAGATTGGGCGGTGCGTTTAGGCTGCCAACATTTCGGTTATTCAGAGGCGGTCGCTAACTTAGAAGTGCTTAAGTTTCAGCAACTCATACTGCCTGGCCAAGAAGTCACCTTAAGCATTAGCAATAATGCCGCTAAGGGAAAACTCACCTTCGCCTATTGCGATGGTGAAAACCGTTACGCTTCAGGCCGTATCGCCTTTGATAGCACGCCCGTTAACAGCAAATCTGCTACCAACAATGGCGATGAGGCAAGTCAGTGCTAACGCCTCCCAGCGACCTCGTTGAGTCGGCGCCCATCAAGCTCGCCTTAGTGATCCCCAATTACAATCACAGCGCCGCGATTGCCCAGACCTTGGCCGAACTCGCCCAATTTAATCTGCCCTGTTATTTAATTGATGATGGCAGCAATGATGAAACCCGTTATCTGCTGCAATCCTTAGCCCAAACCTATCCTTGGGTGACGCTGCTGCTGCATCCCTACAACCGTGGTAAAGGCGCCGCCGTGATGACAGGGCTGCGCCGTGCCTACCGCGATGGCTTTAGTCATGCGCTGCAGGTCGATGCCGATGGTCAACATAATCTCGCTGATATTCCGGCTATGTTAGCAAGGGCACAAGCTAAACCCGATGCGCTGATTTCGGGTAAGCCTGAGTACGATGAATCCGTGCCTAAGGGCAGGCTCTATGGCCGTTATCTAACCCATTTTTGGGTATGGGTCGAAACCTTAAGCTTTGATATTCAAGATTCTATGTGTGGCTTTCGCGTTTATCCGCTGGCCGCCACCGAGCGATTACTGTGCCAGCAAGCCTTAACGGAACGAATGGATTTTGATATCGAAATCCTGGTTAAACTCTACTGGCAAGGGGTAGAGATTCTATTCCAGCCGACTAAGGTGATTTATCCCGAAGGCGGCGTCAGTCACTTTCAAGGTGTGGCCGATAATGTGCGCATCACTAAGCTGCACACTAAGTTATTTTTCGGCATGCTCAAACGCCTGCCTTGGCTATTGAAGCGTAAATCACAGCGTAAATCGCAGCAACAAGCCGTGCAAACTTCCCATTGCTCGTCAGCAACACAATCGATTTCAGCAACATCATCAACTTCAGCTACCCATTGGTCTGGCATGAAGGAGCGCGGCAGTTACTGGGGCATCAAACTGTTAGCCGAGAGCTATCGCTTTGGCGGCCATTGGTTGTGCCGCGCCATTATGTATCCGGTGATTTGCTATTTTTTCCTCACAGGTAAAGTCACCCGTGAAGCCTCGTTAGATTTTTTGCGCCGCGTGCAAAAACTTGAGCCGCAACACCCTAAGCTCAATCAGCCTGTAGGCTGGCGCGATAGCCTGAATCACTTTTTAGCCTTTGGCAATGCCGCACTCGATAGAATCGATGCCTGGTGCGATCGCATCCAATTGAGCCAAGTGGATTTCCCCGACCGCCAAGTGCTGGCCGACCAGCTCGAAAGCGGCAAAGGCGCGGTGTTATTAGTGTCGCACCTGGGTAATTTAGAACTTTGCCGCGCCATTTCAATCCACCAGCGCAAAGTCAAAGTGAACGTCATGGTGCTAACTAGCCATGCGGAAAACTTCAATAAGGTGCTCAAACAGTTAAACCCAGATAGCACGCTCAATCTTATTCAAGTGACCGAGCTGAATCCTGCAACGTCTATGCTGTTGCAGCAAAAGATAGAAGACGGTGAACTGGTGGTGATCGCGGGCGATAGAACCTCATCCAATACCCAAGGCCGCGTCATGTATGCGCCCTTTATGGGCCAAGATGCCGCGTTTCCACAGGGGCCGTTTATTTTGGCGGGCTTACTCGATTGTCCCGTATTTTTAATGTTTTGCCTGCGGGAACAAGGGCGTTATCGGGTGCATTTAGAACGCTTCGCCGAAACGCTGAAAGGCCCAAGAGCGGGCAGAATGGACAGATTACAGCAGGCCGTGAACCGCTACAGCGAACGTTTAGAATACTTTGCCAGACGCGAGCCTTTGCAATGGTTTAACTTCTTCGATTTTTGGCGCAAAGACAGCGAGCTACAACGCACCCCATCGCATTTAGTACCGCCTAATCCGTTACCGACAACTTCAGCATCATCGCCGATCCCAGAGCAGGATCACAAGACAGACAGGACACAGCATTCATGAGCCACACCAAAGCAGCCGACTCCGAGAGTCAATCAGACCTACAGACTGTTGAGTTCGGCCGTCAATATCTCACATTAGAACAAGTGGTTGCCGTCGCCAAGGGCGCGCCAGTCAAGCTCTGTGACGATGCGGATTATCAAGAATATATCCAAAAAGGTGCGCGCTTTATCGATAGCCTGCTGCACGAAGAAGGCGTGGTCTATGGCGTAACCACAGGTTATGGCGACTCTTGCACAGTCAATGTGAGCTTAGATCTGGTCCACGAGTTACCACTGCATTTAACCCGCTTCCACGGCTGCGGTTTAGGCGAGACCTTAAGCATAATGCAGGCACGCGCTGTGATGGCTTGCCGTTTAAACTCCTTAGCCATTGGCAAATCTGGCGTGACCTATGAGCTATTAAAGCGCATCGAAACCTTGCTGAATCTTAACATAGTGCCAGTGATCCCAGAGGAAGGTTCGGTCGGCGCCAGTGGTGATTTAACGCCGCTGTCGTATTTAGCCGCTGTATTAGTCGGTGAGCGCGAAGTGATTTACCAAGGTGAGCGCCAAGCGACTCAAGATGTGTACGCTAAGCTCAACATCATCCCACATGTTCTGCGTCCAAAAGAAGGCCTAGCCTTGATGAACGGCACGGCTGTGATGACGGCCTTGGCCTGTTTAGCCTTCGATCGCGCGCAATATCTTGCTCGCTTAAGTAGCCGCATTACCGCTATGGCTTCGTTAACCCTAAAAGGCAACTCGAACCATTTTGATGAAATCTTATTTACCGCCAAACCGCATCCAGGGCAAAACCAAATCGCCACTTGGATCCGTGAAGATTTGAATCACCACGAACATCCACGTAATTCTGATCGTCTGCAGGACAGATATTCCATCCGCTGCGCACCGCACATTATCGGCGTGTTGCAGGATGCTCTGCCGTTTATGCGTCAGTTTATCGAAACCGAAGTCAACAGCGCCAACGACAACCCGATTGTCGACGGCGAAGGCGAGCATATTCTCCACGGTGGTCATTTCTACGGCGGTCATATCGCCTTTGCGATGGATTCACTGAAAAATACTGTGGCCAACTTAGCCGATCTTATCGATCGCCAAATGGCGCTAGTGATGGACCCTAAGTTTAACAATGGCTTACCTGCCAACTTATCCGGCTCAACCGGTCCGCGCCGCGCGATTAATCATGGTTTTAAAGCGGTGCAAATTGGCGTGTCGGCTTGGACGGCAGAAGCGCTCAAACACACTATGCCCGCCAGCGTGTTCTCACGCTCAACCGAATGCCACAATCAAGACAAAGTCAGCATGGGCACTATCGCCGCCCGCGACTGTATGCGCGTGCTGCAATTGACCGAACAAGTCGCAGCGGCTGCATTACTTGCCATGACCCAAGGTATTGGCCTGCGTATCGCACAGAATGAACTGAGCGAAGCCTCGCTCACACCCTCATTGGCGAAAACCCTCGCTCAAGTGCGCGCCGATTTTGAAACCTTAATTGAAGATAGGCCGCTCGAAGCCGTGCTGCGCCAAACCATAGCTAAAATCCAAGCGGGCGAATGGGAAGTGTGCCGATGAAATCATTGCTCACTATCGATATGGAAATGCAAATTCCCTTCCACGATGTGGATTCTATGGGGATCACTTGGCATGGCAATTACCTGCGCTATTTCGAAATAGCCCGCTGTAAACTGCTCGATGAGTTGGGCTACAACTACCGCCAAATGCAAGCATCTAACTATGCTTGGCCGATTATCGATTTGCAGATTAAATACGTCAAAGCCAGCACCTTCGAGCAAAAAATCACAGTGCGCGCCGAGTTAGTTGAGTGGGAAAACCGCTTAAAGATCAATTATCAAATTCGCGATGTCGAAACCGGTGCGCGCATCACTAAGGGTTATACCATTCAGGCGGCGGTCGATATGAGCACCCAAGAATTGTGCTTTGTTACCCCAGAGGTGTTCCGTGACAAAATCGCTACCCTGCTCGCTAAGGTGGAAGACTAATGAACTCTGTACTCGCCAAGAGCTCTGCGCTGACAAAGTGTGCATTATTTCTCTGCTTAGCTTTTGCTTTGATAAGCCTGCCACTCAAGGCTGAAACCTTAGCCGCGCCCGGCGCTTATCAAACACTCTTTAGCCAAAGTGCAGATACCGCGCAGCTTGTGGCCTTAAGCCAAAAACTTAACTTGGGCGAAACGGTGCGAGGTCACTTTGTGCAATCTCGGCAGTTAAAGGTGCTCAAAAAGCCGTTAATAAGCCAAGGTCAGTTTATCTTCGACAAAGAGCAAGGGCTGATCTGGCAACAGATAAAACCCTTCGAATCCCTACTGATTTTAAAGGATAAGCAACTGATTCAGCGTGATAGCCAAGGTCGAGTGCAGATCAGCAAGGCCGATGCCTCGGCGAGCGCTGCCGTTATGGGCGATTTATTACCCAGCCTAGTGCGCGCTATGCTGGGCGGGAATATTTCCGGTTTAAGCGAAAACTTCGAACTGCACTTTCTCATTACAGACAAGTTAAACACAGAAAAGTTAAGCCCAGAAAGCTTGAGCCAAGACGGCCAATGGCAATTAGGCCTGACGCCCAAAGATCCCTTAATGAAAAAAGCCATCGCCAATATGGTATTAGAGGGTAGCGATGTGTTGCAATCCTTAGTGCTGCTGAGCGCCGCGCCGAATGTGACACCACAGGATATGACCCGTATCGACTTTAGTGCGCTTTCCCAAGGCACACTCAGCGAAACCGAATTGGCGCAGTATGCGTTGGCACTCGAGGCGAGTAAACCTTAGCCATGGCCTCCAACTTCGCCGCGCGCGCCAATCAAGCTTTGATGCAATCTTCCCCTAAGTGGCGCCTCGTCGTTTGGTTGCTATTGATGCTGTCAGCAAGCTTGTGGACGCTGCAACTTTGGCAAAACGGCGCACGGGTGCAGAGCGATATTCTCGCCATGTTGCCGCATTTACAGCAGGATAAACTCACAGAGCGCGCCCTTAACCAAGTAGAAGCCACGCTCGCTGACCAAGTCTATATTGCGCTCGTCGCCAAGGATGAAACCACGGCAATCGCTGCGGCTAAGCTTTTGATGCAAAAGCTTGAAGCTGACCTTGTGGCAAGGGGTAAGCAAGGCGCGCTAACGGATATCCGCAGCGCCGATATGCAGCTCGGCGAAGCGCTAGGACAATTCTATTTCCCCCACAGATTTAAATTACTGACAGAACCACAAGCGAAGGCATTAGCAAATCAAGATATTGGAAGTCTGATTGAGGCGGCCACAGCGCAGCTTTACAACGCCTTCAGTTACGCCAATAGCAACTTGCTCGCCCAAGATCCGCTACTGTTATTCCCAGCCAATTTACTCACCCTCGCACCGAGTTCAAAAGTCAGAGCCAGCCAAGGGATACTGCTTGCGAATCAAGGCGATAATGTTGCCGCGGTCGTCATGGCAAAGGGACGAGAAAGTGCTTTTAATCCCAATGCGCAATTAGCGCAGATGACGGCATTAACCCAAGGATTGGATGCCGTTAAACAAAGCTACCCAGATATTACCGTGCTCAAAGCTGGCGCCCTGTTTCATGCCCTTGCGGCAACGCAAACGGCTAAGAGTGAAATATCGATCCTCGGCCTAGCATCCTTACTTGGGGTGATAGCCTTAGTTTGGTTGGCGTTTCGCTCAGTGATGCCGCTACTGCTGGCAATCGTGACTATTTCCAGCGGGCTGTTGCTGGCCGTGACTTTTACCTTAAGTGTGTTTGGCGAGCTGCATTTACTCACCTTAGTGTTTGGCACTAGCTTGATAGGCATTGCCATCGACTACAGCTTTCATTTTTACTGCGAGCGCTTAAGCGATAGCGAGCGGAGCGCAAAGGCCACAGTGGCGTATATCTTCCCAACGGTGACGCTCGCCTTTATCACCAGCGCCTTGGCTTACGTCGGTATAGGTTTAGCGCCGTTTCCCGGTATGCAGCAAGTCGCGATTTTCTGCGCCGCGGGGCTGCTCGGGGCCTATCTCACCCTCATTCTCGCCTATCCACTGTTAGCAGGAAGTCGTTTGCCTGAAGGCTCCCGCCCGTTAGCGCTCGCGGGGACTTACCTTGCCTGTCTCACTCAGTTATCGAAACGATTTACCACGCCGTTAGGCATGGGCATGTTTGCTTTGGTGATACTAGTCTGGTGTCTGGTTGGCGTAACAAAGTTAACCGTCGATGACGATATTCGCCATTTGCAACAAAGCCCTGCGAGCGTGACTGAGCCAGAAAACCAGCTACGCCAGTTACTCAGTGGCGGCACAGACAATCAATTCTTATTGGTGCGCGCACCGAGCGAAGAAGCGCTGCTGCAACAGCTTGAGCGAGTGTCACCCATGCTTGATGCCGCCATAACAAACCAAGAGTTAGGCAACTATGTCAGCCTCAGCCGTTATCTGCCTAGTCATCAAAAACAAGACACGGCTTACCGCTTACAGGGCAAAATTTATCAAACTCAGCTAGAGCTAGTGCTTACAAGCCTTGGGTTGGATGAAAATCTAAAGCCAGAACTGCAAGCCGCCTATTTGGCCGCAAAAACAGAGTACATCACGCCAGCAGCATTCTTTACGCTAGGGGCAGGCAAGCAACTCGCGCCGCTGTGGCTCGCGCCAAATGAGGCTAATAGTCCAGTCAGCAATGGCGCGCTAAATGATGGTAGGGCGAGCGCGGATCAGGGTGCCGATTATGGAGCCATAGTCCTCCTTGGCGGCATTCAGCAAATCGATGCCCTTAAGGCGCGTTTTGCCCATGATGAAAGCGTGCAGCTTATCGACAAGGTGGCGGACATTTCAGCCGTCATGGGCCATTACCGATTGTTAACCCTAAAGCTGTTAGCCCTTGCACTTGGTATCGCACTCTTGTTGTTTAGCCTGAATTTCGGCTTTAAAAAAGCGGCGGTTGTGGTTGCCGTGCCGGCCCTTGCGGCCTTGCTCACGCTTGCAACCTTAGGCTTAACGGGCTCACCACTGAGTCTGTTCCATGCACTCGCGCTCATTTTAGTTTTCGGGATTGGGATAGACTATAGCTTGTTTTTTGCCTCAGCCCAGAACCACGGCAAGGCAGTGATGATGGCGGTGTTTATGTCCGCCTGCTCGACCCTATTGGCCTTTGGTTTACTTGCCTTTAGCCAGACCCAAGCGATTCACTACTTTGGTTTAACCCTGTCGCTGGGCATAGGGTTTACCTTTTTACTTTCGCCGTTGATTTTGACCACAACACTGGCTTTAACCACCAATCAGCTTCTAACGACAAAAAAGTCCTGATGACTACAAGGAACGTATTTTACATGTCTACACAGGTTCACGATTTATCAGCTATACCAAATTCACTTGATGTCGATGTGGCCATTATCGGCGCAGGGCCTTCGGGCGCCATCGCTGCCAGCCTGCTACACCAGCAAGGCAAGCGCGTGCTTGTGTTAGAGAAACAGCATTTTCCTCGCTTCTCCATCGGCGAAAGTTTACTGCCCTGCTGCATGCAGTTTATCGAAGAAGCGGGCATGTTAGATGCGCTCAATGCCGCTGGATTCCAACATAAAAATGGCGCCGCCTTTCGTCGCAATGGAACTTACACCACCTTCGATTTTACCGATAAATTTACTCCTGGGCCGGGCACCACGTTTCAAGTGCAGCGCGCCAGTTTTGATAAACTGTTAGCCGATACCGCCCAAAGCCAAGGGGTCGACATCCGCTACGGCGAAACGGTCGAGGCGATCGATTTAACCGAGAACCCACGCTTAACGGTGCGCAATGAACAGGGCGAGCTTTATCAAATCAATGCCCAATATGTGCTCGACGCCAGCGGTTTTGGTCGCGTATTACCCCGCTTGCTCAACTTAGAAAGTCCATCTTGCCTGCCTCCGCGCAGCGCCATCTTTACGCATGTGGAAGACAACATCAGCGATGCTAGCTTCGATCGTAATAAGATTTTGATCAGCGTCCACCCTGAACATAAAGATATTTGGTATTGGCTCATTCCCTTTAGCAATGGCCGCTGTTCACTCGGCGTGGTGGCTGAGCCGCAGTTACTTGAGCGTTTACAAGGTTCGCTTGAGCAACAATTGATGAGCATAGTCAATGAAGAACCAGGGCTAAAAGCCCTGCTGGCAAACGCTAAAGTGGTGCAGGAATGCGCCACGCTCAAAGGTTATTCCGCCAATGTGTCACGCCTTGCGACCGACAAGTTCGCCCTACTGGGTAATGCGGGCGAGTTCCTCGATCCTGTGTTTTCCTCCGGTGTGACTATCGCCATGCAATCGGCGTCTATGGCAGCAAAATGCCTGACGAAACAACTCAATGGCGAAACGGTTGACTGGCAAGCCGATTACTCAACGCCTTTGATGCAGGGCGTGAATGCCTTTCGTACCTATGTGCAAGCTTGGTATGATGGCCGCTTTCAGGACGTGATCTTCTATGAAGAACCGAACGAGCGTATCAAGCAGATGATTTGTTCTATTCTGGCGGGCTATGCTTGGGATACGAATAATCCCTTCGTTAAAGACTCGGAGCGCCGCCTGAACATGATAGTCGAACTGTGCAGAAACCCAGCCGCCACTCCAGCATTCGCAGAGGTCTAACCGCATGCCGCTAAACCTTAACGCTAAATGGTTAGTGATCACCGCCCTGCTGCTCGCAAGCCTTGGGCTGACGGGCTGTAGTGAACTGCTGTTCAGGCAGACCTGTGTCGGGCTCACTAAGGATATGCGTTATTGTTTGGCTCCACTGCCCCATGACTTTGCTCCCGCGACCGATAAGCCGTTGACTCAGCCTAGGATACAGCCCGCGACTGAGTCTACAACTAAGCCCGCCATCATGGCGAGTCAGCAAACCGACAGCAATACTGGCGTATCTTCACCCCAGTCCTTTAGCCAAAAAGTCAGTATTAAAGTGGGGAAAGAGTCCCACGAACTGCTCACTCAATTGGAGTTAGAGGGCGAGCGCATAACGCTCGTGGGTTTAGCGCCACTCGGACAGGCTTTGTTTACCTTGGTTTATGATGGGAATACACTCAGCAGTGAGCAAAGCGTGCTGCTGGGCGACAATTTTAAAGCCGAGTATTTAATGGCGATGATGCAACTGATCTATTGGCCTGAGCAGAGTATTCGCGCCCATTTGGAAGGTGGCCATTTAGTGACTGGTCTTTGCGATACGGTTGGGGGAAATCAGAGCGACACGCTTGTCGATACCCGAGTAATTACAATCCCCTGTCGCCAGATCTATAGCCAAGATACCTTGATCAGTAAAAGCGCCCTGCAAACCCATGTGGTGCAAATCCGTTATCAACAAAATGTCGGCGACGCCCTATGGCAAGCCCACATCAGCTTAACTATGCCACAGGCCAAGTTTGAGCTAGAAATCGAACCTATTTAACCTTTTAACACCCGCACTTCGCTGTGCCATGGTAAAAAAACGATACGCTATGATGAACAGAGTAGCCATTACACAGATTGGATTGTGTACCCCGCTAGGGCAAGATCCCCAGCAGGTTTTAGACCGCCTGATCGCGGGTGATACCAGCGCGATGCAGCGCAGTGACACACTCCTGTTCGAGCACCCAACCTTAGTTGCGCCAGTAACGGCTGCGCTGCCGGCGATTCCTGCAAAGCTCATTCAGTTCGATTGCCGCAATAACCAGTTACTCCTATGCGCGGCGCAGCAAATTACCGCCACGATTGAACAAGCGAAACGGGATTTGGGCCATGCTCGCATTGGCGTTGTGCTAGGCACGAGCACCTCGGGGATTTCTAAAGGTGAAGCGGCCCTGAGCTATCGCAATCAACACGGCCACTTTCCGGCGGATTACCACTATTTCCAGCAGGAGCTCGGCAGCACTAGCGACTTTTTGCGCCAATATTTTGAGCTAGATGGCCCTTGCTATACGATTTCAACCGCCTGTTCCTCCAGCGCAAAAGTCTTTGCCAGTGCCAAGCGTTTACTCAGCGCTAACCTCTGCGACATGGTGATTGTTGGCGGTGTCGACAGTTTGTGCCAACTGACAGTCAATGGTTTTAATGCTTTGGAATCTGTGTCAAAAGGCCACTGCAATCCCTTTAGTATCAACCGTGATGGCATCAATATCGGCGAAGGCGCGGCCTTATTCGTGCTGACGGCGGGCGAGTCCGATGTGATGCTGGCTGGCATTGGCGAGTCGAGCGATGCCCATCATATTTCGGCGCCACACCCCGAAGGCGCTGGCGCAATCACCGCCATGCAAGCGGCTTTGCAAGATGCGAATATTGCGGCACAAGATATTGGTTACATTAACTTACACGGCACAGCGACACCCAAAAATGATGCGATGGAAAGCCGCGCTGTGGTTAAAGTCTTTGGCGTCAACACCCCGCCCTGCAGCTCGACAAAGCCCTTAGTCGGCCATACCTTAGGTGCCGCTGGCGCAATCGAAGCCGCCTTCTGCTATTTATTGCTTTCGGCACATAATCACGGCCAAACCCTGCCGCCCCATCAATGGGACGGACAAGTCGATCCACAGGACCCGTCCATTGCCTTAGTCGAACGCCATCAAGTCGCCGCAAAAGGCACACTTAATTATGTGATGAGTAATTCCTTCGCCTTTGGCGGCAGCAATGCCAGCCTGATTTTTTGCCGTAACGAGGCCTAGTACCATGCAGTTACTTAAAATTAACCAACCCTTTGCCGAACAAGATATTGCCGACTTTATCCCCCATAGGGCACCAATGATTTTGCTCGATAAAGTCATTGGCTATCGCCGTGATAACCTAGAGACCGAAGTCACTATCACAACCCAGAGCCCTTATTTTGATGATAAACATCAAGCCGTACCCAATTATGTCGGCATCGAATATATGGCCCAAAGTATTGCTGCACTGGCCGGAGTAGAAGCAAAGCTGCGCAATGATAAAATCCGCGTGGGTTTTCTATTGGGCTCGCGTAAATTAGCGCTCCATGCCAAGCAATATGAACTCGGCCGCACCTATCGCACCCAAGTCAGCCGCCTCTATCAAGAGGAGTCGGGGTTAGCAGTATTTGACTGCCAGATTTATCTGCTACCCGAGGCCGGAAGCGATCAAGAAAAAATCTTAGTGGCTACAGCCAATGTGAACGTGTTCCAACCTCAGGACACGCAAGCCTACCTTGCTGGCAATCAAGACCTAGCCAATAGAAGCCTTGGGCACTAACTTAGACACAAATATCGAGGCCATGCAGAGAGCATGCTGAGACCATGCAATCGCAGCAAACTGAATTAGCCTGTCGATAAAAAACGTTACATTAAGCGCATTAGCAAGCAGCTTTTTACCATAAATACATGCAGCCCCATACCGACGCATAACGATAAAATGGGGTGGAGAAAACAGATGAATAACAGAGTATTAGTCACAGGTTCGAGCCGCGGCATTGGCAAAGCCATCGCCCTAAAACTTGCCGCTGCAGGCTTAGATATCGCCCTGCATTACCACAGTAACCAAACGGCGGCCGATGACACTGCGGCGCAAATCCGCGCGCTTGACGTCAATGTGAGCCTGCTGAAATTTGATGTTGCTGAACGCGCGGCCGTTAAAGCCGCCATCGAAGCCGATATCGAGGCCAATGGTGCCTATTACGGCGTGATCCTCAATGCCGGTATCAACCGCGATACCGCCTTTCCCGCCATGACAGAAAGCGAATGGGACAGCGTCATTCACACTAACTTGGACGGTTTTTATAATGTGATCCATCCCTGCGTGATGCCTATGGTACAAGGCCGAAAAGGTGGACGTATCATCACTTTAGCCTCGGTATCTGGGATCGCGGGCAACCGTGGCCAAGTGAATTACAGCGCCTCCAAAGCGGGTATTATCGGCGCGACTAAGGCACTGTCATTAGAACTGGCAAAACGCAAAATCACCGTCAACTGTATCGCCCCGGGCTTGATTGAAACCGACATGGTGGCCAATATCCCTAAGGACATGGTCGAGCAATTAGTGCCGATGCGCCGTATGGGTAAACCCAATGAAATCGCAGCCTTAGCCGCATTTTTAATGTCTGACGATGCCGCCTATATCACTCGCCAAGTGATATCGGTCAATGGAGGTATGATCTAAATGAGCGAGGCGACAAATCAAACACGCTGTAAACGAGTGGTCATCACAGGCATTGGCGGGATTACCGCCCTAGGTCATGATTGGCCGACCATTGCGGCGAACCTTAAGGCGCAGAAAAACTGCGTCGTCACTATGAGTGACTGGGATAGATACGACGGACTCAATACCCGTTTAGCCGCACCAATTACAGACTTTGAAGTGCCAAGCCATTATTCGCGCAAGAAAATTCGTTCCATGGGCAAGGTTTCCATTATGGCAACCCGGGCCAGTGAACTGGCTTTACTCGATGCGGGATTACTGGATGACCCTATCGTGTCCTCGGGTGAAATGGGCATCGCCTACGGTTCATCCACGGGCAGTACCGATCCTATTACCGCCTTTGGCGATATGCTGAAAACGGGCGATATGTCGGG
The DNA here is from genome assembly GCF_031932065.1 of Shewanella scandinavica. Lineage (NCBI taxonomy): Bacteria > Pseudomonadati > Pseudomonadota > Gammaproteobacteria > Alteromonadales > Shewanellaceae > Shewanella > Shewanella scandinavica. The sequence goes on from NZ_JAUOES010000032.1 coordinate 51,487, forward strand.
CATCACCGCAACGAGTTATATCCGCATGATGGCGCACACCACAGCGGTGAACGTCGGCGTATTCTTCGGCTTAAAGGGCCGAATTCACACCACCAGCAGCGCGTGCACTTCGGGTAGCCAAGGCATAGGTTATGCCTATGAAGCCATCAAATACGGTCAGCAAACCTTAATGTTGGCGGGCGGCGGCGAAGAACTCTGTCCCACCGAAGCCGTCGTGTTCGATACCCTGTTTGCCACCAGCACTAAAAACTCGACGCCCGAACTCACGCCGCGCCCCTTTGATGCGGATCGTGATGGCCTCGTCATTGGCGAAGGCGCCTGTACCTTGGTGCTCGAAGAGCTCGAACACGCCAAGGCGCGTGGCGCAAAAATTTATGCTGAGTTAGTCGGTTTTGGCACAAATTCCGACGGTCAACATGTCACCCAACCGAATGCGCAGACCATGGAAATAGCCATCAGATTAGCCCTCAAAGATGCGCAGCTTGAGCCTAGCGCCATAGGTTATGTGAACGCCCACGGCACAGCCACCGACCGTGGTGATATCGCCGAGAGTCACGCGACTCACGCGGTGTTTGGCGCAGATACGCCAATTTCATCCCTTAAAAGCTACACGGGCCACACCTTAGGCGCATGCGGTGCACTAGAAGCTTGGGTGAGTATTGAGATGATGAATGCGGGCTGGTTTGCGCCGACACTCAATCTTGAAAGTATCGACCCACAATGCGCCGATTTGGACTATATCCGCAACGAACTGCGCCCAATCGACACAGATTATGTGATGAGTAATAATTTCGCCTTTGGCGGCATTAATACCTCGCTGATTTTTAAACGCTGGACTAGATAACACCTAAAACCCACATAAGGACATAGCAATGAAACCACTGTTTGCAGGGATGCTGCTGAGCATCAGTTTATTAACCGCACCACTGTTTGCCAAAGAATACACGGTAGAAACCTACCAAGAAGTCTTTAAGGGCGACAACGAATTTAAGCAGAAGCAAGCCATCGAATCGTTAAGCCTTGCAGGCTTATCCGATCCTGCAATTTACGACGTGCTCGAAGCTAAACTGCTTGCCTCTTTACCCCAAGCGACTGAAAAAAATGCCATCGACTACAGTGCTTGGTTAGTCAAAGGCTTAGCCTACTCGGGTAACGACAAGTACAGCGAAACCATCAACAGCATTGTGAATGGCAACTATCACAAAAAACTCAAAAAATACGCATCTCAAGCCAATGAAAATCTAGCGCAATATAAAAAGTGGAATACCATTCTTGGGGATAAAAGCCAATATGCTGCCGACCAAAGTCAGCAAAATAATGCCTTTGCCAATGCCCTACGCAGCGATGATTTAGAGTTAATGCGCCTGGCGGCTAAACGCATCATGGATGGTCGTCAGTACGATGACTTTATCCTAGCCGTACTCAGTAACGAATTGAAAACGCCACGCTTAATGGCCGATGACAAACTCGCCATCGATACCTATGCCAACATGGCAAAAGCCCTAGCCAGTTCAGGCAACGCAGATTACCGCGACGTGATTGAGAATATTGCGACCACAAGCTCAAACCGAAAACTGCAAAAATATGCGGCAAGCTACCTGAAGAAATTCTACTAAACCTGCCCGTTTAACGCTTAATAAAACAAATCATGGCCGAGCTTATCCTCGGCCATTTTTATATTGGCTTGCATAATGTTGAGTATGGGAAGGAAAAATTTATAGTGGGTGGCTTAGAGAGCTCCCCGCAGAATGCCGCACAACGTGGTTGATCTTGTAGCCTGTGCCTTTTACTGGCGACAACAATTTATGACGCGCTTGTTTTCGGAAAATATCGCACGATTTAATCGTTTTGAGCGTTTCGCACAATACACTATACTGCCACTGTATTTCCAAATAAGAGGACTTAATCGTGCAAACATTAACAGCCAATGACGCCAAACGAAATTTCGGTGAGTTACTGCTAAACGCTCAACGTGAACCCATCAAGATCAGCAAAAACAGTAAAGATGCGGTTGTTGTGATGTCTATTCACGACTTCGAACAACTTGAGGCGATGAAAGCGGATTACCTTAAACACTGCTTCAACGCTGCTAAAGAAGACTTAGCGAAAGGTAATATTGTTGATGGTGAAGATTTTCTTAACGCCCTGTAGCAACTTACATGAAAAATAAACGCTATAAACTGAGTAAGTTAGCTCAGACTCACTTACTAAAGATTAAAGACTACACCCTTCAATACTTTTCTGAGTCGCAGTGGCACAAATACAAACAAAGCCTAATATCCGGTTTGCAAATGTTAGCCAATAACCCCGGATTAGGCAGAAGCTGCAACGATATTTACCCCAACGGTTTCTACTTTCCTATTGGTAAACACACCGCCTACTTCACAAAAGAAGACGACTTCATCCTCATCGTTGCCCTGTTAGGCCAGCCACAACTACCACAAAACCATCTGAAATAGCCTCAACCCTTTCATAGAACTGATGTATTTGCCGTGGGAGTGAGGCCAACCATGGTACAGGCTCGACGACACGCAGCCAGTCCATCCTTGGATGCTCGACCGCCCCGTCCATGGGGCGGACGGTCGTCTCGCCAATCACCATGGTTTGCCTTTCGAGCATCAGCATAATCTGTAGCTTTAAAAAACCAGATCTAAATTCTCAATATAAAATTTAATAAATTAAAACTAATGATTCACATAACTAACGACAATAACTTAGAACTAGCCTGTTAACTCAAAATTTTGGTTTTGTCCCTTCTAGTACCTTTATTCCGTCCAAATACTGTTTCATTTTACTAGATATTTCTTCATTCTTAACTCGTCTTCTCAGCATCTCATCTGCAACGGAATGCATGTCTGTAAGATCGCGTAGGGCACTTATTTTTTCGTGTTCATTAGGAATAGGCATCGTTAAAATGTCGATTTCACCACGTACAAACTGAAACATTTTATCTACGATGATCAATAGATAACCGAGCTCTTTAAAAGCGTGATCAATATCCTCTGGCCAAGTTTTCGCAAGAGATTTTTGTGCATACTTGTTAGGACGGTAGAGTTGGTTTATTTTGAATGTTGCGTTCGTAATTTGACCAATTAAATCAGATAATAAATCTGTATTTTTATCATCAAGATGTGTCAGTGAGAACCTTAAATCTTCGAGTAATTCCCTAGATGCTTTCGATGCATATTTATCTGTGCTATACCCCTTATCTTCATCACCACTTTCTCGTGCATTCAGCAAAATAGAGGCATTAAGTAGGCAGAACTCATAGACATTTTCAGCAATGTTTACTAGCAATGCTTTTGCAAGCCTTTTATTCTTTTCATCCTCATGCCGCTGCCGGTATGAAGTCACATACAGTGCAGTGAAGCTTGCAATCAAAGCAAAAACGCCAGTATTTAGACTCTGCCAATCCATCCATACAGCTTGAACATATTGCCAGTCCCCCCTTCCATCAATCCAAGGCTTTAAAAGCATCATGTAGGCAAAAGGAATGATTACAACGCCCCCGAACCAGTACCTATTAAGATTCATATTTCTTAACTATCTCCTACGTCAAATAAGCCTGTTATTTGTTT
>NZ_JAUOES010000033.1:0-50189 GCF_031932065.1 Shewanella scandinavica
TTCGACTCCTATTTATTCGAAAATAAGTAGTAAGTCTTTGTACATATTGCTATGAACACTCATCACTCTCGTGAAAGAATTGGTTGATTTAAATTTTTGACTGCCAACCCGAAGGTTAAGCAGTTTCGATTAACTCAACACCTGTGAGTGTCCACACAGATTTGCTTGATAAATTGTTAAAGAGCGTTGACCACACACTGAGTTTTCAGCGGGTCAGGGCTGCGTATTCTACGCATTCCCGTTAGTGCGTCAAGTAGTTTTTTAAACTTTCTCAACACTCATCGTTTAGCTCGCTAACCGATGAACTGCTTGGCTTTCTTTGCTTAACTTACGTTACGCTGTCTGCCGTGTCAGTGGATGCGCATTATAGGGAGATTGAGAAAGTCCGCAAGGGCTTTTTTGAGAAAAATGGATCTTTTTTTAATACTTTCAGTTAGTCACACAATACCCCCACTTTATCCTCAGACTTATCCACAAAATAGGTTTTAACGGTTAAATTTGCTACAGCGATGGGTTTGCTTTAATGGCTATCGATAAGAGTGAAATGATATTCAATGGGGAATAACGACGATTAGCGATATAAAGAAGAGTAAGAATGTAATCCGGATGACACGAGAGTCGCGCTAGGCTTATAAAAGAGGAAATAAAAAGGCAACTTAGATAAGTTGCCTTTAGTGTGCGTTCTATTCTACTTATTCAGTAGGTCAGCAGATTAACTTAACTTGCCATGACATTGTTTGTACTTGCGACCTGAGCCACAAGGACAAGGATCGTTACGACCCACTTTCTCACCATCACGGATCATCGGCGCTTGCGCAGTGACAGCTTCATGCTCATCACCACCGCCAACAAGCGACTCTGCCGCTGCGTGTTGATAGTCGCGCTGGATCTTGGCATCTTCTTCACGACGACGCGCTTCCATTTCTTCCACATCCGACTGAGCTTGAACTTGTACTTTCGACAGCACACTGATGACGTCGTGTTTCAAGGTATTCAATAGTTGTTGGAATAACTCAAACGACTCACGCTTATATTCTTGCTTTGGATTTTTCTGTGCGTAACCACGTAAGTGGATACCTTGACGCAGATGGTCCATCGCCGCTAAGTGTTCTTTCCACAGACCATCGAGCGTTTGTAGCATAACGGCTTTCTCGAACTGGCGTAGCACTTGCGCGCCAACCATTTCTTCTTTCGCCTTATATGCATCGCCCCAAGCAGTGATAATACGCTCACGTAGACTCTCTTCATGCAGATCGTCTTCTTTATCTAACCATTCCTGGATAGGTAGTTTGAGCATAAACTCTTGGTGTAGACGTTGCTCTAAACCTGGGATATCCCACAGCTCTTCTACTGATTGAGGTGGAATATATTGATCGATTACTGCGCCAATCACATCGTCTTGAATGTTTTGGATAGTATCTTCAATGCTTTCCGCATCCATCAACTCGTTGCGCTGGGCGTAAACCACTTGGCGTTGATCGTTAGCGACGTCATCAAATTCAAGTAATTGCTTACGAATATCGAAGTTACGTGCTTCAACTTTACGTTGAGCGTTTTCGATTGCACGAGACACCCATGGATGCTCGATGGCTTCGCCTTCTTCCATACCCAGCTTTTTCATCATGCCAGAGACACGATCCGAGGCGAAGATGCGCATTAAGCTATCTTCCATCGACAGGTAGAAACGTGATGAACCCGCGTCACCTTGACGACCCGCACGACCACGTAACTGATTGTCGATACGGCGTGATTCGTGACGTTCGGTACCTAGGATGTGCAAACCACCCGCGGCGACGACTTCATCATGACGAATTTGCCAATCGGCTTTGATCTTAGCTTTTTGCTCAGCGGTTGGATTATCGAGTTCATCGATTTCCATGTTCCAGTTGCCGCCAAGCACGATATCGGTACCACGACCTGCCATGTTAGTGGCAATGGTCACTGAACCAGTACGGCCAGCTTGCGCGACGATTTCAGCTTCTCGTTCGTGGAATTTAGCATTTAAGACTTCGTGCGGGATCTTTTCCTGCACCATTAAGCGCGCTAACAGTTCAGACTGTTCGATTGAGACTGTACCCACCAATACTGGCTGACCACGTTCGCGGCAATCTTTAATGTCTTTGATGATAGCTTGATATTTTTCATCGGCGGTCAGGTAAACCAAATCCGCCATATCCTTACGCACCATTGGACGGTTAGTCGGCACAACGACTGTGTCTAATCCATAGATGTGTTGGAATTCGAACGCTTCAGTGTCGGCAGTACCTGTCATACCTGCCAGCTTCTCGTATTGACGGAAGTAGTTCTGGAAAGTGATCGAAGCCAATGTTTGGTTTTCGTTTTGAATGTGCACGCCTTCTTTGGCTTCGACAGCTTGATGTAAGCCTTCTGACCAACGACGACCCGGCATAGTACGACCCGTGTGTTCATCGACTATGATGACTTCGTTGTCTTGTACTATGTAATCCACATCACGCTCAAACAGCGTGTGCGCACGGAGCGCCGCGTTGACGTGGTGTAATAGGGAAATATTTGCAGCAGAATAGAGTGAGTCGCCTTCGGCTAACATGCCGCGCTCGATCAACAGGTTTTCTACTTTTTCTTGACCACGCTCGGTGAAATGCACTTGTTTGGCTTTTTCATCGATGCTGTAGTCACCCTCACCCACATACTCTTCCGTATCTTCTTTATCTTGACGGATAAGATTAGGGATCAAGGTGTTGATCTTGATGTATAGCTCAGAGCTATCTTCAGCGGCGCCAGAGATGATCAGCGGCGTACGCGCTTCGTCGATTAAGATTGAATCCACTTCATCGATTAGGGCGTAGTGCAACGGACGTTGTACTCGTTCTTGCGGTGAAAACGCCATGTTATCGCGCAGATAATCGAAACCAAACTCGTTGTTGGTACCGTAAGTGATATCGGCGTTATAGGCATCTTTCTTTGCCTGCTGACCGAGACCTGCCACGTTGATGCCGACGGTTAAACCAAGGAACTCAAACAGCGGACGGTTATTCTCGGCATCACGACGTGCTAAGTAATCGTTCACGGTAATTACGTGAACGCCTTTGCCCGTCAATGCGTTTAAGTATGCAGGTAAAGTTGCCGTTAAGGTTTTACCTTCACCCGTACGCATCTCAGCAATACGGTTACTGTCGAGTACCATACCACCGAGTAACTGTACGTCGAAGTGGCGCATGTCAAATACGCGCTTAGACGCTTCACGCACTGTCGCAAACGCTTCAGCCATGATGCTATCTAATGAAGCGCCGGCAGCTAAACGCTCACGGAACTCAGCGGTTTTAGCTTTTAATGCTTCATCGGTTAATTTTTCATAATCAGCTTCTAGTGCGTTAATGCTAATAACGATCTTTTGAAGCCCTTTAAGGGTGCGGTCGTTGCGACTACCAAATACTTTTGTCAGTAATTTACCAAACATCTGAATCACTTATTCTCTGTAGGCCAAGTCCATGATGGAAACTAGAAGCCAATGTTTCAATTAACTTGCTTTGCGGTAGACAAACTTTTGTGGATCTATCTGCTGTCCGCCGCGCAACACTTCATAATGCACATGAGCCCCAGTTGAGCGCCCAGTGCTTCCCATACTGGCGATTGCATCGCCTTTTGCGACCACATCACCTACAGTCACTGACAAAGCTTTATTATGGCCATAACGCGTATGTAAACCGTTACCATGGTCTATTTCGACCAACTCGCCATAACCGAACATGTTCCCAGCCCAAGTTACTACGCCTGCAGCAGTCGCAACAACTTTGGCCCCTTCTCGACCGGTAAAATCAATCCCCTTATGCACAGTCCTGCGACCGTTGAAAGGGTCATTACGTAATCCGTAGGGCGACGATAACCAACCTTTATCGAGTGGGATCCCTGATATATAACGTTCATCATCTATATGGTGGTTAGATGACACTGTTTCAAGTAGTGAAAGCTGAACATTATTATTGTCAATTCGTGATGCCAACTTATCCATATCGTCGATAAGCTGTCCGAGCTCGATGTTAGTGCCTAATTCGCTCAAACCACCCACACCAACTTCGGATGAGAAATCGAAATCTTCATCCAATTTGTTCTGCTGGGCGACCTGTTGACCTAAGGCTTCGAGACGGGTGATCTTGGCTTGCATACGTGCAACATGAGTCACTAGCATAGCCAGTTGAGACTCGGTAGCACTTTTTAGCTCTAAGACTTGTTTCTTTTGTTGTTCGCGCACGAGACGATCGTTATCGACACTGGCTTGCTGATCTTGAAATCGAGCTGAGTTGTGTTGATAAATACCGGACCCAGTGGCCAACAATAGTATTGGAAGTAGCAACCAGCGTTTACTGGGCTGCCAGCGTGTGACGCCATTCCGACCTTGAATAAATACTGTTACACTCATAGCCTAATTCAGCCATCTTATTATCATATGAAAAAGCCCCCTCAAGATCTCAGCCAATTACTGCATCAATCGGGCAAATTACCCGACCTTGCTGAGAAAGCGGAACTACTTATGTATCTGAATCATCATGTGAAGCAGATTATCGCAGGTCCTGTTGCGGAGCAGCTAAAAGTCGCTAATTTCCGCCAGGGTGTTCTTGTGGTTGAAACCACTTCGGCGGCCTGGGCTGCACGAATTAATTTCCAAAAGCCAAAGCTACTAGCGCAGCTTCAAGCAGAAACGCTCCCAATCCTTACCGCAATCGAAGTTAAAGTCAACCCGAGATTAGCAATGTATGACGCAAAGCCTAAACAGGGACACAAAGAATTAAGCCCTGCGGCAGCGGAGCATATTGCGGCATTAGCGGAAAATATTGGCGGTTCACTGGGCGAAAAACTAAAACGGCTGGCCTCATTGGCCAGCCGTGATAAATAATCTCACCGCTTTTTAAGCAAATACAGCGCCACCTGGCACGGTAAAGCTGACGGGAACATCGGCTTCTTTTTCAAAGCTAACCAACTCCCACGCATCCTGTTGCGCCAATAAAGCACGCACCAATTGATTGTTCAGCGCATGACCGGTTTTATACGCAGTAAACTCACCTAAAATAGCGTGTCCTGCCACGTATAGATCACCAAACGCATCTAGAATTTTGTGCTTAACAAATTCGTCCTCATAACGCAGGCCGTCGGGATTAAGGACGCGATATTCATCAAGTACAACTGCGTTCTCCATGCTGCCGCCCAACGCTAGGTTGTTGGCTCGCAGATATTCGATATCACGCATAAACCCAAAAGTACGGGCGCGGCTGATATCTTTCACGAAAGCAGACGTTGAAAAGTCCATCACCACATGCTGTTGGCTACGGGCGATCTCTGGGTGCGCGAAGTCAATTTTAAAATTGACTCTAAAACCTTTAAAGGGTTTTAGCTCGGCCCATTTGTCGCCATCTTCAACACGCACAGGGCGCTTAATCTTTAAGTACTTCTTAGGAGCCGCCTGCTCTTTAATACCCGCAGACTGCAATAAGAAGACGAATGGGCTCGCACTGCCATCCATAATAGGAATTTCAGGCGCGTCCACTTCGATTACGGCGTTATCTATGCCTAAACCCGCAAGTGCTGCAAATAAATGCTCAATGGTCGAGATACGAATACCTTCGTCATTGACAAGTGCCGTACACATAGTGGTTTCACGAACTTGCTCCGCCTTCGCTGGAATAGCAACGGCAGGACTCAGATCGGTGCGCACGAGTACGATCCCTGAATTAACGGGCGCGGGCATAATGCTCAAAGTGACCTTGTTGCCAGAATGCAATCCGACACCAGTAGTTTTCACCATTTTCTGAACAGTTCTTTGAAATATCATTCAGTTACCCGTTTATATGCCAATTATAAAGCCTAATATTTGTACACTCAGCGTCGGCAAATTGGCCGCCCTGGTTCAACATAATAACATAACTTTATTATGTCACACAAATGCAGCTATGTTGTGGTATTGCCCAAAACGAACAACACCTCATACATTACGCTGGACTCAAACGCTATCGCTAGTCGGCTTGCTTACGCAAAAATGCTGGAATATCAAGGTAATCCAACTCATGCTTTGTCGATGGTGCAGGTTGTGCAGCTGGCTGCGGTGCCGCTGGCAATACGTTGCCTTTTGGCGCAGCGTAGTTCACATGTACCGCTTCTTCGACATAGGCTTCGACTTTTGGTTCCACAACCACAGGCTCTGGACGAGGCGCTGGTTTAGACACCAATTGGATATCTGGACGCTTTTCAGCACCAATACCCGTAGCAACAACCGTTACACGCAGCTCATCACTCATTTCTGGGTCGATGACAGCACCAACAACCACAGTCGCGTTGTCAGAGGCATAAGCCTTAACGTGATTACCCACGGTTTCGAATTCTTCGATACTCATGTCCATACCCGCAGTGATGTTAACTAACACACCACGCGCACCGGCTAGGTCGATGTCTTCTAATAATGGGCTGGCAACAGCAGCTTCAGCCGCTTCTTCAGCACGGTCTTCACCGCGAGCGACGCCTGTACCCATCATGGCATTACCCATTTCAGACATCACAGTCTTCACGTCGGCGAAGTCGACGTTAATTAGACCTGGACGAGTAATAAGCTCGGCAATACCTTGTACCGCGCCAAGTAACACGTTATTCGCTGCGGCGAACGCATCGAGTAAAGAAGTGCCACGGCCCAATACTTTTAATAATTTTTCATTTGGAATCGTGATTAACGAATCCACGTGCTTAGCCAGCTCAGCAATACCTTGCTCGGCATAAGCCATACGCTTTTTCCCTTCGAATGGGAAAGGCTTAGTCACAACCGCAACGGTCAGAATACCTTCTTCGCGAGCGATTTGAGCGACAACTGGTGCAGCACCAGTACCTGTACCACCGCCCATACCGGCAGCGATAAAGATCATGTCTGAGCCTTTGATTGCCGCGCGAATGTTTTCGCGGTCTTCTTCAGCTGCTGCACGACCCACATCTGGGTTTGCCCCTGCTCCGAGACCTTTAGTGACATCGCGTCCTAATTGAATCGTTGAGCCTGCACCTGATTTTCTCAGGGCCTGAGCGTCTGTATTGGTAACGATAAACTCAACACCTTCAATGTTGTGTTTGACCATATGTTCGACAGCATTACCGCCGCCGCCGCCAACGCCGATGACTTTAATCACCGCGTCGTCTGAGTGAGTATCCATGATCTCAAACATTGTCTGATCTCCGTGTTGCCTGCGTTATGAAAATTAAAATTCGCCCTTAAACCAGCTTTGGACCCGATTCCAAGCGCTAGTTACCCCTTGGCGCTCAGGACGTTCGAACTGACGCTCGATCACCCGTCGTGCACCGTAATGAAGCAGTCCAACTCCAGTGGAGTAAATAGACTGGTCCACGTATTCATATAAACCTTTGATCGGTAGCGGTGATGCTACGCGAACTGGCATGCCGAATGTCGCTTCTGCGATATCGACCACACCTTGAATCGACGCTGTGCCACCAGTGAGCACAATACCTGCGGCGATTTGATCTTCTAAGCCACTGTCTTTCAGCTCTTTGAGCACTAACTCAAACAGCTCTTGGTATCTTGGTTCTACTACTTCGGCGAGCGTGTGACGTGACATGCTCCGCGATGGACGTCCACCTACCGATGGCACTTCGATACTGTCTTCGCGGCTCACCATCGAGCTGCGCGCACAGGCGAATTGCACTTTAATTTGTTCAGCATGTGACGACGGCGTGCGAAAAATCTTCGCAATGTCGTTGGTCACTTGGTTGCCCGCAACTGGCACAACCGCACAATGACGCAAGGCACCGTTGGTATAGACCGCGATATCCGTAGTGCCACCGCCGATATCGACGATACACACACCTAAATCTTTCTCATCGAAGGTCAGCACGGCATCGGCCGAAGCAATCCCAGAGAACACTAAGTCATCGACCTTAAGGCCACAACGCTCAACGCTCTTAGTGATGTTCTTCGCCATATCATTGGCGCAAGTCACTATATGTACCTTGGCTTCCATCCGCATGCCGGACATACCGATAGGGCTGCGGATGCCGTCTTGCACGTCGATCGCATATTCCTGCGGCAGCACATGTAAGATGCGACGTTCGGTCGGGATCTTCACCGAGCGAGCCGTGTGGATCACGTTATCGACGTCTTCCTGTGTCACTTCTTCATCGTTGATCGATACCATGCCGTTTTCGTTTTGGCAGGCGATGTGTTTACCAGAGATGCTCAGGTAAACCGATGACACTTGGCAATCCGCCATTAATTCCGCTTGATCGAGCGCACGTTGCACACTGCGAACTATCGAATCTAAATCATTCACGCCACCTTTATCCATGCCTCTTGAGGGATGGTTGCCAAGGCCGACTATGCTGATTTCGCCATCGGGCAGAACTTCGCCTATGATCACTGCGACCTTAGAGGTTCCTATATCCAATCCGACGATAAGGTTTCTATCTTGGTTTTTGATCATTAATTATCGGCTCTCTTGTTTGTGCATCGCCCCAGCCTACGGCCAACCCTGTGTCGTAGCGCAAATCTACTCTGGCGACGGATTTCTCTTGTTTCGCCAAAACCGGATAAACAGTTATAAATCGCTGTATCCGTGCAATTTTATCTTCGCGACCTAAATCTAAAACGATGCCGTTTCCTAAGGTCGCGTGCCACGCATGTCGTGGCGTCAAATTCAAACTGGCTAAGGTAAAGCCATTAATCTTTAACAGTGAGTTGATCTGTGCATACACAGTCAGCACCTCAAGACCCATATCGTCTGGCCCTGATAACTGCGGTAAATGCTCCAGCTCTGGGTGCGATGGCGCTTCAAACACTTCGCCATGCACGTTCAACCAGGAGTCACCATTCCAATGGGCTGCTGGTTGCTGCTCCTGCAAATATACCCTGAGTTTCGCAGGCCACTCGCGTCTTACCGACGCGCGATACACCCAAGGTAAGTCTTCTAACGCCTGTTGCACTAAGCTGATGTCAGCACTAAAAAAACTCCGCTGCATTAAATCCTGTAGTGCCACTTGTATATCTTTATCTGTGGTGTAAGCCCGCTCACCTTTGATGGCAACGGCCTCAATCGGCAAGGTGCTGGCATCGTTTAAAAATTTATGTAACTGGTATCCACCAAATACAAAACTGGCCACGATGAAGAATAAAAAGCCAGCCCCGCTCCACAGATACCAATTAACCCGTGACATTCTTGCCCGCCAGTGCCGCCTCTTATCACTCCAAGACACGCTTCATTCCACCTTTAACGACACTCATTAAAAACCACAGAAAACCGGCCATTATATAGACCAAAATCCTTTGGTCAAAATTTCCTTTTCCTCGCAGATCAAGCGCTAAAGATCAGCTTGCTTGCGCAGGTAATTCCGCAACGGCAAAGCCCAATTCTGTCGTCGCTAACAATCGCGACAAGGCGCCAATATTACCTGCACCTTGGGTGAGTAATAAATCCCCCTCTTGCAATACATCGGGCAAGACTTCTGCGAGCTGATCAGGACTGGCGATAAAGATCGGATCTAACTGGCCACGCAGGCGAATTGAGCGACATAAGGCTCGGCCATCGGCACCTGTGATCGGCGCTTCACCCGCACTATAAACATCGAGCAACAGTAAACAATCCACTTGGGATAACACTTCCACAAAATCTTCATACAAATCACGGGTACGTGTGTATCTGTGTGGCTGATACGCCATAACCAGACGTTTGTCGGGCCAACCTGCACGGGCTGCTTTAATGGTCGCGGCAACTTCACTGGGGTGATGGCCATAATCATCGACTAACATAACTTCGCCCTTGGGCGTAGCAAACTTGCCCAAATGCTGGAAACGACGACCTATACCTTGGAACTCCACTAACGCCTGAGTAATGGCGCTATCGTCGATTTCATCTTCGGTCGCGACCGCAATCGCAGCTAAGGCATTAAGCACGTTATGTTGACCCGGCAAGTTAAGCACCAGATCGAGATCAGCTTTGCCTTTACGTCTCACCGTGAAACGACACTGATGGCCTTGCTGGCTGAAATTCAGCGCTTGCACGTCCGCATCGTCACTAAAACCATAGGTCACGAGTTGACGACCAATCCGCGGCATGATTTCACGCACTACAGCATCGTCGATACACACAACTGCGACACCGTAGAAGGGCAAGTTATGTAGGAAATCCACGAAGGTCGATTTCAATTTTTCGAAATCACCGCCATAGGTATCCATGTGATCGGCTTCAATGTTAGTTACCACACTGACCATAGGCTGCAAATGCAGGAAGCTCGCATCGCTCTCATCGGCCTCGGCAATCAAGTAACGGCTGGTGCCTAATCTGGCATTAGTACCGGCACTATTGAGCAAGCCACCAATCACGAAGGTAGGATCCCGTCCCGCTTGACCGTACACGCTGGCGATAAGGCTGGTTGTCGTCGTTTTACCATGGGTGCCAGCAATCGCGACACCATGACGGTAACGCATCAACTCGGCTAGCATTTCGGCGCGACGCACGATAGGAATACGTAATTCTTTGGCAGCAAGGATTTCTGGGTTTTCCAGATTAATCGCCGTGGAGACCACGACCACATCCACTTGCTGTACGTTTTCGGCAGCATGACCAATTTGGATCTTGGCACCGAGCAAACACAATCTGTCGGTCACGGCATTTTGCGCGATATCCGAACCACTCACCTGATAGCCTTCGTTCACTAACACTTCGGCGATCCCGCCCATACCCGCGCCGCCAATGCCGACGAAGTGAATACGCTTAATACGGCGCATTTCTGGGATCATGCTTCTCAGTTGTGCATATCTTTCTGTCTTAGTCATGCTTATCCTTTCTCAGCAAGGCTGATGCACACTGCGGCAACTTGTTCAGTCGCATCCAGTACGGCAACGTCTCTCGCTCTTTGGCCCATACGGGCTAATTCTGTTCTGTCATTGGCAAGCAGTTGTAATTTGCCCGCCAGTTTATTCACGTCCAAGATGGCCTGTGGCAATAGGAAAGCTGCGCCAGCCTCAACCAATACTTGGCCGTTACGGGTTTGGTGATCATCCACCGCATGGGGATAAGGCACCAGAATACTCGGTAGCCCCACCGCCGCTAACTCAGACACCGTCAGCGCGCCGGCGCGGCACAATACCACATCAGCCCAGCGATAGGCGGCTTCCATGTCATCGATAAACTCGGCGATATTCACGCCGCCATCTTGCCCATGTTGCTGATAAGCCGCCTTCACGCCCGCAAGATTATCTTTACCCACTTGATGCCAAACCGTAACGGACTGCTGCTGACTCAGAATCGCAACCGCTTCAGGCATCAGATCGTTAAAGACTTTGGCGCCAAGGCTGCCACCGACAACTAATACTTTTAAGGCTTCATCAGCCTCTGGCTTTGGTTCTGCGCCTAAGGCAATCAATTCTTGGCGAATCGGATTACCAACAACCTTGGCCTTCACTGTGGTAAAGGTATTTTTAAAGGCACATAACACTTGCGTCGCAATCCGCGACAACAACTTGTTCGTCATCCCTGGGATGGCATTTTGCTCATGTAGTACCAATGGAATACCGGCTAATCTTGCCGCCACACCACCTGGGCCACTGGCGAATCCGCCCATGCCAAGCACGACATCGGGTTTAAACTCAGCAATCACGGCCTTAGCCTGCAATATTGAGCGCACCACTTTAAAGGGTGCCGCGAGTTTACGTATCAAACCATTGCCGCGCACACCTTTGATATCGATGAAATTAATATCAAATCCATACTGGGGCACTAAACGCGCCTCCATACGATCGGCCGTGCCTAACCAACGCACTTGCCAACCCTGTTGAGCTAGATACTTAGCCACTGCCAGCGCCGGGAACACATGTCCTCCCGTACCACCCGCCATGACTAAAATACGTTTTCCTGCTGGGGTCATCACTTCAATCTCCCTTGCACGGCCTGAACTAATGTCATGCGCCGTTCGTAATCAATGCGTAGCAGCATCATGGCTGCCGCCGTCATGACCCATAAACTACTGCCGCCGTAGCTGATAAAAGGCAATGTCAGTCCTTTGGTCGGTAACATGCCGATACTCGCGCCAACATTAACCACAGTCTGGAAACATACCCAAATACCAATGGCGTAACCTAAATAACCTTCGAAGGGTTTATCCATGGCTAAGCACAAATTGCCCAAACGAATCGATCTCAGCGCCACAAACAGCAGCACGGATAACACGGCAATAATACCGATAAAACCTAATTCTTCCCCGATCACGGCGAAGATAAAGTCAGTGTGCGCTTCGGGCAGATATTCTAATTTTTGAATACTGTTGCCCAGCCCTTGGCCAAACCAATCGCCACGGCCATAGGCCATCAAAGATTGCGTCAACTGGTAACCGCTACCGAAGGGATCTTGCCAAGGATCCATAAACGATGTCACTCGTCGCATACGGTAAGGTTCTAACAACACCAAAGCCACAAACGCCAACACACCGGCAAAAATCAGGGCGAAGAAGTCGAGCAAACGTGCCCCTGCTAAAAACAGCAGCCCAACGGTACCGACGAACAACACCACAACCGTCCCTAAGTCGGGCTGCATCAAAATCAGCACAGCGTAAATGGCAAATACCGCAATCGGTTTATAGAAACCCTTAGCGTTCTCGCGCACTTCCTGATGACGACGCACTAAATAGCCCGCCATGTAGATGGCAAAGGCAAACTTAGCGACTTCCGCCACTTGGATGCGAATTGGGCCGATCGATAACCAACGCGTCGCGCCGTTTACCGTAGTACCGACCACTAAAACCGCCAGTAACATCAAGCCCACAACCAGTAGCAGCATGGGACTCCAGCGCTGCCAAGTTTGCATTTCAACTCTTAATACAAATGCCGCAATGGCTAAGCAACCCACTAAATAACCCACATGGCGAGTCATAAAATAAAACGGATTACCCGTGAGCGTTTGCGCTTCTGGCATTGAGGCCGACATCACCATCACAAAGCCAAAGCCAATCAAAGACAACACAGCCGCGAGCAAAGCACGGTCGTACAATTGCACGCCCGGCACTTCGGTATCACGTTGCCAATTGGGCATTGCTGAACGCAAACGCCCAAATAGGCTGAGTTGTCTTACATCACTCGCCATTGAGTTGCTCCACAAGGTTTCTAAAATCGTCACCTCGAGCCATAAAGTTACTGTACATATCTAAACTGGCACAGGCTGGCGACAATAAAACGATATCGCCAGAGGTCGCCAATTCAGCGGCTTTAGCCACCGCAGCCGCCATAGTCTCGACTCTGACCGCGCCGTCTTTTAAAGCGGCAATCTTTTTGCCATCGCGACCTAAGGTAATGAGGTGTGTTACTTTCGCTAATGCCACGCCTAAAGGTTTAAAATCAGCACCTTTACCGTCACCGCCAGCAATCAAAATAATATCGCCTAAGTGATCACTCAAACCATCGAGCGCGGCAACTGTGGCGCCGACGTTCGTCGCTTTTGAGTCATTGACATAGGTCACGCCATTCTTAATCCCAACCACTTCACAGCGATGGGATAAGCCGGTAAAGCTACGCGCCACTTTAGCCATAACCTGCTTATCAACACCGACAACATCCACAAGCGCCATTGCTGCGAGTAGGTTGGCATGGTTATGACTGCCAATCAGGGAGACTTCTGTGATCGGCATGATTTCACTGCTACCGTGATAAATCTTGCTGTCGCTGATGCCCCATTCGTCCGTTTCTGGCGCAGCTAAACCAAAACTGTTTTGGTTCATTGGCTCTGGCGGTACGGTCAGTTTATCGTCGCGATTAAACAGCACGGCGCGGCTTTGTTTGTATAAACGTAATTTAGCTTCGCGGTAGGCAGCGATATCGCTGTATCTGTCCATGTGGTCTTCGCTGATATTCAAACAGGTCGCCACCACACACTTAAGGCTATGGGTGGTTTCCAGTTGAAAGCTCGACAACTCAAGCACAAATAAGTCAGCATTTTCATGCAGTAAATCCAGCGCAGGCACACCAATATTGCCACCAACGGCAACGGCGATACCCGCTTCCCTTGCCATTTCGCCCACAAGCGTAGTGACAGTTGATTTACCGTTAGAGCCAGTAATACCGATAACGCAAGGTTTACGGTCAGCAATCTCACGGGCAAATAGCTCCACATCGCCAATCACTTCGATGCCCATATCCACAGCGGCACGCACCTCTGGGGTATAAGTGGCAATGCCGGGGCTGATAATGATCTGCGTCGCTTGCACGAGATAACGGCAATCGAATCCGCCAGAAATCAGCTTCACATCAGGAAAAGACGTCGCTAATGTTTCGGCGCCCGGAGGTTGCCGACGACTGTCCATCACCAATGGCGTAATGCCCTTTCCACACAAATAGCGCACCACGGACAAACCCGTTGCCCCTAAACCTAACACTATGTGTGAATACTGATTTTGCATAACCAATTACCTTAACTTCAACGTGGCTAAGCCAAGTAAGACGAGGAATATCGAGATAATCCAAAAACGCACTATCACTCGAGGTTCGGGCCAACCTTTTAACTCATAGTGATGGTGTATCGGCGCCATGCGGAAAATACGCTGGCCGCGTAACTTGTACGAACCCACCTGCAGGATGACTGACAGGGTTTCCATCACGAACACACCGCCCATGATCACTAACAAAATTTCTTGGCGAACGAGCACTGCAATTGTGCCCAGTGCAGCACCTAATGACAGTGAACCCACATCGCCCATGAATACTTGCGCGGGGTAAGTGTTGAACCACAAAAAGCCCAGACCCGCACCGACAATGGCGGTACAGACAATCACAAGCTCACCCGAACCGGGTAAATGCGGAATATGTAAGTAGTTCGCAAACTGCGCGTGACCCGATAAATAAGCAATCAAGGCAAACGCCGCCGCGACCATTACCGTCGGCATAATGGCCAAACCGTCGAGGCCGTCGGTTAAGTTCACCGCATTGCTCGAACCCACAATAGTGAAGTACGCCAATACGATAAATACGGCGCCAAGTTGCGGCATCACGTCTTTAAAGAAAGGCACCACTAACTGAGTTTCACCTGGATTTGCCGCTGTGGCATACAGGAAAAAAGCAATGAGCAGCGCAGCTAAAGATTGCAGAATGTACTTCCAGCGCGCGATCAAACCTTTAGTGTCTTTACGCACCACTTTGCGGTAATCGTCGATAAAGCCGATCAAACCGAAACTGCCGAGCACAAACAACATCACCCACACATAGCGGCTACCGAGATCGCCCCACAGCAATACGCTGATGAAGATAGCAGCCAATATCAGCAAGCCACCCATAGTCGGCGTGCCACGCTTACTAAAATGTGATTCTGGACCATCGTTACGCACGACCTGACCAATTTGCAGTAATTGCAAACGTTCAATCAGTTTAGGGCCAAACCATAAGCTAAAAACCAATGCGGTCAATAAGCCTAAAATGGCTCGAAACGTCACATATGAAAACACGTTAAACCCGGTATGAAAACGGGTTAAATACTCGGCCAGATATACCAGCATTTACACTAACTCCCCACGCCCGAAGGCTACTGTTAGTCCATCCACGACCCGCTCCATGGCGGCGCTACGTGAACCTTTAACGAGAACCGTTACCTGTCCCGGTAACTGGTTAATATGCTTTATGAGTTTTTCTACTAACGTCGCCACACTGTCATAGTGCTCCGCACCGAAAGCTTGGCTCGTATGCTGACTTAACGTTCCGGTGCAAAACAAGGCATCTATCCCCTGTTGCTTGGCCAGTTGCCCTAGTTCAGCGTGTAAAAGGGGCGCATTGTCGCCTAATTCTCCTAAATCTCCCAGTACCAGACAGCGATTTTCAGAAATTTCCTTTAACCAAGCGATTGCCGCCCCAACAGACACCGGATTCGCGTTATAGCTATCGTCGATTAGACGTACGCGTCCCAATTGACTCGGCTGCATACGCCCTTTCACTGGCGTTAATTGGCTTAAGCCTTCGGCGATCTCTGTCAAACTTAATCCCAAAGCAATACAAACACTTGCAGCGGCGAGTGCATTACTCACCTGATGACGGCCCGCCAGTGGCAAGACTACTTGGCAAGATTCACCTAAATAATTGAGCATAAAACGATAGCAGCCATCGGCATTGGCCTTATGACCTGTAGCGATGACATCGATATGACGTTTAGCAGCACCATCTTGCTGGGAGAAACTCAGTTGCTTATAAGGTCTTGCCTTAACGCTCATAAAATCGGCGAAGGCATCATCGGCGTTGATGATGGCGGTGCCATCGGCCTGCAGATGATTAAAAATTTCCGACTTAGCCTGCGCGACCCCCGCTTGCGATCCAAATCCTTCTAAGTGGGCACTGCCGACGTTATTCACCAGCGCCACGTTCGGACGCACGAGTCCCGAGGTGTAATCAATTTCACCTTTATGGTTTGCGCCGAGTTCGAATATCCCAAACTCATCCGCTGGCGTTAAACGCAGCAAGGTAAGCGGCACACCGATTTCATTGTTGAAGTTACCAGCGGTATAGAGGATTTGATGCTTTGCCGACAGAATTGTCGCGATCATTTCCTTCACGCTGGTCTTGCCGTTTGAGCCAGTTAACGCCACGCAAATCGGATTGATTTGGTCACGGACATAAGCCCCAATCGCGCCCATGGCTTTTTGGCAATCGGGCACAATCAGCTGCGGAATATCAAAGGCTAACTCGCGCTCGACCATTAACGCCGCGGCGCCGTTCTCAATAGCGGTTGCAGCAAAATCATGGCCATCAAAACGCTCACCCTTTAAGGCTACAAACAGGGTTGCAGCGCCGATTTTGCGGCTATCACTGCTTAAATCTTCGATGGTGACGTCGTCACCGACTCGAAACGTACCTAAGTGTTGACTTAGGGTCTCGAGAGAAAGAGGGATCATCTTGATTGCTCCGATAACTGGCGTGCCAGGGCGCGTTCATCATAGTCATGACGCACACCTGCCGCCTCTTGGTAAGTTTCGTGGCCTTTGCCCGCAAGCAAGATCACATCGCCAGGTTTCGCAAATGCCACAACCTCTTTAATAGCTGCGATACGGTCAACCTGAGTCAATGCCTGCTGAGGGTTGATTAGCCCTTGGATAATATCGGTAATAATTTGCGCGGGGTCTTCACTACGCGCATTGTCGCTGGTCACCATAATGCGGTCGGCATATTGCTCTGCGGCTTTGCCCATCAAAGGACGCTTGCCCTTATCACGGTCGCCACCACAGCCAAATACGCACCATAAATCACCGGCACAATGGCGACGTAGCGCGTTTAACGCTTGTTCAATCGCATCTGGTGTATGGGCATAATCGACCACTAAGGTAATGTTATTCGCAGTTGTGAAACGCTCCATACGACCTGCGACGGGCGTTAGGTATTGCACTTGCTCGGCTAACGCTTTCATATCAAAACCTTGCAGATACAAGGCTGAGAGCGCCGCGAGTAAATTAGAGAGATTAAAGGCACCAAGAAGTGGTGAGTGGATTTGAGTCTCGCCCTCGGGCCAGACTAAGGTTGCACTGACACCTTGATCGTCAAACTTGGCATTTTTGGTATAAAAAGCCGCGGCTTGATGACCTTCAATACTAAAACCCCACATTTGCGCAGGCACAGATTTAAGTTCAGTCAACCAAGACTCGCTAACTGTGTCGTCGAGATTCAATAAACCGTGACCTAAGGTGCTGAAACGAAATAGGCTTTGCTTAGCGGCGGCATAGCTTTCCATGTCGCCGTGGTAATCGAGGTGATCGCGCGTCAGATTGGTAAACACGGCAACATCGAATGGTACTGCATCGACGCGGCCTTGCACTAAGCCGTGGCTCGACACTTCCATGGCGCAGACACTCGCGCCTTGGGCTTCAAAGTCATGCAACTGGCGCATTAGGGTAATCGCATCGGCTGTGGTATTGCCGCTATCGACAAGCTCGCCCCAGAGACCATTTCCAAGGGTGCCCATCACAGCGGCTTTGCGGCCGAGCGACGTTATCAGCTGGGCAATCAGTTGGCTTGTCGAGGTTTTACCATTGGTGCCAGTAATACCAATCACCCCAAGGGATGTTGTCGCAGACTGATGCGCTAAGGGATAACGCTGGGCGGCGATGGCTGATACTTGGCGACTCAACTGGAAGAAATAAATCTGCACACCGTGCTCAGCATTATCGCTGTGCAACACTTTGCCATGCTGATCAGCATCATCCGTGTGGACTAATACGGCTGCGGCACTTAAATCTAAGGCTTTTTCAATAAACTGTCTGCCATCAACCTTATGTCCTGGCAGCGCCAAAAACACATCGCCGCGACGTATTGCGCGGCTATCTAAGGTTAAATCGTTGAAGGACTGCGCGCCGGCATAATGCAGCCAAGGCGCGAGCAGATCCCGTAATAACATCATTCTGCTCTCCCGGCGGCGATACCCGCCAATTGCACTTGTTCTTTATCGGTAATGGGTTCAACGTTTAACATTTGCAGTGCGCCAGACATGACTTTGGCAAATGCCGGCCCCGCCACTGAACCACCATAATAGAGATCGCCCTTGGGCTCGTTCACCACCACCACTATCGCTAACTTAGGATTATTCGCCGGGGCAACACCTGCAAATAATGCAACATAATCATCACCATAACCGCCAGCAACCGCCTTACGACTTGTGCCTGACTTGCCCGCAACCGGATAACCGTCAATATGCGCCAAGGTGCCGGTGCCGCCTTTTTCTGTCACGCCGACCAGCATTTGCATCACATCGTGGGCCACATCTTCAGAAATAACTCGCTCACCGACGGGGGGCTTTTTCAGTTTCATAATTGAGACGGGGAATAAGGTGCCGCCATTGCCTAAGGTGGCATACATGCGCGCAAGTTGCAGTGTGGTTGCCGTTAAACCGTAACCGAAGGACAAGGTGGCGCGCTCAAAGTCAGACCAACGATGGCGATCTTGAATTACGCCCGCGCTTTCACCCGTAAGGTTGATCCCTGAGAAACTACCGAGTCCCATAGATTGATAGGTGCCGAGTAACTGCTGCACCGGAATAGATAAGGCCAATTTACTGATGCCTACGTTACTGGATTTAGCCAGAATACGCGCCAAACTCATGTCGCCGTAGTTGGCAGGGTCGCGTACTTGGCGGCCGCCTAAACGCATCCAACCCGGTGAAGTGGCAATAATGTCGGTCGATTTAACTGTGCCCGCTTCAAGCGCCGCAGCCACGACAAAGGGCTTAATGGTCGAACCTGGCTCGAAGGTATCTGTCATCGCGCGGTTACGCATTCTGAAGGTTTGCAGATTGTCGCGCGCATTGGGGTTGTACGATGGCGTATTTACCATCGCCAAGACTTCACCGGTGTGAATATCGAGTACGACGATGGAACCTGAAGTTGCTTGGTTCATCTCTGTGGTGCGTTTCAGCTCGCGGTATGCTAACTGCTGAATCCGTTGATCTATGCTGAGCACGAGATCATTCGGGCTTTCGCCTTCTTGGATGATATCGAGGCGCTCAACCACATGACCATCGCGGGATTTACGCACTTTCTGTTTTGAAGGCGTGCCCGTTAGCCAGCTGTTATAAGCATTTTCTACGCCTTCAATCCCAACATCATCAATGTTTGTGATACCGATAAGCTGAGCAGTGATTTCACCACCAGGGTAATAGCGGCGGGATTCAGATTTAAGGAAAACACCGGGTAATTTCAGCTGAGTGATGTAGTCCGCAACCGCAGGGGTAATTTGGCGTTTCAAGTAGGTAAAGCGTTTGGTGGGATTACTGCGCACCCGATCTAATATGTCTTCTACGGGTTCATGCAACACATCAGCTAAAGCTTGCCAGCGGCGCATATCCGCAAAGCCATTGTTATCGTTAACTTGTTTAGGGTCGGCCCAAACGGCACGCACTGGCACACTGACGGCCAACATGTCGCCATTGCGATCAGTGATCAAACCACGCTGCACCTCACGGCTCGTAGTCCGTAAGGTACGCATATCGCTTTCATGGCGTAATTTGTCAGGTTCGATAATTTGAATGTAGGCTGCGCGTCCCACTAGGCTGCAAAATAGCGTACACACAAACCCCACCACTACGTATAAACGCCAATGGATTAGTTGTGGTTTCTGCGGTTTGCTTACCCGTTTGATTTTCGCTTGCCTAGTCATATCTTCCCTATACTCACGGCACCTTTACCACAACTTCTTCGCTGGGTAACGGACGACTCATGTTGAGTTCCTTAGAGGCAATGCGCGTAATACGACTGTGTTCAGTCTGCGATTGCTCTTCTAATAATAAATTGCGCCACTCAATATCTAATCTGTCTCGCTCTTGCAGTAACTGGTCCCACTGGGTCGTTAGTTGGCGGCTAATATGGCTACCATAAACAACCGCGACCGCATTGCAGAGCACGAGCAGAGCTAATAACAAGATCCATTTGTGCAGCCATAAATCGTGTAAGACGATCCGTGGCAGATTGATCGAGGGCTTACTCACAGTGCGCCCCTTAGTAATCTAAACGCTCGGCAATGCGTAACACTGAGCTGCGAGCTCTGGCATTGCGTTCGATTTCTTCGTCGGATGGCATAATCGCCTTGCCCACGGCGCGTAACTTACGCGACTTGTTAATTTGATCTTCAGTGACCGGAAAACCGTGCGGCACACTTTCGCCTTGGCTATGGCGGCGAATAAAGCGCTTCACGATACGATCTTCTAAAGAGTGGAAACTGATGACCGACAAGCGCCCTTGGGGAGCCAGTACATTGACGGCACCTTCAAGCGCTTGATCAATTTGATCTAATTCACTATTGATATAAATCCGGATTGCCTGAAACACTCGAGTTGCAGGGTGCTTATTGCGTTCTTTACTTTTAGTGATACGCGCGATCAAATCGGCTAAATCTTTAGTTCGTAAAAACGGGGTTTTATCACGATCGGCTGCGATACAACGGGCAATATGGCGAGCGTTTTTCTCTTCGCCGTAGGTTTTAAATACCCAAGCCATATCCTCAATTTCTGCGCGAGCTAACCACTGAGCAGCTGTTTGGCCTTGGCTGTTATCCATGCGCATATCGAGCGGGCCATCACGCATAAAACTAAAGCCACGTTCGGCATCGTCGAGCTGAGGTGAAGACACACCTAAATCGAGTAATACGCCATCTATTTTGCCCACAAGCCCAAGCTCTGCAACATAATCGGCTAATTGGCCAAAACCACCATGCACGATTTGAAAGCGTGGATCGTCAGCAAATTGTTTTGCCGCTTCAATCGCTTGAGGGTCACGGTCGATTGCGATCAATCGGCCATTTTCACCGAGTTGCTGCAACACTTGTCTTGAATGACCACCGCGGCCGAACGTGCCATCGATATAGATGCCATCGTCTTTGATGTTTAAACCGCCAACCGTTTCTGCTAGCAGCACGGATAAATGGGCAAATTCCTGACTCATTACTCTCTTCTTATTTAGTTATCGCGACTCGTTAAAGTGAAAAATCCGCGAGGCGCTCGTTACTGGCAAGCTCCTCACTTCGAATCGTTTCCTGACACTCATCGATTTGCTGCAGCCAAGATTGCTCATCCCACAGCTCAAATTTGTTCAATTGCCCCACCAGCATGATGCGCTTATCTAAATTGGCATATTGCCTTAGCGGTGGCGGCAGTAATATGCGCCCATTACCGTCGAGCTCCACTTCGTGGGCGTAACCGAGTAACAGACGTTTTAACGATCTCTGGGTTTTATCGGTATCGGAAAGCTTTAACAACTTAGCTTCGATCAATTCCCATTCATGGATTGGATACAAGAGTAAACAAGCGGATTGGATGTCGACGGTAATCACGATGCGGCCTTGGTGCTCAAGCTGCAAAGGTTCGCGGTATCGCACTGGAATAGCGATCCGTCCCTTTGTATCTAAGTTGATAGCACTGGCTCCACGAAACACGCTAATTCATCCTTTCCTGTGATTTTTGATCCACAAATATCCACTATTTCCCACAACTGCTAAGTTTAGGGACAGTCGACAAGCAATGTCAAGGGATGGGATCCTTTTATAAATCCAGTCGGCAAGCGGGTTAGCAGCATGTTGAGCACTTAACCTAGCGACAAACTTTTGACATGAAAGACCACGAGAGATCGACTAAACAGAAGAAACTACAGGAATAAATTGCGCCGAAATATTCAGCAACCTTTTGCTTTCAGGTGCTTGCGATGAAAAAAATGGGGGATTAATTCTGTATTTGTGGGATTTTACGGGTCGAGGAATAACCTTAAACCCAAAAAAGTAACAAAATAAACTTAAACTCAACCTTATTAGACAGTCAAAAAAGAGTTGGATTTAGCACGAAAATCTAAATAATTATCCGAAATAAAGACGATCATCTTTTTGCAGATGGTTGAATATTAATGTCACGATTGCGAGAAAGCTCAACGTTCCCACTCCAAATCCCGCAAAGCACCACGCGAATCCAACAAACTCACCTCAATTTTGCACTCGCTACTATTGTTCCTTCTCAACCACTGTGGTTCCTTCACAATGAGTGCCGCTTTGGTTAGCATCGATTGCTGGTGCTTAGATCTTAACCCCCCTCATTCGCCTTAACGACTTAAACCGCGTATAGTCTAAATATTGACCGACTCCTGCCGATAACATGTTGAGAGGTGTAATAACAAGGAGGCGTTATGAGTGGATTGGATAGCATTTATGCCATGCTGGCGCAGCCAGTGAAAGCCGTGTTGCACCCTAAACGGGTCGTCGACCAAGTGAGTAGTGCAACCGCAAATGCCCCCGATAGCCATGAAACACCGCAGTCGCAGTTACCCCCAACGTTAGAAGGGCGCGACGCGAAAGTCAGGGAGAGACGCAAAGATGCTGATAACAACAAGAATAAGAAACGCCGTGCATCGGATGAGCCTGAAGAATTAAAAGAAGGTGTCGTGCTTGAAGTGACCGACGATACCGCGGAAATCAAAAAGCCACCGAGCCAACATATTATTGATGTTGAAGTATAAATCCGTACTGATATAAAACGGAAAAGGCGCAATCCTATTGGATTAGCGCCTTTTTATTCACCACAATCGAGTCACATTTCAAACCAACTCAATATCAAATTTAAGCATGTCTCAAGTCCAACGACTTGAGTTGAATAGCTTAAGTCGAATAGCTTAGGCGCGAGTTCTGGCGACGGCATCTTGCCAACCTGCGTATAACCGCACCCGAGTCTCGGCATCAATATTGGGGATAAAATGCTTATCGATACAAGCTTTATGTTCAAGCTCTATGACACTCTCCCAAAAGCCCACAGCCAACCCAGCTAAAAATGCCGCGCCCAAAGCCGTTGTCTCACAAACACTCGG
Organism: Shewanella scandinavica; assembly: GCF_031932065.1. Lineage (NCBI taxonomy): Bacteria > Pseudomonadati > Pseudomonadota > Gammaproteobacteria > Alteromonadales > Shewanellaceae > Shewanella > Shewanella scandinavica. The sequence continues at coordinate 23,305 of NZ_JAUOES010000033.1, forward strand.
CCTTAGTACTTCGACATCGGTGATATCGGCTTGAAACTGCATCAAAAAATCATTGGCGACCGCGCCGCCATCCACCTTCAAACGCTTAAGGCTAACGCCACTGTCTTTGGTCATGGCATCGAGTAAATCTTTACTCTGATAAGCAATGGATTCTAACGCCGCCCGAATAATATGATTACGGTTGGCGCCACGGGTTAAACCAAAGAGTGCGCCACGGGCATTGGGATCCCAATAGGGCGCCCCGAGTCCAACAAAAGCGGGCACTAAATACACGCCATTGGTATCAGCAACCTTAGAGGCAAAATACTCAGTATCACTGGCGTCACGAATAAGCCCAAGTTCATCGCGCAGCCATTGAATAGTCGCGCCACCCATGAAGACTGAACCTTCGAGGGCATAGTTCACTTCGCCCTTCGGTCCCACGGCAACTGTGGTCAGTAACCCATGGTTAGAGCGCACCGCTTTGGTCCCGGTATTCATCAATAAAAAACAGCCAGTGCCATAGGTATTCTTCGCCATGCCGGGCTCGACACACAGCTGACCAAAAAGCGCCGCTTGTTGGTCACCCGCCATCCCCGCGACTTGAATTTCACTGCCTTCACCAGCAATCCGCGTGGTGCCATACACACTGCAGGAAGGCTTCACTTCGGGCAACAAAGACAAGGGAATGTCTAAAGCTTCAAGTAACTTGTTATCCCAAGTCAGGCTATGGATATTAAACAGCATAGTACGGGCGGCATTGGTGGGATCGGTGACATGCACTTTGCCCTCGGTTAACTTCCACACTAGCCAAGTATCGATAGTGCCGAACAACAACTCACCGCGTTCAGCTTGCGCACGGGCATTGGGCACATTATCCAGAATCCACTTGATCTTAGTGCCTGAAAAATAAGGGTCGAGTAATAGACCTGTGTTTTCACGCACATACTCTTCTAGCCCTTGAGCTTTGAGTTGCTCACAAATTTCAGAGCTGCGACGGCACTGCCACACAATCGCGTTATAGATAGGTTTACCTGTGGCTTTCTCCCAAATGACAGTGGTTTCCCGCTGATTGGTAATGCCAATCGCGGCCACTTCATCGCTGTGGATCCCCGCGCGCGCCAGCACTTCAACTAACACTGAACTTTGGCTTGCCCAGATCTCCATGGGATCATGCTCGACCCAACCCGGATTTGGATACAACTGGGTGAATTCCCGCTGAGACACGCTGACAATGTTTGCATCGTGATCGAACACTATCGCCCTTGAGCTGGTCGTGCCTTGATCTAAGGCAACCACGTATTTTTTCTGCACGCTACTATCCTATCTGAACTCTCCGCCGCCTTTTTATGCCGGTGAGAGTTAACATGATCCACTACTTATGCAATGAATATATTCGTAATTTTCTGCCGTGACCAGCAAGCAAGCCGAAAAACAAGATAACGCCACCATGCTATAGCCATAAAAAAGCCCTGAAGATTCAGGGCTTTTTTAAACTACGCAGAACTTACATCTTATAGCTCATCTGGATACCCGCAAGCCACACATCGCCGCTCGCTTCACCGTTAAAGTTAACGGCCGCTAAGCCCAGTAGGTTTTGCTGTTCGTTGATTGGCGCATCGCCAGTTGCTTTGATATACGTCACAGCGAAATCAACGTTCAGATTCTTAGTCGCCTGATAACCGGCACCGACAGAGAACCACAGACGGTCAGAGTCTGGAATTGTAGTTGTGCGCCACTCGTCATTTGCTGCCGTTTTGTCTAAAGCAACACCGGCACGCACTAACCAGTCATTATTCACTTGGTAAGTGGTTCCCAGCGCGAAACGCCAGTTATCTTCAAAGTGTTCTTCTTTAACTAAATCAGACTCTAAATCGCCCTTAGGTTTAACGTCACCGGGGAAATAAGCCACCAGCTGATCAAATACACTCCAATCGGTCCAGTTCACGCTCGCGTGCATGGCCCAGTTATCGGTCAATTGATGATGGGAAGCTATCTCTGCAAAGGCGGGCAATTCAAGGGGTAAATACCCTTCGATAGACACATCTTGGCCGCCGGTATACAAGACGCCAGAAGCATGACCATCTAAGTCCAATTGCACGCCGCTATGATACGCAAAACCTAAACGGTGAGCCGGATTAATTTGCCAGCTTGCACCTAACTGCCAGCCGTAACCCACATCATCACCCTTCATGCTTTTCAGCTCAGTGCCACCAGGAGGTAACATTGCCTGCACGGGAGCAGGCAGAGCAGGTTTGATACCATCGACCCAACCGGGTAATGACGCACCAATTTCGCCTTCACCATAAACGATACGTACACCAGCACCGACGCTAACAGCATCATTGATGCGATAAGCGATGTTTGGATTAAACTCAACGGTTGTAACCGAAGTCTTGTTACCAAAAATAGCCGCGGCGTGAGTCGCAGGTAATTCAGTGGCTAGACCATAGTTAGAATTTACCGCTAGGCCCCAAGTCCATTGATCATTTAACTGATTTGAGTAATAAAAGTTTGGCACCAGTGCGTCATCGGCCACATCCAGTGCATCGCCACCTTTCATAACAACAGGATCTGGGCCAAGCAACGGCGAGCTAATGCTGACATCGCCAGTCACATCGACGTTTGGCATGACATAAATACCACCCGTTGATAACTGACGACCTTCAAGGTAGGTCAACATGGCTGGATTACGTGCTTGAGCCGAAGCGTTATCCGCCATAGCCGCTTCACCGGCAAAGGCGCGGCCTAAGCCTGTGGCAGAATATTCGGCTAATTGAAAACCAGCGGCATGGAGTTGAGTCGTTGAACTTAACAAGGCTGCAGTGACAGCCAAAGTCAGAAGACGTTTTTGCATCGTTATTCTCTAATAATATTATTGTTATCTGTACTACTTAAATGAGTACTGCGGCGTTCAGGCAAAATAGAGCAAACACTCCAGATTGAATGCGAAGCAGTTTACTTATGCAGAAGATGTTTGCAACCAAAGGAGATAAAACAGACAAAAACTCTAGCTAACGATGACTTTAAAACAGATTTAGTGACCAATATCACCATTTAAACAAAACTCAGCCTATATTCGCCCAGTTACTATTCGCAATGCTGATTAACTCAATATGGTGAAATCAAAAAATAACCATAATAAACAACAAAATAAAATAAAAAATCGCAGAAACACGTGTAAATCATTCAGATGTAACAAATTCAGCATAAATCACTATCGATACAAAAATTCTATGACACACAAACAGCAGTAAAAATTTATCAATTAAAATACAACTAGTTAAACCATGAGTAGATGATGATTTAAAACAAAAGCGCCTAGGTGTTAACCTAGGCGCTTAAATATGGACTCAACACCAGTACAAATGTACGCTGAAAAACTAACGACGCCAGCCTTGGATTTGGGTTTCGTACTGACTGATTTGCGCAGCATGGGACAAGGTCAACCCAATCGCATCTAAACCGTTGAGTAACTTATGTCTCGCCGATTCTGCCAGCGTAAAACTAAACTCGGCGCCCGACGGTGAAATCACTTTGCAGCTTGTGAGATCAACCGTAATTTGTGCGCCTGCTTCTGCCGTCACTTCATCCATTAATTGGCGCACCTGCGCGTGAGTTAACGCCACAGGTAACAGGCCGTTATTGATTGAGTTACCGTAAAAAATATCAGCAAAACTCGGCGCAATAATCGCACGCAGACCAAAGTCTGCAAGCGCCCAAGGCGCATGTTCGCGACTTGAACCACAACCAAAGTTTTCCTGCGCCAAAAGAATCGACGCGCCTTTATAGCGGCTTTGATTCAATGAAAACTCAGGGTTAGGCAGATCGCCCGCATCATCTAAATAACGCCAGTCGTGGAATAAGTGCACGCCAAAACCATCGCGCGTCACCTTAGACAAAAACTGTTTCGGAATGATCTGATCCGTATCGATATTGGTGCTGTCTATCATGACCGCAAGCCCGGTATGGGTCGTAAAAGGTTGCATTAACTTCTCCTCTTGGGTTTACGGTAATTAGTAAGGTTTACGAATATCGACAAAATGCCCCGCCACCGCAGCGGCTGCAGCCATTGCTGGACTCACCAAATGGGTACGACTGCCGCGACCTTGGCGACCTTCGAAGTTACGATTACTGGTCGAGGCGCAGCGATCGCCCGCCTCTAATCTGTCATCGTTCATCGCTAAACACATAGAACAACCCGGTAAACGCCACTCAAATCCCGCTTCGATAAAGATTTTATCTAAGCCTTCGGCTTCAGCTTGTGCTTTCACTTGGCCAGAACCTGGAACGACAATCGCGGTGACGCCACTCGCGACTTTACGGCCTTTGGCATGTACGGCGGCGCTGCGTAAATCTTCAATCCGTGAGTTAGTACAAGAACCGATAAACACCTTGTTGATACTGATGTCTGTCATCGGCGTACCCGCACTCAGGCCAATGTATTCTAAAGCCTTTTCCATACTAGCTCGGGTGCTTGGGTTAGCTTCATTAATGGGATCAGGTACTTTGCCATCGATTGCCACTACTTGGCCTGGGTTAGTACCCCAAGTCAATTGTGGCGCGATATCGGCGGCATCTAACTCAACGACAGCATCAAACACCGCGCCGTCATCGGTTTTAATGGCTTTCCAGTAAGCGACAGCCTCAGTCCAATCTTCGCCCTTTGGCGCAAATTCGCGGCCTGCTAAATAATCAAAAGTGGTTTGATCCGGCGCGACCATGCCCGCCTTCGCGCCCATCTCAATCGCCATGTTACACACTGTCATGCGGCCTTCCATCGACAGGGCTTCGATCGCCTCACCGCAGAACTCCACCACGTAACCCGTGCCACCATCCATGCCGATTTTGCCAATAATAGCGAGGACGATATCTTTGGCGGTCACGCCATCGGTGACATGACCACGCACTTCAATCTTCATGGTTTTAGCTTTTAACTGACGCAGCGTTTGCGTTGCTAACACGTGCTCAACTTCCGAAGTGCCAATCCCAAACGCCAATGCGCCAAAGGCGCCGTGGGTGGCGGTATGGGAATCGCCACACACAATCACAGTGCCGGGTAAGGTAATGCCTAGCTCAGGGCCCATCACATGCACAATCCCTTGATTAGGATGGTGAATATCATATAAGCGCACGCCAAAGTCTTTACAGTTTTGCGCTAGGGTTTCCACCTGAGTGCGCGCCATCGGGCTTAGGGCATCTAAACTGGCGCTGCGAGTAGAAGTATTATGATCCATAGTCGCAAAGGTTTTTTCCGGCGCGCGCAGCTTACGGCCCGCGACCTTCAAACCGCTGAATGCTTGAGGTGACGTCACTTCATGGACTAAATGTCTGTCGACATAAATGACCGGCGCTTCGCCCTCGGGAGAAGCAACGATATGTGCATCCCATACTTTTTGGTACAAGGTCTTTGCGTTTGTCATTACACACCTTCCTTTATAGCATTGGCGATAAAGTCACCCATTTCTGCCGTCGATTTCGCTTCACTACGCTTGTCGCTGCTCAATAACTCACCGGTTAAATAGCCAGAGTTCAAGGCTTTGCTCACGGCGCGCTCAATCGCACTCGCCGCTTCTTCTTGTTTCAAGCTATGACGCAACATTAATGCTGCTGACAGAATTTGCGCGACTGGGTTGGCTATCCCTTTACCTGCGATATCCGGCGCACTGCCACCTGCTGGTTCGAATAAACCAAAACCACTGCTGTTCATGCTCGCCGAGGACAACAAGCCCATAGAGCCCGTTAACATGGCGATTTCGTCGGATAAAATGTCACCGAACAGGTTAGAACATAACATAACATCGAACTCATCGGGGCGACGCAGCAGTTGCATGGTCGCGTTATCGATATAGATATGTTCCAGCTCGACATCGGGAAAATCAACCGCCACTTCTTCAACCACTTGGCGCCACAACACTGAACAAGCCAGTACGTTGGCTTTATCCACTGAGGTGACTTTTTTACGACGACCACGGGCGGCTTCAAAGGCGATGCGGGCGATACGGCTAATTTCGCGGCGGCTATAACGCATAGTATCGAAGGCTTCTTCATTCTCGCCTTCACCTTGGCGGCCCTTTGGCTTACCAAAATAAATGCCACCGGTTAACTCACGCACACATAAAACATCAAAGCCACGGGCAGAGATATCGCTACGCAGCGGTGACATATGCTCTAGGCCATCGTGCAGTTTGGCTGGGCGCAGATTGCAAAACAGTTCGAAGTGACCACGCAGAGGCAATAGCGCGCCGCGCTCAGGTTGTTCATTTGGCGGTAACTTTTCCCACTTAGGGCCGCCGACTGAACCAAATAGAATCGCATCGGCCGCTTCACAACCTTTTAGCGTGGCATCGGGTAGTGGGCAACCGTGGTTATCGATGGCAATACCGCCGACATCGTATTGCGTATATTCGATATTCAAATCGAATCGCGCTTCCACTTCACGTAGCACTTTACGCGCCTCTGCCATCACTTCTGGGCCGATCCCGTCCCCTGCTAATACTGCTACTTGATAACTCATACGCCAGCCAACTCCTTTAAATGTGAATGCTTTATGCTCGACCTTGCTATTCTTTGGAAGCTTTTAGCGACTAGACGCCGCCTAGCTCTCGATTCTTTTGCATGCTTTGTTTGTAATCGGCGACCTTGTCTGCGCGGCACGTTAAGTTCATCACATGCACTAAAGCGCGCGCCGAGGCTTCAACGACATCGGTCGCTAAACCTACACCGTGGAAGTTTTGATCGTGGTAAACGGCGGTAATGTCCACTTGACCTAAGGCATTTTGGCCTACGCCCTTAGCGCCTAACTTGTAGCTGATGATGTCGATACGACGATCAGTAGCACGGGCAATGGCGTTATAGGCGGCATCAACGGGACCATTGCCAGTTGCGGCTTCGGTTTTAATTTCACCGCCCACTTCAATACGAACGGTAGCTGTGGCAACGCCTTCGGTAGAGTCAGACTGCACCACTAATTGCTGCAATTGATAGTGATTGTCTTCTTCAGCCTGTGCTTCCATAAAGGCTAAGGCTTCTAAATCATAATCAAATACTTGTCCCTTTTTATCTGCCAATTTTAGGAACTCTTCGTACAGCGCATCCATATTGTAATCGTGCTCGCTATAACCCATTTCCTCCATGCGATGCTTGATCACATGGCGACCAGAACGCGAGGTCATATTTAAGTTATTGCGATTCAAACCTATGCTTTCTGGCGTCATGATTTCATAGGTATTTTGCGCTTTTAACATGCCATCCTGATGGATACCCGACGAATGGGTAAAGGCATTGGCACCGACAATCGCTTTGTTAGCCTGCACAGGCATGTTGCATAACTGGCTGACTAAATTAGAAGTACGGTGGATTTCCTTGGCGTTAATGCCTGTTTCCAAACCCAGCATGCCCTTACGCGTCGCTAAAATCATAGCGATCTCTTCCAATGAACAGTTACCCGCACGCTCACCTATACCATTGATCGTACATTCGATTTGACGCGCACCGTGTTGCACTGCGGTTATCGAGTTCGCCACTGACAAACCTAAGTCATCGTGGCAATGCACTGAGATCACCGCTTGGTCGATATTCGGCACGCGGTTAAACAGAGTTTGGATAATAGTGCCAAACTCGCTTGGCACTGTGTAACCGACCGTATCGGGAATGTTAATGGTACGCGCGCCAGCAAGAATGGCGGCCTCCACCATGCGACACAGATTGTCGATTGGCGTACGCCCCGCATCCTCACAGGAAAACTCCACATCGTCGGTAAAGCGACGGGCGTATTTCACTGCGCCCACCGCCATTTCTAACACTTGATCAAACGAGCGCTTCAGCTTGCTTTCCACATGAATCGTCGATGTCGAAATAAACGTATGGATACGGAATTGATCAGCAACAGACAAGGCCTGCGCCGCAGCATCTATGTCCTTTTCAAGTGCACGGGATAACGCACAAACGCGGCTATTTTTGATGGTGCGCGCTATGGTTTGCACCGACTCAAAATCACCGGGTGATGAGACAGGAAAACCCACTTCCATCACATCAACACCTAGACGTTCCAGCGCCATGGCGATCTGTAACTTTTCTTTGACCGAAAGGCTTGCGGCTAACGCCTGCTCACCATCACGTAAGGTCGTATCAAATATAATTACTCTGTTAGACATCTCGCTTCTCCATGGAACGTCACCGTTCATTATTTAACTTTTGCCGTATTCAGATACAAAAAACCCCGCAACATTGGTGCGGGGTTTGTGAATGCTTTGCCTATTTATCGAGCGTGCAACACTAAGACCTCCGCGTATAAACCGCGAGGAGAGAGAGGAGGAGGTCGAGTTTGCTGCTAATTCTATTCATTTTATTTAAATATTTATTCTGTTCAAATAATCTAGGACGGTTAATATTTAACTTGCCTAGCCAAGAGTGTCAACCCTAATTTTTTCATGTTCCACTGTTCCGCCCCGTCTTAAGGCCAATAACTGTGAGTTTTATCGCCAAATTAGTGATCGACCCCACAGAATTAACCCGCTGTTTGGATTCAGAAATCACTGGGATGTGTTAACTTATTTCTCTTAGAAAAAAATAGTTTTTTATGCAAAAAATGATTAAGTAAAGTTATAATCCCGCCTTAGTGATTAAGGATATTAGAGCTTACGCATTTTATGGAGCACAAAATGGATTTTCGCGTCTTAGTACTGAGCCTGTTGTTATGGCTGTTCCCGTTTGGGGCCAGTGCTATAGACCAGCTAGATGAGCTCACAGAACTCGTCTACCAATATCCCAGTAAAGCCCTGACTCAAATCACTGCTTTAGAAAAACAATTTACCACCCGCGCCACTTCTGACATTAATCGACTCAGATTGAGCGTGTTGAAATGCCAAAATCTGCTGCAACTGGGTGAGAACGAAGCTGCAATCAACGTGGCACAGTTAGGCGAGGCCAATGCTAAACAGCTTAAGCTCGATCAGGTTCGCCCCTATTTTTTGATTTGCCAAGCCGACGCCAACCTCAACTACAACAATATTCAAAATGCGCTGCTCTTGCTGGATTCCGCTATTACCTTAGCGCGACGTTACCAACAGCCTCAAGCCCTAGTCGATGCCTTACGTTTACGTGGTCAACTAGATACCGACACAGATAACTTCTCCTCTGCCATCGAGGATTTACGTCTGGCCATCGATATTTATCCAGATATTCATACTCAAACCCCAAATTGGGTTTGGCCTCCACAAGCTTATATTTATGCGGCCATGGGCAATTTACTCTACGCAACCCATGATTTCCCCCAGGCCATGTATTACACCAACTTAGGAATACAGAGCCCGGATGCCAAGGGTAAAGTGTTACACATCATTCTACGAAATGCGGCAAGAATAGCGCTCGATAATCAAGAATTCGATTACAGTGACCAACTCGAAAAACAAGCAAAGGCACTACTGCCTGAACTCGGTTCGCCACTAGAGCTTGCCTACAGCTATGCCATTTTGGCATCAATCTCGCTCGATAAAGGCCGAATCGACGCAGCAGAAGAATACCTTTCTATCGCCATCAATACCTTTAAGAAACACAATCAGCAATTGGCGATGATGCGCTCGACCCGCCTACTGGCCCAAATACGCTTTGCCCAACATCAAGACGATGCAGCCTTAACCTTAATGAATCACGCCATTGAGCAAGCTGAAAATCTAAAACAGTACTCTGATCTCAAAGGATTTTACGGGATCATGAGCGATCACTACTTAGAACAAGGGGATTTTAAGCAGGCCTATTCTTTCTTACTCAAACGCTATCGAGCTGCCGAACTCGCCAATCAAGGGATGAACACTGCACGAATATTGCAATTTAAAGCCCGCCTAAATCAGCAAGATCTGCAGCAAGATCAGACTAGTCCTGCGCCAGAAAAGGCATCGATCCTTCAAGAGTTAAATCTTGATTGGGCCTATAGCACTCTGTTCTTAATTGCAATGACGTTACTCGGCGGTGCTATTTGGTATTTGATTGATAAGCAAAATAATCGCGCGCCCCGTATCGAAGGCGAGGAGCCTGCGGAAACGCTGCTCCAACAAGTCACATCAGCCTTAAACAGCGCCAAACAAGGTAATTACCCGCTGTCTTTATTACTTTTTAATGCGAGTCAAATACGGCAAGTTGATTTACCACCTCTGCAGGATGAGCTACAACACAGACTGCGTGAGCAAGATAAGTTAATCCGATATTCGATGGATGAAATTGTGATTATCCTGCCGCATACCTCAGCAGCTGGCGCTAAAAAAGTAGTCAATCAATTGGTGGCCTGTATTCAGCCTTGGCAGGGGTCAAGCAAGGTCAATATTGGTATCGCGGCAATGCAACACTTTGATACGTTAGAGTCTTTAATTAAGCGCGCCAGTATCAATCAATTGGGCAAGGTTAAAATCAGTGAGAATAATCCAAACCATTATTCTCCCGCTAAATAAGCCTCAATTTCATCGAGAAAAGCGTCACCGAAACGACTCAGTTTACGCTCGCCCACTCCGTTAACGGCGAGCATTTCCCCTGCACTGGTCGGCATCATGGCCGCCATTTCCGCCAGCGTCGCATCGTTAAACACTAAATACGGCGGTACATCCTGCTGCTCGGCAATAGTTCTACGCAATAACTTCAACCGTGCGAACAGCTTACGGTCATAGTTCAACGGCACCTTAGACTGACTCGCCTTACGTTTTGTGGTCGTTAACTGAATACGCGGTTCGGCGAGCATTAACGCCACCTCCCCTTTGAGTACAGGTCGTGCCGATGGGTTTAAGGTAATAGATGAACCGCGAGTCACATCTTGACTCGCTAGCCCCAAATGAATCAATTGACGGATCACGCTCAACCAATACTCATGACTCTTATCTTTACCAATTCCCCAAGTCGTGAGTTTGTCATGCCCTCGGTCAACTATCGGGGCGCCTTTCGAGCCGCGCAACACTTCAATTAAGTGATTGATACCAAAACGTTGTCCTAAACGAAAAATACATGACAACACCTTCTGCGCATCTTCGGTGCCGTTATAACGCTTAGGCGGGTCGAGGCAAATATCGCAGTTACCACAGGGCTCTAGTGCGCTCTCATCAAAGTAATGCAGCAACACTTGGCGGCGACAGGTCTGCGCCTCGGCAAAGGCGGCCATAGTATTAAGTTTGTGGAATTCGACCTGTTGCTGCGGCCCTGGCTCGGACTGTTCAATCAAATGTCTGACCCGACCAATATCGGCGGGATCGAACAACATAAAAGCTTCTGCATCGAGCCCATCACGGCCCGCTCGGCCCGTTTCCTGATAATAGGCTTCGATACTTTTCGGGATATCGTAATGCACCACAAAGCGCACATTCGACTTGTTGATCCCCATACCGAAAGCCACAGTGGCGACCACGATATCGATTTGATCCTTAAGGAAACTGTCCTGCACTGCGCCACGATCTTCCTGCGTCATTCCCGCATGATAGGCCTTAGCATTAAAACCTTGCAGACATAAACGATCGGCCACTTCATCGACACGGCGTCGACTGCTACAGTAAATAATCCCGTTAGTGCCATTTTGCTGGGTTAGAAAATGCCGTAACTGATTCGCAGCATTGAGCTTTTCCGCCACTGTGTAGCGAATATTAGGCCTGTCGAAACTAGAGAGTAAACGGAACGGGTCAATCCCAAGTCGCTCGCAAATACTCTGTCGAGTCGCCTGATCCGCCGTTGCTGTCAGCGCCATCATAGGCACATAGGGGAAGAGTTGCTTTAACTGGCCAAGCGCTGCATATTCAGGGCGAAAATCATGACCCCATTGACTGATACAATGCGCCTCATCGATGGCAAACATCGCCAACTGCAACGACTGCATACGCTCAATAAAATCAGCGGTTAATAAGCGCTCAGGTGACACATAAAGTAGTTTTAACTCACCGTGGCGCAGTAGCCTTAACACTTCGGCACTCTGCTCGCGCGGCAAAGAAGAATTGAGATAAGCCGCAGCAACACCGGTTTGCAATAAACTATCGACTTGATCTTTCATCAAAGAAATCAATGGGGAAACGACAATAGTGATGCCATTCATCATCAAAGCGGGCAGCTGATAACACAAACTCTTACCGCCGCCCGTTGGCATGATCACTAAGCAATCTTGCCCGCCGCAAACACGTTCTATCACCTCCCGCTGACCGTCCCTAAAGTCACGGTAACCAAACACCTGTGCTAGGCGTTGCGAGAGCGGATCATCATGCGTGTCGAGTACGAGCTTTTCCATGGATCTTCTATGTCAAAAGTGAGGGGGCCTATTCTAAAGGACTGAACCGCTCCTGTCTTGCGCCATCTTGTCGTAAACCCATTCAGGATTAAATGCCATCGACTAAGATCGCCCTCACTCAACTAACCATAATGCCCATAGCCAATTTATCTTCAATGTGGCTTAAGTTGCATTCTGCGCACGCTTCACTGTAGATTAATTGCTCTAAGCCGCACTTTGTTCATCTCAGTGTTGATAACAAATCCAATTACGCCTAATGCAGTCACTCAGTGGCAAGGACCCAATAATGACCAGCCCAATCCAAGCCGAAGCTTTGAGAAGAGTCGCAGCAGTATTTGATCAACATGTTCCTTTCCATAATCTACTCGGACTCGATATCAAGCGTTATGACATTGATGGCGTCGAAGTCGTGATCAACATGAAACCTGAGCTGATTGGTAATATCCACCAGCAAATCCTCCACGGCGGTGTGACAGCCACGGTACTCGATGTGGTTGGCGGACTCACCGCCTTTGCAGGACTGGTCGCCAGTCGTGATGATTGGACGGTCGAAGAGCTGCAGCAACGCCTGCAAACCCTAGGCACTATCGATATGCGCGTCGATTATCTACGGCCGGGACGCGGCCTCACCTTTACCGGGACGGGCAGCGTGATCCGCGCGGGCAATAGGGTGTCGGTATGCCGCATGGAATTGCATAATGAACAAGGCACACATATCGCTTTTGGGACAGGCACTTATATGGTGGGCTAGCCGTTTCACCGTAGATAACTCATTTACCGCATTAAAGCTCAAAGCCAGTAAACATCTTGATTAGCAAGATGTTTACTGGCGTTGATCGGCTATTTAATTTCTTATCGAGATATTCTGTAACCAAAAGAACGCGGCGATGCCCTTGAGTCAGCGGTCAGACACACCTACAATCGCCGTCTTGTTGTCCTTCGAAGATGTCTCATGCAAGATCTTGAATACCGCAAAGGGATCCTACTCGCCGTCAGTGCTTACTGTATGTGGGGTTTTGCGCCTTTATATTTCAAATTACTCAACCATGTCTCTGCCACCGAAATTTTGCTCCATCGGGTGATTTGGTCATTCGTGTTTATGCTGATCATTATGCAGTTTATCGGCGGGTTCTCACGCTTACGCTTACTGTTTAAACAACCTAAACAGCTGATGGTTCTCACCATTACTTCCATACTGATCGCGGGAAACTGGCTGCTATTTATCTGGGCGGTGAATAACGATCACATGCTCGATGCCAGCCTAGGTTACTTTATTAACCCTCTGCTCAACGTCTTGCTTGGTATGTTATTTCTAGGCGAAAGGTTACGTAAGCTGCAATGGTTTGCGGTCGCACTCGCCAGTGCTGGTGTGTTGATCCAATTAATCTCTTTTGGCTCTATTCCAATTGTCTCACTGGCACTCGCGGGCACCTTTGGTTTCTATGCGCTGCTGCGAAAAAAGGTCAATGTGGATGCTAAGGCCGGTTTATTGGTCGAAACCGCAGTGTTATTACCGGTCGCGCTAATTTACCTCGTCGCGACCTTAGACACAGCAACAGCAAGCATGCTGACAAACGATTGGCAATTGAATCTGATGTTAATGGCAGCGGGAATAGTGACCACGATTCCTTTACTCTGTTTTGCAGGGGCGGCGGTACGGATCCCATTGTCTATGCTTGGATTTTTCCAATATATCGGCCCAAGTATCATGTTCATCCTAGCAGTGAGTCTGTTTAATGAGCCCTTCGATGCAGAAAAAGGCGTGACCTTCGGTTTTATCTGGAGTGCCCTGTTAGTATTTACCTTAGACATGGCCTATAAACGCAAAGCGGCGTGATTATTATCACGCCGATACACAGTTACAGAAGTGATGACTTCTGTAACTGTGCTAAAAATTCACTCCCTTGCGGCACTGTCAGTAATAAACTGTAGCCTTTAGTCGTTGGCACTAACACTAACTGCGATTTATCTGTTATCGCCAGAAATGCTCTACCTTTCCCCTGCAAATTAAACCAGCCTAATTGAAACCCTGGCATGCCTATGCCGTTGGTTTTAAAGCTCGGCGTTAAATCTGCCTCTTGCTGCAAATCGACGATGCGCGCCTCGGCGGGCAATAAATCCGCGCGGGATAACTGCACTTTATAGAAGGGCACATCCACTGTGAGTTCAGCATCGGTTAACACTAACTCGGCACTATTGGATTGATAAAAAACCCATGAAAATCCGCCCATCATCACCAGCAATATGCCTAAACTCGCCGACTTCGCTATCTTAGGCATATTTTTTAGCCATAACATCAGCAAGATACCCGCTAAACCGAGCAATAAGACGATAAAACTGAAGATAGAGGTCTGGGTGAAAGGGGCGAGTTCGAAGTATTGAGGACTCATTGGCAGCATCTCCCGTGCAGTGAAGCCTTAATCTGCCAATAAAGACATATTATGTCAATAGAAATGCCAGCGCTAGGCTGGCATTGATTGGATTGATTTAGAACAGCTTAGAGATCGAGCGCGAGAATTTTTGAACGACGTTGATAATTATACAACTGCTTTTTCTTCTGTGGCAGCGCTTCAACATCTTCAATCACAAAACCATGCTCAAGGAACCAGTGGATACTGCGAGTTGTCAGCGCAAACAAGCGTGAATAGCCGCGGTTTCTGGCCTGATTGATTATGTTCTTCAGCAGCAAGCTGCCTCTGTCGGCATCGCGATAATCGGGATGCACCACCAAACAGGCAAACTCGCCCGCATTGTCCTCTTCAAAAGGATAGAGCGCGGCGCAACCAATCACTAAACCATCGCGTTCAATCAACATGAACTGTTCGATTTCGATCTCGAGCTGCTCACGGCTACGACGCACCAGAATGCCTTGTTCCTCCAATGGACGAATAAGGTTCAGTACACCGCCAATATCAGCGATCGACGCACAGCGTAAACGCTCGGCACTCTCAGTCACGATTTGCGTGCCTATCCCTTCGCGAGAAAACAGTTCCTGCAGCAAAGCGCCATCTTCGAGGTAGCTGACTAAGTGACAACGCGGCACGCCATTACGGCAAGCATCGATACTGGCTTTCAAAAAAGCCATAGTGCCAACGCAGGCAGAACCTTGCTCGGCCAGCTTGCTCATGATGTTTTGCGCATCGTTCGGCATCAACTCTGCAATGACATCGCCATTGCGATCGAGAATACCGTTCTGTGAGCTAAAACCGATCATCTTATCTGCTTTGAGTTTGATCGCCACCTGGGTCGCGATTTCCTCGGCGGTCAGATTAAAACTTTCACCCGTCACAGAAGCCGCAATCGGCCCCATCAACACGATGCAGTGATTATCTAACTGACGTTTTAAGCCTTGCACATCAATACGACGCACTTTGCCACTCAGGCAAAAATCCACACCATTGTCGACACCAAGAGGTTGAGCAATCACAAAGTTGCCGCTCACTAAGTTAATTTGCGCGCCTTGCATCGGCGTATTGCTTAAGCTCATGGATAAACGCGCTGTGATATCAAATTGCAGTGCACCCGCAACTTGCTTGATCACTTTGAGCGAGTCTTCATCCGTGATACGCACACCTTCGTGGTAGGCAGGTTCAATACCGTTGACGGCTAATGCAGCATCAATCTGCGGTCTAGCGCCATACACTAACACCACTTTAATCCCTAAACTGTGCAGCAGGGCAACATCATTTAAGATGGCGCGGAAGTGATTTTGAGCCAAAGCTTCACCACCCAGCATGACCACAAAAGTTTTACCTCTGTGAGCATTAACATAGGGGGCAGAGTGACGAAATCCATCAACCAGTTCAGTGGTACGCACGCGTTATTTACACCTCATTTTTGAGCTGGCAGCGTCACTATGACACGCCAGGAATGAATCGCTAACTTTCGCGTATGGTATTGCATTTTAATTCACATATAAAGAATTTATTCTCACTAAAGTGCAGCTTTAATGATTTAAAGTGCTTAGAACTGCACTATTTTATATTTTCAGCAAGTGTTCACACTTTTTTAACTTCACAGGGGATGATTCAGCGGTTTAAGTTTGCGAGGCAATTATCTCAACTTGATGACTAACTACTAAAAAAAGCGCAAAAAAAAGCCCCTTAAATAAGGGGCTTTTCTCGAAACACTAACCAAGGATTACTTGATTTTTGCTTCTTTGTAGATAACGTGCTGACGAATAACTGGATCAAATTTTTTGATTTCCATTTTTTCAGGCATGTTACGCTTGTTTTTTTCAGTTGTGTAGAAGTGACCAGTTTTAGCTGTAGAAACTAATTTGATCTTCTCACGATTACCTTTAGCTTTAGCCATGATCTATTATACCTTCTCGCCACGAGCACGAAGTTCAGCAACAACAACTTCGATACCTTTTTTGTCGATCAGACGAATACCTTTAGTAGATACACGTAACTGTACGAAACGCTTTTCTTCTTCTAACCAAAAACGGTGGTTTTGTAGGTTAGGTAAAAAACGACGACGGGTCGCGTTTTTTGCGTGCGAACGGTTGTTACCAACCATCGGCTTCTTGCCAGTAACTTGGCATACTCTTGACATGTCAATCTTCTCCAAAAACAATTTTAACGCTCGAGCATTAATGTGCCTCGTATGGCCGTCGCCCGAGGCACAAAGAGGGCGCATTTTATACACGATCACAGAGTGAAGATCAAGTGTTAGATTAATTAATCCAGCCTCGTTCTGCAAAAGAAACTATCTCTCGATCACCTACAACCATATGGTCCAACAAGGATACGTCTATGGTTGCTAACGCATTTTTTAATCGCTCAGTTATTCGTCGGTCAGCCTGACTGGGCTCGGCAATACCAGACGGATGATTATGACAAACTATAACTGCTGCGGCCTTTTTCTCCAGCACTAAGCTCACCACTTCACGTGGGTACACTGAGGCTGAGTCTATTGTGCCGCGGAATAATTCGACAAATTGAATCACTCTATGCTGGCTATCCAGCAGTAAAACTGCGAACACTTCATAGGAGCGATCGGCCAATTGTCGCATTAAATAGTCCCGAGTTAAATCGGGATTTGTCAAAACCTGACCTCTTTGCAGATTTTCCTGCGCTACACGCCGCGCTAATTCGGCCGCAGCTTGAAGCTGGGCGTATTTTACAGGTCCTACGCCCGGAAGTCGACACACCTGATTTCTTGGGGCACAGAGCAGGTTTCTGAGGCCGCCAAACTCGCAAATAAGCGACCTAGCAAGGTCAACCGCGTTTAATCCAGCTAAACCGTTACGCAGCAATACTGCCAGTAATTCAGCATCCGAGAGATGCGCAGCTCCTTTTTGTAACAGTTTATCTCTGGGACCTTCACCCTCAGGCCAATCTTTAATCCCCATGTGACCTCCCTGTCATCTCACATATTTTCACTTTACTGAGTATGGACGAGATTTTTTGAACTGGGATAGTCACTAAAATTCACCACTTTGTGATATTGTTGCCGGCATTATTTCTATATCGGATGATGTCTGTGAGTCTGACAAATAAAAACGTCCTGCTGGGCATTGGCGGCGGTATTGCGGCCTATAAAAGTGCTGATTTAGTACGTCGCTTGAAGGAGCGTGGTTTTGATGTGCGCGTGGTGATGAGCCAAAGTGCGATGGAATTTATCACGCCTCTGACGCTGCAAGCGTTGTCTGGACATCCAGTGGCATCTAGCTTGCTCGACCCCGCAGCAGAAGCAGCCATGGGTCATATAGAACTTGCTCGTTGGGCAGATCTCGTCATCATCGCCCCTGCAACCGCAAACCTATTGGCGCGGATTAATGCAGGCATGGCCGATGAGCTAATCACCACCACATGTCTTGCCACTGAGGCGCCAATTGCCCTGTGTCCAGCAATGAATCAGCAGATGTACCGTAATCTGGCTACACAAGCGAATTTAACTAGCCTCGCATCACGTGGTTTTACCCTTTGGGGCCCCGCCAGTGGCAGTCAGGCCTGTGGTGAAGTCGGCCCTGGTCGTATGTTAGAGCCATTAGACATAGCGGAACTGGCTACACAATTTTTTGCCACGCCTGACGCCGTTGAATTTAAGCCACTCGCAGGCCAGTCGGTGCTGATTACCGCCGGACCAACCCGTGAAGCAATTGATCCCGTCAGATACATTTCAAATCACAGTTCTGGAAAAATGGGCTTTGCACTCGCCAAAGCCGCGGCAGATATGGGTGCAACAGTCACCTTAGTCTCAGGCCCCGTAAATTTAAATACTCCTGAAGGCGTGGTACGCATTGATGTTGAATCGGCGCAAAATATGCTCGATGCTGTTATGGATAACGTTGATAAAAAAGATATTTTTATTGGCTGCGCCGCCGTTGCAGACTACCGCATTAGCGATATTGCTACCTGTAAGATCAAAAAATCGACCGAAGAAATGCAACTTGCGCTGGTGAGGAATCCTGATATCTTAGCCACGGTTGCGAGCTTACCTAACCGTCCTTTTGTGGTGGGATTTGCCGCCGAAACCCATGATGTAGAAGCCTATGCACGCGATAAGCTCAAACGTAAAAACTTGAACATGATCGCCGCAAACGACGTTTCCATTGCTGGCCTAGGCTTTAATGCCGATGCTAATGCCCTGCGTGTTTTCTGGCCGCACGGCAGTCAGGATTTGCCTGCTACTGACAAACTCACGTTGGCACGGCAATTACTTTCGTTGATAGTGAAAGAAAAAACAAATACATGAAAACACCGATTGAATTAAAAATTCTCGACTCCCGTATCGGCTCAGAATTTCCTTTGCCCGCTTACGCCACCGCAGGCAGTGCAGGCATGGATCTTCGCGCCATGATAGACACGGCTTTAACCATAGCACCGGGTGAAACTGTGCTCATTCCCACGGGGATTGCCATTCATGTGGCCGACCCAGGACTTGCAGCGGTGATTTTACCGCGCTCAGGTCTTGGCCATAAACACGGTATCGTACTGGGGAATTTAGTCGGACTCATAGATTCAGATTACCAAGGCCCCTTAATGGTATCTTGTTGGAATCGTGGTGACAGTCCATTCACCTTAGAAATGGGCGATCGTCTCGCGCAACTGGTGTTTGTTCCTGTGGTACAAGCACAATTCAAACTCGTTGATGAGTTCGACAACTCAGACCGTGGTGAAGGCGGATTTGGCCATTCAGGCACTAAATAATCCCCTAAGTAGTAATTGAGCCAAGGATACTGCAATGGCTGTAAGCCCAAAAATTAATCGTCGTGAACACATTCTGCAATGTCTAGCGCAGATGCTAGAAACCAACCCAGGACAAAGGATCACCACAGCGAAACTGGCCTCAGAAGTCGGTGTATCGGAAGCCGCACTGTATCGCCACTTCCCGAGTAAAGCGCGGATGTTCGAAGGCCTAATCGAATTTATCGAAGAGTCGTTATTGTCGCGCATCAATTTAATCATGGATGACGAAAAAGACACCATGAAGCGCTGCCAGTTGGTACTGCAACTGCTGCTGATCTTTGCCGAGCGTAACCCAGGAATTTCCCGCGTTCTCAACGGTGATGCTCTACTCGGTGAAAATGAACGCCTGCGAAGTCGTATTGGTAACTTATTTGCCAAAATTGAAACCCAGTTAAAGCAAATTTTACGGGAAAAAACCCTACGAGAAGGTAAAGGCTTCAACTTAGACGAAGCCATATTAGCCAATTTACTGTTAGCCTTTGCCGAAGGCCGCATCGCCCAATTTGTACGAAGTGAATTCAAACTCAAACCAACCACACACTTCGATGAACAGTGGCGTTTTATCCAACATCAACTGTTGCAAAGCTAATGATTTTTCAACATAAAGGACGGTAACTACCGTCCTTTATGTTGAGTATTTCAGCTATTGCAAGAACACTCAGCTTCCTAAAAACTAATCTAAAACTTTAGGATTGACTCAAACTTGCCGTCACTGCCAGTCTACACTCGATTGGCAGTGGCTGATTTAAAGCCGATATCCGATAAGGACTATCGGCTTTTTCATGGGACCCATGAGCGTTTTTCGGTATGAATTGTCTGCAATTCGCGCTATCCTCCTCCCCCTATTCTTGCCTCAGCGAGAATAACAATAATTTGTATCTGATGCTGAACAGCCAAATACCACGCGATGCTCAGCATAGGTTTTCTGTTATAGCCGCTACGACGTAGTGGAGGATAAGATGGCATTAAGTGAAGCAGCAGTAAAAGTACAAGCCGCGTTATCAGAACGTGGACTTGAAACCCCAATGCTCCCAAGCGTTTACAGCAGTGAAGAACGTAAAGACAAGATTGAACATCATATGAAAGAAATCCTGACACTAATGTCATTGGATCTTTCAGACGATAGCCTTGCCGATACGCCGCGCCGCATTGCTAAAATGTACGTCGATGAAATCTTCTCCGGCTTAGATTATGCGAACTTCCCTAAGATCACGGTTATCGACAATAAGATGGGCTTCGATGAAATGGTGCGAGTGCAAGACATTAGCCTCACCAGCACCTGCGAACACCATTTAGTGACGATCGATGGTACTGCGACCATAGCTTATCTACCACGCAAAAAAATCATTGGTTTATCAAAGATTAATCGCATCGTGCGTTTCTTTGCCCAACGTCCACAAGTGCAAGAGCGTTTGACTCAGCAAGTGTTAGTCGCGCTGCAGACCTTGCTCGAAACCAAAGACGTTGCGGTTAAAATGGATGCTGTGCATTACTGCGTGAAATCCCGTGGCGTGATGGACTCAACCAGTTCGACCACTACCACAGCGCTGGGCGGTATTTTCAAATCTAACCCTGCGACCCGCGCCGAGTTTTTGCACCAGTCTAAATAAATGTATTGAAACTTAACGCTATTTAAAACGTGCCTAAATCAATAGCAATCAATACAGCTCAATAAAAAACGCTGCGATTCCTTCTATAGAATCGCAGCGTTTTTTGTTTTCATACCCACTCAATCAAACCTTTCTCAACCTAGCTAAGATCAATGCTGGCTGATTAACTGATTTCACTTAAATACCGTATTGCTCGCGGTACTGGCTCACGGCGGCAAGTTGTACTTCCATTCCAGGCTTTTCAGACAGATAGCTAATGAGGTCGGCAAGTTTAATGATCGCCACTATGCCGCAGCCAAAATCACGCTCAACCTCTTGAATGGCCGATAACTCGCCCTTGCCTTTCTCTTGTCTGTCTAAAGCAATCAACACACCGGCTAATTGTGCTTTATGGGCTTCGATGATTTCCATCGACTCACGAATCGCCGTACCTGCGGTGATCACATCATCCACCAACATAACGCGGCCTTTCAGCTCGCTACCGACTAAGCTGCCACCTTCGCCGTGATCTTTTTTCTCTTTGCGGTTAAAGCAGTAAGGGATATCGATATCGTGGTGTTCACACAGGGCAACCGCCGTAGTGGTCGCAATCGGAATACCTTTGTAAGCTGGGCCAAACAGCAAATCGTAATCAATGCCAGAATCCACCAACGCAGCGGCATAGAAACGGCCTAAACGCGCTAGATCGCGGCCAGTATTGAACAAACCCGCATTGAAGAAATAAGGACTGATACGACCCGATTTAAGGGTAAATTCGCCAAATCGCAACACCTGACGTTCTAAGGCAAATTCAATAAACTCACGTTGATAGGCTTTCACAATATCTCCTTACGGCTTTGTCTTTTATTGGTTTTTATTAGGTAATGTCTTATTAGGCAACATTTAATTCGGTACAGGGCTTGTCTAACACTAGCATCTTGCTGCAGATAAAAAGTTGCAGCTAATAAAAAGCCCCGCACTCTGTAACATGACGGGGCTTGTTCATCACCACACTATTAGTTCAGTGCGGCTTTCTGAACATCGACGATTTCACGAATACTGTTCTTCGCCAATGCCAACAGTTCGAGTAATTCTTCGTGGCTGAATGGCTCGCCTTCGGCGGTGCCTTGAATTTCAATGATCTTGCCCGTTTCTGTCATCACCACGTTCATGTCAGTTTCAGCGGCGCTGTCTTCGATATATTCTAGATCGCTTATCGCTTCACCCTTGTAGATACCTACACTGACAGCCGCAATCAAGAACTTAAGCGGGTTAGATTTAATGATGCCTTTACCGCGTGCCCAGTTCAGCGCATCCACTAAGGCCACACAAGCGCCAGTGATAGAGGCAGTGCGCGTGCCACCGTCTGCTTGGATCACATCACAATCGATCACGATAGTGTTTTCGCCTAGGGCTTTCATATCTACACAAGCGCGCAGAGCACGGCCGATAAGACGTTGAATTTCTTGCGTACGGCCAGATTGCTTACCGCGAGCGGCTTCACGATCCATACGGCTATGGGTCGAACGTGGCAACATGCCGTATTCCGCCGTCACCCAGCCTTGACCCTGACCTTTAAGGAAACGTGGCACACCTTCAGTAAAACTGGCGGTACAAAGCACTTTCGTTTCGCCAAATTCTACTAACACAGAACCTTCGGCATGGGCCGTAAACTGGCGAGTGATAGTGATGGGACGAGTTTGTGCTGGCGTTCTGTTACTTGGACGCATGCGAGATTCCTGTATTCTGAGTCATTGACCGATTTTGGCTGCATATTATAAGGGCTTGAGCCTTAGGATGCCATGCTTAGGGTGATTCTCTGGCAAACTCATCACACTCAAACGCCAAATCCGTGTCCTTATACCCAAACAACCTGAAGATGCTGAATTCAGCGGGAGTTTAACGCACTTTAGGCAAGGCCATTTATTGCTCCTGCATAAATGGCATTCACGCCATCCATGGCGATTGCGGTTATTTGCGGACCTAGTGGACTAAGTTAAAAATAACCAACGCAGCATAAAGTGCGTTACCCCGTGGTTAACATCAGCCGCCGGGACGGAGCGCCTAGGGCACTTCACTTCCGTGTTGCATCAATTCAAGAGGTAGCCGACATTCTGTCATTGCTGCGCCTTGAATTGAAGCACACTAGGCGCTCTGAAACTCGTATCTTCAGGCAGCTTGGGTATATTTGCTGTATGCCTTTAATCCTAAAGCCATTGACTCTATAATCGCCTCTCATTATGACGATTAAACCATTAGGACAACCCATGATCCAAAGCATGACAGCCTACGCTCGTATCGAGCACAAAGCACAATGGGGCACTGCCTCTTGGGAAATTCGCTCAGTCAATCAACGTTATCTCGAAACTTACCTACGTTTACCCGAGCAATTCCGCAGTTTCGAACCCGTACTGCGCGACCGCCTACGTAAACGCTTAAGCCGTGGCAAAGTTGAAGTCAATCTGCGCTACGAACTTGCAGACAACAGCAACAACGAGCTGCAATTGAATCAAGCGCTGGCCAAACAGCTATTGGGCGCCGCCACTTGGCTTAAGCAAGAAGCGGGACAAGGCGATGTCAATCTGACCGACATACTCCGCTGGCCAGGCGTGCTAGCGAGCGGTGAACAAGATATGGATGCAATCGGAGCCGATCTGATGACAGCCTTCGACTCAGCCATAGATCAATTTATCGAAGCCCGCGGCCGCGAAGGCGAAGCCATCAAAGACATGCTGTTAAGCCGCTTAGATGGAGTCAGCGAGCAAATCGCCGTCGTACGCGAGCACATGCCTACTGTGATGCAATATCAACGCGAAAAGCTCACCAACCGCCTTGCAGAAATCAAAGGGGAACTCGACCCAGCCCGCATAGAGCAAGAAATGGTGCTTCTGGCTCAGAAACAAGATGTCGCCGAAGAAATGGACAGACTCGAAGCCCATGTAGCCGAAGCTCGCCGTATCCTCAAAAAAGGCGGCAGCGAAGGTCGCCGCTTAGATTTTATGATGCAGGAATTTAACCGCGAATCGAACACCCTCGCCTCTAAATCCATCAGCACTGAAATCACTTCAGCCGCCGTTGAGCTTAAAGTGCTAATCGAGCAAATGCGCGAGCAGATCCAGAACGTTGAATGATGTTTTCAGGAGTTTAATACTGTTTAAAAAACACTTTAAAACCATGCGCTTGCATGGTTTTATATTTTTACATGTTCGCCATTGTTTGCTATTGTTTATGAAAAAGTGGGACTAAAGTGGTGACTAAAACCACTTAGTCCCACCTAAAATCGGCAAAAATTCAGTTTAGTCACCAATTTGGACTTAACCGCATGAATGACAAGCAAATTAAGGCTTTTTTAAAAAGCAAGGAACTAGGACGCAAAGCAATAGGTGATGGACTGTATCTCCGCGTGCAAACTGAGGGCGTAGCATACTGGGAAGTTAGATACAGCGTTAACGGTAAACGCCGCTCAATGATGCTTGATGGTGGGATATATCCAGCAATGCCTTTAGTAGAGGCTAAAGCAGAAGCTGCAAAGATCAAACTATTAGCAAAACAAGGAATAGACCCTCTTGCGGAACGAGAACGGCAACAAGAAGAAACAATCAAAACTGTCAATGACCTTTTCGACGATTGGTACCAATGCACATCCTCTCGCTTGAAACATCCTGAAATTCCTATGCGAATGTATAAAAAAGAGATCAAGCCCACGATTGGTCAATTAAAAATTGTAGATGTTAACGCCAGAGACATAAGAGCCATTATTCACAAAGTAGCAAAGAGTAATCGCCCCACCGTTGCGAATAAAACACTGCTACTTTGCAAACAACTCTTTAATCATGCTTGTAAGTTAGATCTCGTGTCAGGAAATCCCGCTACCGCATTTAAGCCAGTTGATGCCGGAGGCGTCGAGAAGAGCAGAGATCGAGCGCTAAAGATTTCTGAATTAGTTAAACTCTTTGAGGTATTAAGAAATAACAGTACGGTTTTCACACGAGATAATTATTTAGCCCTTGCTTTACTACTGACATTGGGAGTTCGCAAAGGAGAGCTGATTTCCGCTAGATGGAGTGACTTTGATTTTGAACGCCTCGAGTGGCGCTTGCCCAAAGGCAATACTAAAACTCAAGTACCTATCACTATCCCTCTGCCGCCTCAAACAATTACTTGGTTTGAAGAACTTCATTCACGAGCAGGAGGTTCTAAATACGTGTTCCCAAATCGTCGAGCCAGTAAACGTAGGGGCTATATATCTAGTGACACTTTAAACCATGCTCTATCAAAAATGTTCGGCCAAAAAGTTGATAGTAATAAACAACCCTTAGATAACCTTTTAGGTCAAGTTGGCATTGAACACTTTACTATCCATGATCTACGCAGAACCTGCCGCAGCTTGTTAGCCGAACTAAAGGTACTCCCACACATCGCTGAACGCTGTCTAAACCACAAACTGAAAGGAATTGAGGCTGTGTATAACAAGCACGATTACTTAGAAGAGCGTAGAGAGGCTTTATCCCTTTTAGCAGGGTTATTAAGCCCAATTATTGATGACACCAGTAACAATATAACTCCCTTTAGTCGACGGGCTTAAGTTCATATATTAGCAATGACAAAAAACATCCCATGAGCTGTTCTAAAGTCTAATGCACTTTAGCCATTCCATTCCGGTGCTATCCTGGGAATGGCTATGCTTTTCCCAGAATTATCAATAATTGCCAAGTTAAGATAGCTGGCCCTTTCTTTGTACTGTGTGGCCACAAGATTCAATTTTGTACACACTTGGTCAACAAACCAAGTAGCACATTCGTGTGAGCTACATAAATAATTCGTCAAAACGACTCTTGGTATTTTGATAACTTAATTGAGTAACATCCCCCACTTTAGTCACTAGTAATGTCTCAATTTTAAGTGATAACCCTCTAACATAATTAGATTTTATGGCCTACAGCAGCAAACCTTGATATCTTCAGCATATGAATGGCAAAAGCAAGTTTTAGAAGGCACTATTGATGGGAAGCAATATTAGTAACTTCGATTTCCTTAAGCATCACGATGAACTGTTATTGCGTCTTGCACAAACAGCTGAATGGTGTTTTATACCGGACCCTAACACCACGCTTTTAAAGATGCGCCAATTGGGTGAGGAGCTAGCAAAAAACATTGCAGCTCGCGTTGGTGTTGCTTGTGGTCAGGGAATAAACCAAGTCGATTTACTTCGTAGCCTTGATTACTCTCTTAAGCTCGAACAGCGTATCAAAGATGCCTTTCATACGATACGAAAACTCGGCAATGCCGCTAATCACGATATCACCTCAAATAGTCACCGTGATGCTTTACAGTCGTTGCAAATAGGTCACGCTTTAAGCATTTGGTATCACCAGCTTTATGCTGGCGATGCGGCGAAAGGCTTTAAGCCTACCCCATTTGTAAAACCTAAAGACCCTTCAGATGACGTTCGGATTCTCGAAGAAAAAATGCTCGAGCTTGAACGCCAGCAGCAACGCACTTCCGAACGTCTTGCTGTTGCAGAATCGCTCAAGCGACTTGAACAAGAAAAGATGCAAGCCGAGCTTAAACGTGCAGAGCAAATGCAAGCCGAAAGTAAAATCTGGGAGCAAATTGCCACGGAGCAAGAAGCGAAACTCAATGAATACAAAGCCCAGATGGCTGCCACCAATCTTGAGCTGTATACCGCCTTCCAAGCTAAAGATCACCAGGCACAACAACAAGAAATTAAGCGTGTCGAAAAACTACCTTTTTATTTAGATGAAGCCGAAACCCGCATCATTATAGATAAACAGTTAAATGAAGCTGGTTGGAAAGCTGACACCACAAACTTAAAGTTCTCTAAAGGTGCACGGCCTGTCTGTAGTGGTC
>NZ_JAUOES010000034.1:0-37925 GCF_031932065.1 Shewanella scandinavica
GCGTGGTAAAAATGTGCTCTCGGGAATGGGCAAAGGTGACTGAACTTTAATGCGGAATGGTATAAAGAGCATTTCATATTTAGTTGCAGTTTCTAGAGATAGGTTTTAACCGACGTTTCTAATGAGCCATTACTTGTTAGTGAGCCCATATATTTCGATAGTCGTTGGATTGGTCAAGATAAGCGCACCGAACACAACAAAGTGCGCTTAAATTGATTGAGGCTTACTGGGTGTGTTCTGAATGCTTACGGTGGAGTACTTCGAGTAGTTCATCTTCGAGTTCGAAGCGAGTTTCCATGTTATGGGCAAGTTCAGATAAATCTTTATCGAGTTGATACAATACGAGATCGTCTTGAGTTTCCGCATATTTATCGTTGAAGTCTAATGCCGCATTCGTGGTTGGCGTTATTTTTGGCAATACTTGTTGCGCGAGTGTTTTGCTTGATTCACCATATTCACTACAGGCATTAACGACTCTATCGTAGACTTCGAAATGGCCTTCAGAGACATAGTCCACTAATAAGTCACAGAAAGATTTAACATGTTCGAACGAGGGAAGTGATTTTTCTGATTTACTGTAAGGAGGAAGCCCAGCAATTTGGCAGTAATGCACTAACAGTTTGCGACGATTTTTTAGCCATTGATCAATAAGCTTATTTGAGCCGCCCCACTTCTGTTCCGCTTTTTCAAGTTCTCTCAGCATGATGCATTCCATTTAAGTGCCAGCACATAACTCTAATGTAGGGACAAGTCGCTAATCGATCAACTCTTTTCATGCGAATTTGCGAGAATTACGAAATGGACAAACCAGCTGTTTCGTATCGAAAAATGCAAATAAAAAGCCCAACGATAGAAACCTATCGTTGGGCGAGTAAAGTTTATAGCAGGCTCGATGCGACGAGCTTCTTGATTGTTCTTGCTAGCGCAGGCTTTTTATACCAAAGGCAGGGAACCGGCGCAACTTTTTTCTGTCTGAGTGTGACTTCGTTACGAATAAATCAGCAGTATGTTATCTGGATAACAATTTCCAATTTATATGGTCAAATCGACGCCGACGATGGGGAATAGCTCACATATATTTGCACATAAAGGTTACATTATTCGCGTAAATGCTAAACTACCGACCCAGCGGATCTCAATAAGACTAGGAACCAAGCCCAATGGCAGAATTAAAGAATGATCGTTATTTACGCGCCCTACTAAAAGAGCCTGTCGATGTGACCCCTGTGTGGATGATGCGTCAAGCTGGCCGTTATCTTCCTGAATATAAAGCTACGCGCGCACAAGCGGGTGACTTTATGTCTTTGTGTAAAAACCACGAGCTTGCCTGTGAAGTCACGCTGCAACCTTTACGTCGTTATGATCTCGATGCGGCGATTTTGTTTTCCGATATTTTAACAGTGCCCGATGCTATGGGATTAGGTTTGTATTTTGAGGCGGGTGAAGGCCCACGTTTCGAGCGCCCTACAGACACTATCGATGCGATCAAAAAGCTCTCAATTCCAGATCCAGAAGATGAGCTGGGTTATGTGATGAAAGCCGTTAGCACTATTCGCCGTGAACTGAATGGCGCAGTGCCGTTAATTGGCTTTTCTGGTTCACCTTGGACCCTAGCAACTTATATGGTTGAAGGCGGCTCGAGCAAAACTTTCGAAAAAATTAAGAAGATGGCTTACGCTGAGCCAATGGCATTACACATGCTGTTAGATAAATTAGCCGATTCAGTGATCTTATACCTGAATGCCCAAGTGGCTAATGGTGCACAATCACTAATGATTTTTGACTCATGGGGCGGCGCGTTATCGCACTCTGCTTACCGTGAGTTTTCTTTGCGTTATATGCAGAAGATTGTCGATGGTCTGACACGTTTTGCCGATGGCCGCAAAGTGCCAGTGACGCTGTTCACTAAAGGTGGTGGTTTGTGGTTAGAAGCGATGGCAGAAACTGGCTGTGATGCGTTAGGTTTGGATTGGACGGTAGACATTGCCGATGCCCGTCGCCGTGTAGGCCATAAAGTTGCATTGCAAGGCAACATGGACCCTTCAATGTTATATGCACCTATTCCACGTATTGAAGAAGAAGTGGGCCATATCCTAGCGGGTTATGGTGAGGGTACTGGTCATGTATTTAACTTAGGTCATGGCATTCATCAGCATGTCGATCCAGAGCATGCTGGCGCCTTTATCAAGGCGGTTCATGCGCAATCAAAGCAATACCATAAGTAATTTTTGGTTTGCGAAACAGGCCCGCTTGCGGGCCTGTTTTATTTCTGACATTTGGGTTTGAAAGCGTTGGAGCTTCTGGCGAAGGTATCTTTATGGATGAGCGTATGTGGTGGTTTCTATCGTCTGCGAGCTTAATGAGTCTTACATTTAGATAACGACTTAAGCACCCTGTATTCACATTCTGATTATGTGTGAATTATCTTGATAAAAAGTAAAATTCATAATCGTTTATTTTATAAATTTTATTTTTAAATCAAAGGTATAAAATTGATTTGATTGCATGAAAATGTCTACTTTAGCAACGACTAAAGCTAAGCGATGTTTAATACTATTCGCAAATGAGATATGTTGCATGGCGCAGTGAAGGATTATGCAAGGCCGTCAATCAATTTAGTCATAACAAGCCGTGGTAAGAGATGCACATTGGCAAGAAAATAATGGTATTTATTGCGGGATTTTGTCTCCCCGCGGTAGTAATTGTCTCCTATTGTCTTGGGTGTTGGTACGACCATCGCGTCGAGCTATTGCGCCAAGACAGTGCTAACCGTGAGCTTGCTAATATCCAGCAGCAGTTTCAAATTGATGTCGATCGCTTAACCTTTCTCACGAATATCTACGCTTTACCTTTGTCGCAGTTAGATGAAGAGCAACTTAAGAAACTAGAATCCTCGTGGCACGACAGTTCTATGTCGGCCAACCTCAGTTGGTATATTTTACGCCAAGGCGAGCTGCACACTTTTTTCCCCAATTCACATCCTTTTGCCTCTGATAAGTTGCATGAAATCGCCAGCGCTATCATCAATGCTAATAAACCCAGTGTGGCAGGCGCTTATTTGATTGGTGAGCAGACTTATGTCATCACCGCCGCGGCTTCTGCGCCTAATGAGTCTGTGCTGCTAGTGCGCCAGTTGACCAATAATGACTTGCTGGAATATGCGCAGGCCTTATTGGTGACTAAAGTGACTATGAGTCATTCTAACGCTGTCACGGCAAGTGTTGAGGACGTTCATAGTGACACCATTGAAATACCCAGCCTGTTAAAAGACAAACCTGTTTACCTGCAAGTGCAGTTCTCCGAGGGCCCGTTCCAAGAGGTGAAATTTAAGCTCGATTGGGTATCGCTCGGATTTATTCTATTTGGCGTGTTTATTGTTGGCCTTGGCTATATTTGGCTGCGCTCTGGTTTACTCAAACCCTTTAAAAACTTGATGCGGCAATTGGCGCTGGTCGATCCTATGTCCAGTGTCTATCAACCTGTCACCAGTGAGGGTAATGAGGAATTAGAAGTGCTTGCCAGCCGCGTTAATAGCTTACTGGCCAGAATTTATCAGCAGAAAGAGCGCGCGAAAATCACCTTAGAATCCATTGCAGAAGCGGTGATTTTAACCGACGTCGATGCCAAAGTGATTTATATGAATCCGCGGGCCGAGTCGCTTCTGGATGTCGCCAGTTGTTATGCCCTAGATCAGAGCCTCGCGAGCCTGTTAAAGGCTGGCGATCAGTTGAATCAGGCGGTCTTCACTTGTATTCGTCTTGGCGAATCATCACCACAGGTCGAGAAAATCAAGCTATTAACTGCTTCGCCTCGGATTATGGAGCGCAGTATCAGCAATCTGCGCAATCACGATAAAGAAATTGTTGGTACTGTCGTGGTATTGCGGGATATCACTCAAGAAGAGTTACTTAAGCGCCAACTCCAAAAAAGAGCCAATTTCGACAGCATTACTGGGCTGCTAAATCGTCAGGCGTTTGATGAACAGCTTCCTCAATTTGCCGCCTCAGCTAAAACCATCGCCGTTTGTTATCTCGATTTGGAGCAATTCAAGTTGATTAACGACAGCTGTGGCCATACTGCAGGCGATCGTATGCTCGCTATGGTGGCTAAGGCTATGCAGGCTTGTCTTGGGCCACAGGAGCTGTTGGCGCGCCTTGGTGGCGATGAGTTCGGTTTAGTGATTTGTAATCGCAGTGCTTTATCTGTGGCGCAATTACTCAAACAAATGATCGCACAAGTCTCGCTGCAAGTGCTGAATGACAAAAACTGTAACTATAAAGTCGGCCTCAGCATAGGTGTCGCCTTTGGTCGTGCGCCCTATATTGATGCACAAGAATTATTGAAAGACGCGGATATTGCCTGCATTGCCGCTAAAGCTAAGGGCGCCAATCAAGTTCATTTTTACGATGATAAAGATAAAGAGCTCACTTACCAGAGAAATGCGCCTAAGTGGGCGGTACGTATCGCGCAGGCGATTGAAGAAAACGAGCTAATTCTGTATTACCAACCGATCCGTGGGTTAGGCAGTGGTCCGCAGCGACAACGCATGGAAATCCTGCTGCGAATTCAAGAACCCTGTGGCCGTATTTTGGCGCCTGCGCAGTTTATTGCCGCGGCTGAGCGCTTTAAGCTGATGCCGGACATAGATAAAGAAGTGATCCGCAAAGCCTTTTTATGGTTATCTTTGCACCCGGTGCTTTGGCCTGATCACTGTATTTCGATCAACCTTTCGGGCAATAGTTTAGGCGCCGAAGGTATGGTGGAATATATCGCCCAGCAGCAGCATATTTTTGATATTCCAAGTCAATGTATTTGCTTTGAAATTACTGAAACCACCGCGATCCAAAATCGCAATCGTGGTATGGAAATGTTGAAGCAGTTACGTAAGCTCGGTTTCTCGTTTGCCTTGGATGATTTTGGTAGTGGTTTCGCCTCTTACGGCTATCTGCGTGAATTACCTGTCGATTATGTCAAAATCGATGGCTGTTTTATTAAGAATCTTGCCGTGAACGCCAAAGATTACGCCATCGTTAAATCGATTCAGGACGTATGTCGCGTCATGGGGATCGAGACCGTAGCCGAGTTTGTTGAAAATCAAGATATTATCGACAGATTGTTGAGCATCGGGATTAACTACGCGCAAGGTTATGCAATAGGACGCCCACAACCTTTAGCTAATTATCGTGAACAATATGAGATGAGGCTTGCACAACGCGCGTGAAGGATTGCGCTTTTAGCGTGATTATGCCAATTTAGCTAAAGATGTAATTAACATAGCGATAACAAAGGAATGACTATGGATGGACTCACTGGCAAGGTCGTGATCATCACGGGTGCTTCAGAAGGTATTGGTCGGGCACTTGCTGTGGCAATGGCGCGAATGGGCTGCCAACTGGTGATCAGTGCACGCAATGAAACACGTCTCGCTTCACTCGCCTTAGAAATCGCTAATTATGGTTTACCTCCCTTTGTATTTGCTGCCGATGTTTCTCGTGCTGAACAGTGCGAAGCCTTGATTGAAGCCACGGTCGCGCATTACGGACATCTCGATATTTTAATTAATAATGCCGGCATGACCATGTGGTCACGGTTCGATGAGCTTACTCAACTGTCTGTACTTGAAGACATTATGCGGGTGAATTATCTTGGGCCTGCGTATTTGACCCATGCCGCTTTACCCCATTTAAAGGCCAGTAAGGGCCAAGTGGTCGTAGTGGCGTCAGTCGCTGGATTAACAGGCGTACCCACTCGTAGCGGTTATGCTGCATCTAAACATGCCGTGATTGGTTTTTTCGATTCATTGCGGATTGAGCTCGCGGACGATAATGTGGCGGTGACGGTAATTTGCCCTGATTTTGTGGTGTCACAAATTCACAAACGCGCCCTTGATGGTGCGGGTAATCCTTTAGGCAAGTCACCGATGCAAGAAGCTAAGATACTGACGGCCGAGCAATGCGCCAATATGATGTTACCTGTGATTGCGACTCGAGGCCGACAACTTATCACTTCACTTCGCGGTCGTTTGGGGCGCTGGCTTAAGCTGATCGCGCCAGGTTTAATCGACAAAATTGCCCGCAGGGCGATCGCCTCCGGGCATTAAAATCTTTGCCACTACAAGCTATTTACCACTCTTATTGAGATGCTTAATGATTGACTGTTCAGCCTCGCTTTGCGTTGCTTTTTCCCCTTGCTTTTCGATAGTTGCCGTGGCCATATGGCCCGTCATATCCTCTGCAATATGAAACCAATCTGGATGCCAGTAAAAGCTGGCTCCTTCTAGGGTTTGCCAGTTATGCACGCCTGATTTTTCACCTTGATAAATAAGATCTTTTATCGAATAACCCATATATTTACCTCATTAATTTCATGATTGTTAAAAATATAAGAAGTTAAATGGTGCACGTCATCTGAGCCTAGGTATGTGCTTTAGGTCACATTTTTCAGGTAAAAATAAACCCCGCCAGAGCGAGGTTTATCAGTTGCGTTAGTATCTTAGCGCGATTAAGGCTTAGTGCACTTATGGTTTAGTGCACTTATGGTTTAGTGCACTGGGTTGGCGAACCCACGCCTTTCCACTGTGTAGTGCCATCAGCGAGTGACAATGGCACAAAGGTTAAACCTTGGTTCATGTTCGCTGGCGGCAAGTCGGTTTCTAGCTCATACATGCCCATGGGCATAGTACCCGAGGTCGCATTAGCGACTGTTTGCGCTGCTGCAAGGCTTGAGT
The DNA here is from genome assembly GCF_031932065.1 of Shewanella scandinavica. NCBI lineage: Bacteria > Pseudomonadati > Pseudomonadota > Gammaproteobacteria > Alteromonadales > Shewanellaceae > Shewanella > Shewanella scandinavica. The sequence continues at coordinate 6,728 of NZ_JAUOES010000034.1, forward strand.
AGCGCAGACCCAGCATATCAAAATGATTACGCCAATCTTTGCCTGTGAGCTGACTCAAAGACACCAACATAAAGTCGTTGCCGGGAATATCTTTCACGGTTTTGCCGCCGTAGACACTATTGCCGTCAAACGGAAATTGGTCAAAGCCCAGTTTGCTGCGGTTCGCTTCCCAATCACTGGCGTTATTGGCATATTTGCCAAAAATACGACTGTGTTGATACAGCAAGGTAAAGAGATTAAAGCCATTGTTCAGCATGGTGCCATCGCTCAACATCATGCCGTGGGCCTTTAGTGCCATTTGGATATAAAACGACATGCGATAGCCGTTATGCACAGCATATGCATTGCTGGCCCAAGGCGCTGTGTATCTGTCTTCACCTGCATCGAGCACTTTACAGTTAGCGCCAAACACCACGCGCTTACCGCGGGTATCTGTTGTGCTCGCAGCATCGGACATAAACACATAGAAGAGATCTTTATGGTTCATGTGGCCATCAGTAACCGTATCGGTATTATTATCGCGCAGATAATGGGTTTTCCACTTCACCACATAGGGGAAGATGTTATTGGAGTTTTCTCCGGCGCGGCTACCATAGCCTGTCCAGTTGTCACTATTAGCCGCTGTGGCATATTGCACATTGAGGCGGTTAGTTTGCAGATTGTGGCCTAACTCATGGTTATCGCCCCAACCCGTTGGGGCGATATTCCATGCCGCATCCCATGGGTTTCCGCTACAACCGGCGCCGCACTGGGCATTTTGATCATAGTTAGCGTGTTGAATAATAGTGCGGGTATGCAGATTATTGTCTATACAGTCATTGCCAAACAGTCCTTTACAGGCGGCGAGCACATCGGCGGGTAAGGATTCAGTTAAACTCTTACCTTGAATTTTAAGGCCAGCTAAGGTGTAAACGCTGTTGATGTGGTCATCGACAATGCTGTTAAGTAGCGCAGTTACATCGGGCACATCGGTACCGATGGCGTTTAAGAAGCGGTCGCGACGCAGATGCTGCTCTGCACCATCGGTGCGCAAGTCCACATGGGGTAATTCGGTATTTTGAATGCGTTCGTTAAAGGCCGCGATTTCAGCTGGATTGGAGAAATCCATAATGGTCGGATGTTTAGCGACATGCTCAGCGTTGACATCAACACTTAACGCGCCATCAACACTCGAAGCATCACCATTGATGTATAGATAAATCGGCCCGCCGTAGGGGGAGGAAAACTCAATACTTTTCCCTTGCGCTAAGCGCAGGCGTTGCTGCGCCAGCTCCAAGGGGCCGCGATAGACTTTCTGCTCATAGGCGCGGTTAGTGTTACGTCTGTGGTAGTTGAGTTTGATCTCCACATTTGCAGCGCTGCTATCAAGACGAGTGAGTTTAATGGTTTGCCCCGGCAGTGCATACCAGCCTGTAGTCGTCCATTGGCCTGCATAGGGCACGCTAATGGTTTTACGTTCAGTGACAGTCGCAGGATAAGCGTAGTGCGCATTGCTGCCCTTGCTGAGGTTAGCTCTGTCGGTGACATATTCACCCAAATCAGGCTGGGCTAAGTTATGGACGCGGGCATAGCTGACGGTCCAATCGGCAAACAGGGCTTGCTGCCATTGTGCGTGCTCGCTGTAGGCTATAGGGTAATCAATCTCGCTGCGATACTTATCGGCGAGCAACAGTCCGGCCTTCATCAAGGGGAAGTCTGCCTTGGTAAACACATCAATTGCGTTGTTATCTAAGGTTTCGGCATTGCTGCGATACCAATCTGCGCCCGCTTTGAACGAGTCAACAAAGGCGGCAGCATTGCAGCTGAGATAATTGCCGGTGCAGTCGTTAAGCACTGAGGTATCGAAGCTTGCTTCATTGAGCTTGCCGAGCAAATTATTTACCTTAGTCAGGGCAGTATCTTCAGCCAAAACATCAGTCACACTGAGGTCGTTGGCATTGAGCTTTGACCAATAATTACCTGAGGTTGAAAGCCCCATTTCAAGATAAAGCGGCGATAGCATTGGGCTTTGATTGCGCCAGTAGTTTGAGAGCAGCAAGGGAATGCCCGCCGCTTTGGCCTTAGCGATAGCAGCTTTAATGCCTGCAAAACCGAGGGACTGACGGTCTATGTCACTAATCACTATCACATCGGGCTTGAGTGTGTCGATACAGTTGCTTAACTCACTGTAGTCACAAGTGTTTGCCGCATTAATGCTATGGGCTGCGGGGTAGTTGTTTGCAAGCCAAGTGCGAATACCTTCGTTATGGGGAAAGTACCAACTGTCGGCTTTGCTCGGCATTTGCGTGGTCACTATACTGAGGCCGTTGGTTTTATCGGCGCCTTTGGTCAGCCAGCCTAAAAGATTTTTCAGCAAAGTATCGGTTTGAGCTGAAGTGTTGACGGAAAAGAGATTTCCTCCCATGGCCGCATATCTTTGCCCCTGTTGCTCGCCCGCCATCACTAACCCGCGAACCGCGCTTGCACCACTGCCATCGACATTCGATGGCAAAACAGTAAAAGTGTTCTCTGGCATAAAGCTCGAAAAGGTAATTGAGTCGTGAGTCGGGTGCCAAGAGATGCTGCTACCGACACCTTGATATAGCTGATTTATCTGGGCTTTACGTTTGATGTCGATACTAGCGAGTTTGGCGATGCTGAAATCAATTAACTCACTCGCACTGGCAAGCCTGTGGTCTTGATGCTTAATGGCATTTTCGGCGTTAGCAATAAATGTCGGCGTGACAGTGCAATCCGCCGTCATGGACGCAGTGGTGTAAGTTAGCGCATTGAGCGTGCCACCACAGCCAGTAATGCCTTCGAGTGCAAAGCCAATATCGGCAGTAATGCTAAAAATAGCGCTTTTACCCGACTCCACTTTTTGACTGCTTGGATCTAAGGCTCCGCCATTTGCGGACACACTACTAGCAATGTATTGCACCGGCGCGGGAGGTTGGACTGGCGGCTGAGTCGGTGGTGTGGTCGTGCCAGCATCTTCTGAGCCGCCACCGCATCCGCTAAGCAGTATGGCGATGGAGGCGCACAGCAGTCTAATCCTCATGGGGAGTCCTTTATATTTAGGTATTTAACATTTGGTTGACATTGTATCTCGTTGCTCCAATTTTCAATAGAATTAATTATATAATTTTATTGAAAATCATGATGTTATATTTGACGCTCGTCAAAATTCAGGCACAAAAAAACCGGCTTCTGGCCGGTTTTTTAACGCGCCTAGCAATTAGTCTTGCTGCTCACGTGCAATAGCACGGTAACCAATATCGGTACGGAAATACACATCATCCCAGTGGATTTCATCAACCAATTTATAGGCGGCTTTTTGCGCTTCGGTCACTGTGTTACCCAGTGCAGTGGCGCAGAGTATGCGACCGCCGTTGGTGACTACGTGGCCGTCTTTCATCTCAGTGCCAGCATGGAAGACTTTACCGTCGTTATCACCAAGGCTGAGACCGTCAATCACATCAAATTTGCGATACTCATCTGGGTAACCGCCAGCGGCTAATACTACGCCCACGGCTGCGCGCTCGTCGTATTCTGCTGTCACTTTATCTAACTCGCCACGGGTGGCCGCTAAACACAGTTCCACTAAGTCTGACTTTAACCGCAACATAATTGGCTGAGTTTCTGGATCGCCAAAGCGACAGTTGTATTCAAGCACTTTGGCGCTGCCATCGGGTGATATCATCAAGCCAGCATACAAAAAGCCTGTGTAGATATTGCCTTCTGCCGCCATGCCATCAACCGTTGGGCGAATCACGTTTGCCACAGTCCAATCGTGTACCGCTTGAGTCACCACAGGTGCTGGCGAGTAAGCGCCCATGCCGCCCGTGTTTGGACCATAGTCGCCGTTATCGCGGGCTTTATGATCTTGGCTGGTCGCCATTGGCAGAATGTTTTTGCCATCGACCATTACGATGAAGCTAGCTTCTTCGCCTTTAAGGAATTCTTCAATGACCACGCGTGAACCCGCATCGCCAAACTTGTTACCAGCGAGCATGTCATCAATCGCAGCATCGGCTTCAGCTTGGTCTTGGGCGATAATCACGCCTTTACCTGCCGCTAAACCGTCGGCTTTGATGACCACTGGGTAACCAGTGGTGGCCGTTAATTCACGCACGAAGGCTTTAGCATCGCTGATTTCAGTGCAGTTTTTGTAACCCGCTGTTGGAATATTGTGGCGGGCTAAAAAGTCCTTAGTGAAGGCTTTTGAACCTTCGAGCTGAGCTGCCGCCTTAGTTGGGCCAAAAATCGGTAAACCTGCGGCATTGAATGCATCAACCACGCCCATCACTAATGGCGCTTCTGGGCCGACTATGGTCAGTTCAATTTTATGGGTTTTCGCAAAATCAAGCAGAGCAGGAATGTCGGTGGCGCTGATCGCCAGATTTTCAACATTAGGTTCTAGGGCTGTGCCCGCATTGCCTGGCGCAACATAGACAGTTTCAACTTGAGCCGATTGTGCAGCTTTCCACGCTAGGGCATGTTCGCGACCGCCGCCACCAATAACTAATACTTTCATGTTAAGTCATCCCTTAGAGTTTTATGTTCTGTGTAGGCACACTGTGGTCGAAACCAGAGTGCGGTAAAACAAAGAGTGGTAAAACAAAAAAGCAGCCAGTACTGATTGAGTGCTGGCTGCTTAGTGGCGATTAGTGACGGAAGTGGCGCATGCCCGTCATCACCATGGCCATGCCGTGCTCGTCTGCTGCGGCGATGATTTCTGCATCGCGCATTGAGCCACCCGGTTGGATGATGCAGCTAATGCCCGCAGCCGCTGCGGCATCGATACCGTCACGGAAGGGGAAGAAAGCATCGGATGCCATCACAGAGTTCACTACTTCTAAGCTTTCATCGGCGGCCTTGATGCCAGCAATTTTAGCGCTGTAAACGCGGCTCATTTGGCCTGCGCCGACACCGATAGTCATGCCGTCTTTGGCATAAACGATGGCGTTAGATTTAACGAATTTCGCCACTTTCCAGCAGAACATTAAGTCTTTCAGTTCGCTTGCGGTAGGTTGACGTTTAGAAACCACTTTGATGTATTCTAAGCCGACCATGCCTTGGTCGCGATCTTGTACTAACAAGCCGCCGTTAACGCGTTTGTAGTCTAAGGTTTGGGTTTTAGTGTTCCACTGACCACATTCCAATAAACGCACGTTGGTCTTTTTCGCAACCACATCGCGCGCCGCTTGGCTGACGCTTGGGGCGATAATCACTTCAACGAATTGGCGCTCAACGATAGCACTCGCCGTCGCAGCATCTAACTCGCCGTTGAAGGCGATAATGCCACCGAAGGCTGAGGTTGGGTCAGTTTGATAAGCGCGGTTATAGGCATCGAGCAAGTCTTTACCTAAGGCCACACCACATGGGTTAGCGTGTTTAACGATAACGCAGGCGGGTTCGTTGAATTCTTTTACGCACTCAAGGGCGGCATCGGTATCGGCAATGTTGTTGTAAGACAACGCTTTGCCTTGCAACTGAATCGCCGTCGCCACAGAGGCTTCATCAATTTTCGTGTCGACATAGAAAGCCGCCGCTTGATGGCTGTTTTCGCCATAGCGTAAGTCTTGCTTCTTCACTAATTGGGTATTGAACGTGCGTGGGAACTTAGAGCTCTCAACGGATAGGGAGTCAGCAAAACATTCGTCCGTGCTATGCGCAGGAACCCTATGCATTGGAACCATAGTGCCGAAGTAGTTGGCGATCATGCCATCGTAACCCGCAGTGTGCTCAAAGGCTGCAATCGCTAAGTCGAAACGCGTCGCATGGGTCGTGCTGCCATTGTTAGCCGTCATTTCTGCGAGTACGCGTGAGTAATCGACGGCATTAACGACTATGGTGACGTCTTTGTGGTTTTTTGCCGCTGCGCGCACCATAGTTGGGCCGCCAATATCGATATTTTCGATAGCGTCCTCTAAGGTACAACCGGCTTTAGCTACGGTTTCAGCGAAAGGATAAAGGTTAACCGCAACCAGATCGATGGCATTGATATTGTTGTCGGCCATAACGCTTTCATCAAGACCGCGGCGCGCCAAAATGCCGCCGTGCACTTTAGGGTGCAGCGTCTTAACACGACCGTCCATGATCTCAGGGTGTCCTGTGTAATCAGATACTTCGATAACAGGCACGCCGTTATCCGCTAACAGGCGAGCGGTGCCGCCAGTTGATAACAGTTCCACACCTTGGGCGTGAAGTGCTTTGGCGAACTCGAGAATTCCGGTTTTATCTGAAACGCTTAACAGCGCGCGACGAATGGGTCTGGCATTATTTGCAGCAGTCATTTGGGTACAGGGTCCAGTTATTTTAGTTTCAAGGATCTTTCGGAAAACAGAACAGCCTTAGCGCTGCACCGCTTTCCAAAAGTCCCTTGGTCCTATTTTTACTTTATTAGCTAACTTTTTATCCCTTCATCACGGCGCGCGTATTCTAACGTAAAACTGCATTTACGGGTGTTTTTTCTGCGTGATTTCACAATATTCATATCAGAACAAAGTGACGTGACTCGGCCGACTTTATGTAAAGTATGAATTACCCCTTGACCTTGGAGTAGGCTCCAAGGTTTATACTCGCATTATTGAGTTGTATGCTGGAAACTCCCCCTGAGTTGGGCGCGATTTCGCAAAGGATGAAGACATGTATCGTATTGGTGAACTGGCGGATTTGTGTGAGGTGAAAGCCGACACGTTGAGATTCTACGAGAAGCACGGTCTGCTCGCGCCGTCGAGCCGTACCGAGTCTGGCTATCGAGTGTATACCGAGGCCGATGCCGCGCGACTGCGTTTTATCTTACGGGCGAAGGCCGTGGGTTTTACCCTTAATGAAATCAGTGAATTGCTTTCAATTGAGCTTGATAAATCTAATCGCGTCTGCGCCGATGTGAAGGGTATGGTCGATATTAAATTGGCCCAAGTACAGGCCAAAATCGCCGAGCTGAATCATTTTCAAACCAGTTTGCAGAGTCTGTCCGATGCCTGTTGTGGCGGGCCGCGTAGCGCCGAACATTGCTCGATTTTAGAGGCGTTGGAATCCAGTACTGAGCGGGTACGCGTTGAGCATCATTCTCATGATGGAAATCAGCACAAAGCACATCATAATGAGTCGCACCAGCATACTCACGGCAAAACAATCCATGATGAGTCAGGGAATTAATTATGTTACTGAAGAATTTTATTGATCTGTTTTTAGACTCGGCGCCTTGGTTGTTATTGGGCCTGATCCTGGCTGGGCTATTAAAAGTATTCGTACCAATGGTGTGGATGCAAAAGCAGCTCGGCGGTCACGGTTTTAAAACTGTGGTGAAGGCGGCGCTGCTCGGTGCACCATTACCTTTGTGTTCTTGTGGCGTGATTCCTGCGGCGGTAGGGCTGCGCCGTTCAGGTGCCTCGAAAGCGGCAACCACCTCTTTTTTAGTGTCGACGCCAGAAACGGGCGTCGATTCAATCGCCGTTTCCTACGTGTTACTCGGCCCCTTTATGGCGATCGTCAGACCGATTGCAGCGATTACCAGTGCGATTGTGGCTGGCTTACTCGTTGGCCGCGATGACGACGATGGCAAGCCTGCGGTTAAATCAGAGTTCAAGTCAGCTAGCGACGCACCCGTGGCGGCTTGCTGTGCGTCGAAATCTGCGACTCAGTCTCAAGCTGTTAAAGCCGAACCGGTTAAAAGCTGTTGCTCATCAACTAAAGAGCCAACTTTAGCGCCTATTAAAGCGGCTGCATCCTGCTGCGGCAATGAAAGTCATACTGAGCAGAAGACTGAGCCTAAGAGTGCGATCAAAATGACGCCTGTGGCTGCAACGTCTAGCTTAATGACGGTTCATGGCGGCAGTGTTGCGAACGTCGGTGTGATAAAAGCTGAGAAAACAGCCTCATGCTGCGCCAGTAAAACAGCTGAATCCGTACCTGCTACCCCTGAAAAAATCCTTGTGGTGAAAAAGGGCGCCTGTTGCGGTACTTCAAATAAAGCCGGGTCTGGAACACATGATCATAGTGCTCACGGCCATGGTTCTCAAACCCAAGGTGAAGCGGATAGCTGCTGCGCCTCGACTCAAGATATGGCGACTGAGTTAAAGTCGCAATCCGTCTTAAGCCGTGTTGGTATTGGTCTTAAATATGCGGCAACGGATTTAGTGCGTGACACTACCTTGTGGCTGCTGGTGGGCTTATTCTTCGCCGCGCTGGTGCAAACCTATGTCCCAGCAGACTTTTTGGCGCAATGGGGCGACGGTATCTTAGCCATGTTAGTGATGGTGTTGGTCTCTGTGCCTATGTACATCTGCGCGACGGCATCGACACCGATTGCTGCCGGATTATTGCTGGCGGGTGTGTCACCGGGTGCCGTTTTAGTGTTTATGATGGCGGGCCCTGCGACTAATATCGCAACCTTAGGTGTGGTGGCTAAAGAGTTAGGCAAACGTGCGTTGTGGGGATACTTGGGCGGCGTGATCGGCGTGGCCTTAGTCGCGGGCATATTGGTCAATTATCTGGTGGATAGCTTTGGCTTTGTGGTGATGCCACAGATTGGTGAGCAGCACCAAATGTTACCTCAGTGGTTAGTGGCAACCTCTGGCATAGTGCTGGCGTTGCTGATGGCGAAAGTGGTGTTTGAGAAGATCCCAAGAAGCTGGATCCGCCGCAACGATTGCTGCTCTTAATCGGCTCATATTCCGCTCAGTAATTATCGAGCGAATAACGAAAAATCCCAGTGTTAGGGCTAACACTGGGATTTTTTATTGTCGATTTATGCTTTTGCTCGAGCTAAACCCAAGCTTAGTTGCCTTTTTTCACATCGATAAAGGGCAGAGTGCCTGTCGGTAGCATGGTTGTCGGTAGTTTACCGTCCCACTTTTCCGCTTTAGTTAATTCAACTAAGTTTTGATTCTGTGCTAGCGCTTCGGCGCGGCTCTTAATTGCAGAGGCTTCTGCATCACCTTTGATACGAATACTTTCGGCTTCAGCCTTGGCGCGGGCCAATTGCGAGTCTGCCTGTGCTTGCGCTTGGGTGACGGCAATTTGCGCGCTGACGCGTTCTTTCTCTAGATTCTGCAGTTGAGTTTGCACTTCGACTTCGGCGCGCATTCTGTCTTCGACGGATTTTTCATAGGCGTTGGAAAAGTCGATATTCTCAATCTGCACTGAGTTGATTTCCACCGGACCTTTGATCGAGTTAGTGATCGCGCTGGTCACATCGATACCGAACTTGATCCGCTCTTGTACCACAGAAATCGCAGTGTATTTACCGAAGATGTTTTCGACCTGAGTCGGCACTTGTCTGTCGAGCAAACGCGTGACCATGGCATCGATACTCTTGAAGTTCGCATACACTTCTTCGACGCGGTCTGGCGGGACGCTAAATGTCACCGATGCGTTAAGTGTCGCAGGTTGTTGATCGCGGCTATAGGCTTGCAGCGAGGTATAACTGGTGGTGTGTGTTTGGGTCGAAATCTTCACCACAGTGTCTATCAGTGGGATTTTAAAACCAAGCCCAGGTTCTGCGGTACCGATAACTTTACCGTTGCGCAGCAGTACGCCACGTTCACCTTGGTCAACTGTATACCAACTGCCAAATAAGGAAATAAAGAGGATTAATAGAATAACAATGGGGATAATTTTGCTGAGGCCAATTGAGCTCGGCAGATTGAATTCATTTTTAATCATTTAGCTTCCTTTGCTGATGTCATAGTAATGAGCTTGAGGGTGAATCGGATTGTTTATCTTGGGACAATACTATTAACGCGAAATGTATCTTAATGGTTAACAACTGGCAATGACAAGGTAGAAGTGTTGCCTATTTGTGATTTGAATACCATAAACCATCCTTACAGTGTAAATCTTATTGCGAATTATTATCACCAAGGCTAGAGTCCCGAAATTAAAATTCTTCCATTGCTTTCATGTGCTTATCTTTTTACATGATGTACAGCAAGCATAGGCAAATGGACTCGAATGCTAACGCTTTGTAGTGAGAGGATTACATCCCGTGTTGCAACTTATATTCCTGTTGTCGACGCTTCTGGCCTGCTTGTTATTTTATTTAACGAATAAGCACCAAAAACTATTTGCAAGCTCCCTTCCTAAGCGGCCTTGGCGGTTACTCGCTTACGGTGTTGCCTTTGTCAGTCTTATCGGTTGGCTTAGCCTCTTTACCCTTAGCGCCGCAATTTTTATTTGGTTAGCCCTGTTGATGTTATTGATGGGGTTAGTGCCTTTTATCTCACTTTTCGGTCGGAAATAGCTCATGGCACGTTTAGCTGAACAGGATAAATTACAACCCGACTGGTGGACTAAGTCACTGGCTGGATTGATTTTAGGATTTACTTTAGCACTTGGATTGGTGGGGTTATTTGCCTGGTTTGGCCCAGGCGGCATCGATGCCGATACTAAAGTGCAGTTCAACATGTGGCTGATTACGCCTATCTGGTTATTGATCTTAAGTTTTAGCTTTATGTTTAAAACTGGACTCAGGGCAATTGGCTACTTGGGCTTGTTTAACGTTTTGACTTATATAGTGTTATATACCTTTAGGTGACAAGGATGAAAGTTCGCAGTGATGTGTTACGTGTGTATCAGTCTATCCATATTTGGACTGGTATCATCGCCGGAATCGTATTGTTTATCGGCTTTTATGCCGGCTCGCTCACTATGTTTAAGGGGGCGATTGACGCTTGGTCAATGCCGCCAGCCCTGACCTTGCCTCAAGTGCCCGCTGAGAAACTGGATGACTTAGTCGCGCAAGTGTTAGCGCAGGATGATAAGGCCAAAACCGGTTTTAGTTTGCACTTAAATGATGAGCATCAATCGCCGATGACTTGGTATCAGCAGGGCTCGGAACGTGAACTCAGCATGAGTCATCAGCTTTGGCATGCCAGCCTTGACGAGCAGGGGCAATTAGTCACCCAACTAAGTACACCAAGCGAGTTAGCTGAATTGATTGACCAATTACATCGCACCGCGGGGATTGCCGGCGAAGTCGGTCACGATCAAGCGGGTGCCTATGTGTTGGGGATAGCCGCCGTTTTATACTTCTTGGCGCTCGTTTCTGGGGTGATTTTTTTACTGCCAACTTTAACCAAAAGTTTTTTCGCCCTGCGTAAAGATAAAGGTGAGAGTCGTTTCTGGCTCGATGCCCATAATTTAGTGGGCATTACCAGCCTGCCATTTCATCTAGTGATATGTGTAACTGTGATTGTGTTTGCTTTCCATGACCAGCTTTACGATGGGCTTAAGCATATGGTTTATGGTGAAAAACCATTATTTGCTCAATCGGCACCGGACAAAACGCTCTATACACTTGTCGATTTGCCAAAGGTCACCACTGTGTTAGCCAAGGTGCAGCAAATCGCCCCCGATTATCAAGTGAATGAAATGAGCTTTATGAACTTGAATAATCCCCGTGCGACTCTGCGCTTGGGGTTATATAACCCCAATGGTTTTATGCGTGGACCCGTTACCGATTTCTTATACCTGCATCCTTATAGTCTTAAGGTGACCAATAGCACGATTGATCAAAGCGACAAGGGGATTTGGGCCAGAACCGTTGCGGTATTCTTTGGATTACACTTTGGCAGTTATGGGGGCGATCTCGGGCGCTGGGTGTATTTCTTCCTAGGTTTGAGCGGTGCTTTTTTATTTTACAGTGGCAACTTGCTGTGGCTGGAAAAACGCCGTAAAAAGCAGGCGAGCGAGCAAACCCGTGCTTGCCGATTAATGGCGAGCGCCACGGTGGGGATTTGCTTAGGCTCGGTTGCCGCCTTAACGATAAGTATGTTGTTGGGTAAATGGTTATATGTGCATGTGAGCAATATTAACCACGTCTATTTGTGGCTGTATTATCTGGTGTTTGGCTTGCTGGTGGTTTACGCCTTTTGGCGTGGTGCTGCTAAGGCGGCGCTGCTGATTTTGCCTTTGTGCGGCTTGGCTACATTGGCGATGCCAATCACGTCTCTAGTTGCGTTAATCGCGCCAAGTTTAGGCTTATGGGCGCCTTATTCTGCGGCAACGTTAGGCGTCGATCTGGTGGCGTTAGCCTTTAGTGGAGTGTTCTTTTATGGTTACAGGCTGACTCGCCATCGGGTGCTTAATGGGCCGCAGGACAGTGTCTGGGCCATTCCCGCCACAGTGCCAGTGGCAGAATTAACCCAGCAAACATCATAATAACAATGGGCGCCGTTATCGGCGCCCATTGTTATTCACAGGGTGTAGAGACTTAACATTAACGGCTCAGGGCTAAGCCTTCGCTGTGGGTAGACGGGCTTTGCTTCGGGCGAGTAAGTGCGCGCTTAGATAGCAAACCGTGACTAAAAAGCTTGCTGCTAAGTAGAGCGGTAAGCCATGTTCTACATCATCAAAACGACTGGCGGCAACCGGACCAATAACCGAACCCACAGAATAACTGAGCAACATAATCTGAGTGGCGGAGACGATTTGGCTGCTGGGTAAATGATCGCACGCCAGACTGATGGCGATGGGATAAAGAGCAAAGGCGCAGGCACCGAGTAACACAAAACCTAACCATAATCCCACAAGCGATGTTTGTATCAGTAACAACAGCGCCGCCGCACCCACTAAGCAAAAGGCTGTCATCAACACACTCTTTTCAACACGCGGGGATAAATAGCTCACTAAGGGTTGAACTATCATGCCGCCCATAATGATCAGCGCCATAAATTGCCCCGTCTGCTGGGCAAAACCCATGTCCCGCGACACATAAACAGGCAATAAACCGTAGATGGGACCGAGTAATAATCCTGAGACTAAACAGCCGACAATGGCAGGTTTACTTAAGGTTTTAAGGTCGGAAAGGGCAATAGCGTGTTGTTCACTGGACTGCGGTTGGCCGCGTTTAACTAACAGTGCGGGCAAGCTGGCCGCTGCCAACAAACCTATTACTACCAAGTAGGGTAAATTACCCGTGGTGCCTAAATAATCTACGGCAAGTTGCCCAATGGCAGTGCCACCGTAGAGGGCGGTCATATATAAGCCTAAGCGTTTTGCCCGTTGTTTTTGGGTGTCGGCCATAAGTAACCAAGACTCGACCACCACAAAAATCCCTGCAACAGCCAAGCCTGCAATCAGGCGTGATACTAGCCAAACACTGCTCTGTGGCAGTAATACCATTACCACAACGCTGCACAGTAAGATATTTAAGAACAAAATAAAGGCCTTACTGTGACCTATGCGGCTGACAATCGGTGCAATACAAGGTGCACCTAGTAATAAGCCAAGGTAGAAAATACTCGCCAGCCAAGGCGCAAGATCAAGGCTCAAATCAAAGTAAGTGAGCGAGAGTGGGATCAAACTCATCAAGTAGCCTGACGCTAAAGCAAATAGACTGAGTCCTGCCACAGGCACAAACAGCCCTGGCTTTTGATTGGGTTGAGCTGACAGCATATTTTCCACAAGCGGTACCAAAATAGGTAAAAAATGAACAGGAGACGAGAATACGGGCGCGACTCTAGGTTGGATTGCTCGCGGGGTAAAGTGAGTTAGATTGACTGAGATGGTGAATAATATTTGTGTTTATTATTCATAGGGATATTGAGTTGTAAATGTTATTTATTTGAGTAGGATTCTAGGGTTGTTTTCGGCTTTGATGGTTTGAAACATTTTTAATTTCTACACAGTTTTGCATCAAATAAATGATGGAACCACTAGGAGACGTTATCGAGCACTTGCTGGAGTTAAGTGGCAAGCGCCTGCACAAATTCTACAGGGAAGCTAATCAGATGTCCTTTCGCATTATCAGATAAATTTAAAAGGTTAAATCTTTTTTCCATCACCATGCCATTTAAGTTTTTAAGTATGTAAACCAACATTTTAAATGCGAAAAATGAAAGTTCTTCGTGAAATATAAAACTGAGTTGATGCCAGCTGCAATTTTGTCATTGGGATGTTCGTTTACGTATCACTTTAAGTTGCAGTCACCTTGAGGGGGCAAAGAGTGGTAAATACACTCATGGGTGTTTTATAGGCAAAACTGTGGTTACAGGATTGAATTAGCGTTAACCACTTTATTTAAGGTTAAATTCAGTGTTTGTCACTTAGTATTAAAGTGAAACCTGATCCACGTCACAGTTTTAAACACTTATTCAATTACAGCTTTATCAAGCTTTTGCGTGATTTTTGCTCGTTTGAAAGTTTTGCACATGGCTTTAGATCAGAAATGGGTGATTTTTATCTCACTTAAGGTTTTTCTGGGCTTTTAGTCGGCAGAATGTGTGGTTGCTAAGTGGCAAAATTACAAAATAAACCGCTTTGCCAAGTGTGATCTATGCCCTAAATTTGCGTCAAAATAAAATGGTATTAAGGTTGTAACCATGTCATCAACAGATTCAAGCACTGTTCCACCTCAAAAAGCGCCCGTCAGCGAGGGGCTCGATAAAAAGAAAATGCTGATCCTAGCGGCGGATATTGTGCTGTTATTCGCACTCTATTACGGCTTACCCTTCGAACAAGGGGTGAACACGGGTCTGGCGATTCTGGTTTTCGCTGGCATTCTTTGGTTGACCGAAGCGATCCACATTAGTATCACCGCGATCCTCGTGCCTATACTCGCGGTATTCTTTGGGGTGTTTGAAACCAAAGAAGCGATGAGTAGCTTTGCAAATCCTATCATCTATTTATTCTTCGGTGGCTTCGTACTCGCAGCGGCTTTGCACCATCAAAAGATTGATACCTTAATAGCGCAAAAGCTACTTTTGGCCTCTAAGGGCAAACTCAGTATCGCTTGCTTTATGCTGTTTGGGGTGACGGCACTGCTCTCTATGTGGATTAGTAATACCGCTACAACGGCGATGATGTTGCCATTGGCACTGGGGATTTTGCAGCAACTAGACCGCGAAAAATACCATAGTACTTATGTGTTTTTACTGCTTGGGATTGCCTATTCGGCCAACATAGGCGGTATCGGTACTTTAGTGGGTAGTCCACCGAATGCGATTGCTGCGGCGCAAGTTGGCTTGAGTTTTAGTGATTGGCTCAAGTTTGGTATTCCGACCGTCATCCTCATGTTGCCGTTAATGTTGATCGCCTTGTATTGGTATTTTAAGCCGGATCTTTCAGCCAAGTTCGATGTGCAAGTTGAAGCGCAGCAGTTGACGTTCCAAGGTAAGTTCACCCTGCTTATCTTCCTCGCGACAGTATGTTGTTGGATTTTCAGTGTGCCATTAGCCAAAGCATTAGGTGGCATCACTCAGTTCGATACCATAGTGGCGTTAGGTGCAGTTGTTTTGCTCGCAGGCTTAGGCTTAGTCGGCTGGAAAAAGATTGAATCGACCACAGATTGGGGTGTGCTGATATTGTTTGGTGGTGGTTTAACGCTAAGCGCAGTGTTGAAAAGCACTGGCACCAGTGTGTTTTTAGCCCACTGGATGACAGATATTTTCGGCAGCACGCACATGTCGTTGTTCGTCTTTGCAGTGATTGCCTTTGTGGTGATGCTGACCGAGTTTGCCAGTAATACCGCCAGCGCCGCACTGTTAGTGCCTGTATTTGCTGCAATTGCCGAGGCATTAGGCGTATCGCCTGTGATGTTATCTGTGCTGATTGGTATTGCCGCATCCTGCGCCTTTATGCTGCCAGTGGCGACGCCGCCCAATGCGATCGTTTATGGTTCTGGCCATATCAAGCAATCGGAAATGGTGCGAGTAGGTATGATCATCAACTTTATCAGCATGATAGTGCTAGGCATTATCGCCCATGTTTTTTGGGATATCTGATGCTAGTAGATTGAGAACCACGTAAAACAAAATACCCAGCGAGTCTGGGTATTTTTATGGGCGCGAAATAGTTATCTGCGATTAACTATGGCTTTTTAACCATTGATTTAAGGCTGACTGAGGTAAAGCGCCCGCTTGCTGCGCGAGTATTTTCCCTTGCTTAAAAATCATAAGAGTGGGAATCGAGCGAATATTAAATTGCGCCGCAAGGGCTTGCTGTTCTTCAGTATTGATTTTGCCGAAGCGAAATTGCGGCTCCCACGTCTTAGCTGCCGCGGAAAATACCGGGGCAAAACTTTTACAGGGGCCACACCAGCTGGCCCAAAAATCAACGACTAGGGGAAGCTCTGATTTATTGGCATGGTTGGCAAAGTTTGCGCTAGTGAGTTCAATCGGCGCAGTCGTAAAGACACTGAGCTTACATTTACCGCAAGTAGGTTGCTGGTTTACACGCTCATCGGGAACGCGGTTTAACGTATCGCAATGGGGGCAGGCAATAATCATGGCAAAGCTCCAAAATAAAACGTCTATACGGCTAATATATTGGGCTAACGGACGGTTATTTAAAGGCTGAGTGATGATTATCTCGCCCATGGTGACCTTATTCTCAAGAATAAAGCAGTGAACCGAGCCGCAGAAATGTGGCAATAGCGCCGACAAGCGTGGTCGTCGGTGATAAAATCCTGCGCAAAGTTGAATATCGCGCAATTTATTAAGTGCGAACAAGAAAAGAGAGTGAAGAAATGACTGAGTTAGAAGTAATCGATCTGCAAGTGGGCGAAGGAAAAGAAGCGGTAAAAGGCGCGCTGATCACCACCCAATACCGTGGTTTTTTGCAGGATGGCACCCAATTCGATTCATCCTATGATCGCGGTCAGGCATTTCAATGTGTTATTGGCACTGGCCGTGTGATTAAAGGCTGGGACCAAGGCATTATGGGGATGAAAGTCGGTGGCAAACGTAAGTTATTAGTGCCAGCTCATTTAGCCTATGGCGAGCGCCAAGTCGGTGCGCATATTAAACCAAATTCTGATCTCACCTTTGAAATCGAATTGCTTGAAGTGCTGACGCGCGACTAAGCGTGGCATGATAGCGATAGTCTGTGTAAGCTCGATTGAGCCAGCATGATTTTGGCTCATCTTGCACTCCTCGCTATCTTGCTTCGGCATTGAGTGTTTTACACTGGACAAGATTTCCCGCTTTAATGAAAGAGATTTTTCGTGGCATCGGATACGGCAGCAGAACACATCAAGCAACTTCAGG
Organism: Shewanella scandinavica; assembly: GCF_031932065.1. Taxonomy (NCBI): domain Bacteria; kingdom Pseudomonadati; phylum Pseudomonadota; class Gammaproteobacteria; order Alteromonadales; family Shewanellaceae; genus Shewanella; species Shewanella scandinavica. The sequence continues at coordinate 23,704 of NZ_JAUOES010000034.1, forward strand.
CTGAAATTGCTCAGCTCAAACGTGAAAACGCCCAGTTAACGGCGTTGAATCGTCGTGCCGAAGAAAAACTGTTTGCCGCCCTCGATGGCAATGGTTTGTGTCTGTGGGAACAGCATATTCCAAGCGGGAATTTAACGATATTCAATATGCGCTGGGGCGAAATGCTCGGCTTTAGTCCTGAAGAATTAGCCGCCCACGTTGATATCTGGAAAAGTAAGTTACACCCAGAAGATAAAGCATGGGTGATAAAAGCCTTTGATGATCATGTCAGTGGTAAGGCCGATTACTATCAGGCAGTACACAGAATGTTGCATAAAGATGGTAGCGTTACTTGGGTGTCTGACCGTGGCCGTATCGTTGAGCGTTTTGCCGATGGCACGCCGCTGCGGATGATGGGCAGTCATATCGATATCACCCAAGAAAAACGCTACGAACTTGATCTGGCACTGTTAGCGCACAGCGATCCCCTCACCAATTTAATGAATCGCCAAGCCATTGCCAAAGCGTTCGATGAGTGTTTGCAACCGGATATGCGCGGTGCATTATTTTTTATCGATTTGGATGGTTTTAAAGCCTTAAATGACCGTCACGGCCATAAGTTTGGCGACAATTTATTGGTGCATGTGGCGCATACATTAGTGTCTCACTCGGGTGAGTTAGCGAAGATCGCTCGGCTAGGTGGCGATGAGTTTGTGATCATACTGCCGTCCTCCGATATTGAATCTTTAGCTATGCTCGCACAATCTTTGCTCGATGTTTATCGACAGGGCTTTTTGCTTGAAGGTTGTGACGTGGAGATAGGTCTGAGTATCGGTATCGATATATTTAGCTATGGTGATAGTTTTGCCAAAAGCTGCGATCGCGCGGACGCTGCTATGTATCGCGTGAAACACCAAGGTAAAAATGGTTATCGCTTTTACCAGCAAGCTGATGATTGCTAACCCTTAACCCGCCCGTCATTTACTCGTTTAGCGAACATCAATAGGCGCGACATTTGCCTGTTCACAACCCCACACCTCAACGGCGGCATCTTGCTTGTTCGGCTGACCAATCCAATGACTCATGGCTTGGCATTGCACCTTGCCAGAGACCTGCGCAAAACAAACATCAAAATCTCCCGCTTCGGGTGTGCGACCTAAACGTAATTTAGGCAGAGTGGGTAACTTGGGCCGATAATGCCAGCTGCCATTTTTAAGATAGGCATCATCTGGGATGTCCATGCCTGCACCCGTGCCTTTTACTCTCGCTTCGACTAGCACTAAGCCTTGAGGCGTGACGTGATAGTCTTCCTCCCAGCGGATTTTCTCTATGCTGTGGTTCCATGCCAAGGTGAAGTGCTCTGTGGGCACTTGCGCCCACAGGGTACCTGCTAGGCCTAAACATAGGCCTAGCATAGCTTTACCTTAGACTTATTAACGACGGCTAATCCCAATGGGTTATCCTTGCTCTGCCAGACGTTTGAGTTTGCGCGCGCGCCAACTGTGCTGCACGATAAACAACAGCGCGAGTCCAAAGCCGATTTCATCGCTCAATGGCGTCGCAAGGATCAAGCTCGCCCCCGCAAGGAAGCCGATAACGCGTTCCCACCAGTAGAGTTTTTGTAATAGATATCCGGTAAAGATCACGCCCCAAATACCAATACCAACCGTTGCCTTCAGCACCACAAAGCCCGTCGCTAATAAGCTATCACCTTGGAGCATCAAGGCTGGATCGTAAACCGCCATAAAGGGGATCACAAAACCTGCAATGGCGATCCGAATCGCCCAGAGACTGATCTTAAGCCCAGATTCCTTCGCAATTGGCGCGGCGGCAAAACAGGCCAAGGCTACGGGCGGGGTGAGATCGGCCATGATGCCGAAATAGAACACAAACATGTGCGACACAATCAAGGGCACGCCTAAGTCGAGCAATGCGGGTGCGGCTATTGAGCTGGTAATAATGTAGTTAGGAATCGTCGGGATCCCCATGCCGAGCACTAGGCAAGTGATCATAGTCAACACGAGTGACAAGAACAGGTTGTCTTGGCCAACGGCGAGAATGTAGCTTGCGAAGGTTGAGGCAATCCCTGTGAGTGACACTATGCCGATAATCACGCCCACTAAGGCGCAGGCAATACCCACAGGCACAGCATGACGCGCGCCTTCAACCAATGCGTGTAAGCAAACGGTGAGGGTTTCTTTGCCGCCCTTAATAAACCAACAAATGGCGACTAGCAGGGCGATAACCCCAAACACGACTCCAATCCCTAGTTGGAAGAAGCCAGCACATAACACCCCAAGGGCAATCCAAAAGGCAATCCGCATTGCCATTGAAGACAACCGCAGGACGATGGCCGAGCCTAAGATCACTATCGAGGTCAAAGCTAAACCAACCATGCCAGAGAACAGCGGCGTTCTGCCCGAAAACAGCAAGTAGACCAAAATAAACAAGGGGATAAGGAGATACCAGCGTTCTTTAATCGCCGCCCAAGGATCGGGACATTGATCTTTTGGCAGGCCACAAAGATTGGCGCGTTTGGCCTCTAAGTGCACCATCCAGAATACTGAGCAAAAATAAAGTAGTGCAGGGATCAATGCCGCTTTAGCTATCTCGATAAAGGGCACGTTAATGGTTTCGGCCATGATAAAGGCCACGGCGCCCATGATCGGCGGCATGATCTGGCTGCCCATACTCGATGTCGCTTCTACGCCGCCGGCGAAGGCGGAGCGATAGCCAAATCGTTTCATCAATGGAATGGTAAATTGCCCTGTGGTGACGACGTTCGCCACTCCTGAGCCAGTAATCGTTCCCATCAGCGCCGATGATACTACAGCGACTTTAGCTGGGCCGCCGAGCTTGTGGCCGAACAATCCCATGGCAAAGTCGGTAAATAAACGGATCATCCCGGCTTGTTCTAAAAAGGAGCCGAAAAGAATAAACAGGAAAATATACGTCGCCGACACATAGGTTGGTGTGCCGTACAAGCCTTCGGTGCCGAAGGCTAATTGGTTGATGATTTGATCGAAGCCATAGCCGCGGTGCATCAAATCGCCGGGTAGGTATTGACCCAATAAGCCATAGGCCAAAAAGATGCCGCAGATAATCGGTAGTGCCCAGCCCATGACTCGGCGCGCCGCTTCAAATACCAATACGATCAAAGTGATACCTATCACCATGTCCGCATCGGTCAGCTCGCCAGAACGTTGAATTAAGTCAGCTTCGAAATACCACTGATAAGCCGCCGTTGCCATGCCTGCTAAACCGAGTAGCCAAGCGAGCGGTTGCCAAGGTTGTGATTTACCTCTGGCGGGATAGCTCAAAAAAACCACGAGTAGCAAAAAGCCAATATGGGTCGCGCGCAGCACTTGCGTCGACACGGGATGAAAAGCGGCAGTGATGATTTGAAAAATAGAAAAAATTAAGGCGGTATAGAATAGCGCCTTGGGCCAATCGCCAGTATTAGCGCTGAGACCTTGTTGGGGATCACTCATATTATGCCTCACAGCATTAGACTACAGAGGGCGATATATATACCCAAGCTACCTCAATATACGAGTTTCAGATCCGCTTCAATTCAAGGCGCATCAATGATTGAATTCTACCGTTTGAGGCTGTTTGGATATAAAAAGATGCCGTTATTCAACGGCATCTCGATCGCTTAGTTTGGAATTAGGGTGCACAGATATCAGCAAAACTTAGAGTGCGCCTACTTCTTTGTAATAACGTTCTGCACCTGGGTGAAGCGGTATCGGCAGATTTTTCGTCGCTTTCTCTAAGCTAATAGATTTAGCGGCTGAGTGCGCGTTACCGAGACGATCTAAGTGCTCGAACATGATCTTAGTCATTTGATAGGCTAAATCGTCCGACACGCCGCTTTGCGTTACCAGCAGGTTTTGAATGGCAACGGTAGAAACGTCAGTGGTTTGGCCTTCATAGGTCGATGCTGGGATCACGCCGTGTTGATAGGCAGGGTTGTTAATCTTAGCGATCACATCCTCTGGAATTTCAACAAAGTTGATTGCCATAGTCGCCGCTAAATCGCGGATGGCTGCCATACCGAGACCTGACGATTGCAAGGTCGCGTCTAACTGACGATTTTTGATGAGTTCAACGGATTCGGCATAGGGCAAAAACTCGACTTTACCCATATCTTCGTAGCTTAAACCCGCTGCCTTAAAAATTGATCTGGCATTGAGTTCGGTACCCGATTTAGGTGCGCCGACAGAGATACGTTTCCCTTTTAAATCGGCCAAGGTTTTAATGCCAGACTCTTTATTGGCAACAATTTGAATGTAGTTAGGGTAAGCAGAGGCGAGCACACGGATTTTATCCAGTGGCGTTTTAAAGCCCGCATCAATATCACCTTGGTAAGCGGCTGCGACTGAGTCACCTAGCGCGAGCGCTAATTCGCCACGACCCGCTTGCAGTAGATTGAGGTTTTCTACCGAGGCTTTCGTCGCTTGAACTGAGGTTTTAGAACCTTCGATTCCAGTGCCATAGAGTTGCGATAGGGCTACACCAATAGGGTAATACACGCCACTGGTGCCACCCGTGAGTATGTTAATAAAAGCGGGTGCGGCGGCCATCGCGGCGGCACTGAGTGTGAGTGTCACGGCGGCGCCGACGGCGACAAAACGTTTGTTGATTTTCATTGTGAAATATCCTTATTTTTTATAATGTTATGTAGGGTCTTTCGAGCTTGGAATACCTTAGCCTGCTGAATATAACTACATAAAACCTGAAAAAGGTCAATTAGGCTATAGTCGATAGCTGCTACTTTTGCATCATAAAACGAAGATTTGAGGCGGTTTTGCGGCGGCGCTATCGTGGGGCTTAACGAGGTCGGTTTAAGGAAAAACTGACAATAAAAAGGGCTAACCTGAGTTAACCCTATTTGTGTTATTTGAGGATGAACCTTTGAATAACAAGACACTATTTAGTGTTATCTAAGAAACCTTTAGTGGCATTTTTTGCATGTTTTGCCGCTCTTTTTTCTTTAGCAGACATCAGCGGTTGTTTCTTCGATTCTTTACGGTTTTTTTGCTCTTTACTCATATAAAACTCCATGTACTCTTTGGTTATTCATCAGGCTAATCATGTAAGCCGTACTCAATTGAACCTGTTCCATGATGTCCTGATTGAAGCGAAATTTTGATCTCGAATTACAACATTTTAAAATTACAAATATTTAAAATCATTGATAATTATCTGTGAATTTATTTGCCTCAATGAGCGATTACAGCAAAATAATCTTATCACCGAATTCCGTACCATGATCCATCGATCACTTAGAATAATTAACGCTAATGCTAGCGTTAACCTGTATAAGAAATATGCGATCTATCACACAGCTTTCGAATATGTGATCTAATTATGGATTGCCTAGCGTCGGCTCGATTTACCTAACATCCCGCCTAATATGCCGCGCAAAATTTGTTTGCCTAATTGGCTGCCGACAGTGCGTGCCGCTTGCTTGGACAAGGTCTCAGCTAAACCTTGGCGGCGTTTATTACCAAAAATAAGTTCACTGAACCAACCTTGTTCTTCGGCTTTTTGACCCGTTTGGCCATCATTTGCTGCATCACTTGCTGTGGATGTGGGGTTGCTGGTGGCAGCGCCACTACGCCTTTGGTTAAGGTGTTCGTAGGCCGATTCACGGTTGATGGAATGATCGTATTTGCCACCAATCGGGCTTTGGGCACGGACTTGTTGTAATTCCTCATTCGTGGCGGGTCCCATGCGGCAACGCGGCGGTGCGATGAGTGCGCGCTCGACCATAGTCGGCACGCCCTTGTCGGCTAGCATAGACACTAAAGCCTCGCCTACGCCGAGCTGGGAAATAACCTCACTGACAACCAGTTTGGGGTTAGGCACAAAGGTTTCGGCGGCGGTTTTGACCGCCTTTTGATCCCTTGGCGTGTAAGCTCGCAGGGCATGTTGAATGCGATTACCCAATTGTCCGAGAATTTCGCTCGGCACATCATCAGGAAATTGCGAGCAAAAATAAACGCCGACGCCTTTTGAGCGAATAAGGCGCATGATCTGTTCGACGCGTTTTAATAAACTCGGTGGGCAACCTTCAAAGAGTAAATGGGCTTCATCGATAAAAAACACTAGCTTAGGTTTTTCGGGATCGCCGACTTCGGGCAAATTCTCAAATAATTCTGACAGTAGCCAGAGTAAAAAACTTGAATATAAACGGGGAGTTAAAATCAGTTTGTTCGCTGCTAATAAATTGATAATGCCGCGCCCTTGTAAATTAGTGCGCATTAAATCTTCAAGCTGTAACGCGGGTTCACCAAAAAAGTCTTTGCCGCCATCGCGCTCTAGTCCTAGCACTGCTCGCTGAATCGCTGCGAGGGATTGGGCGCTGATCAAACCATATTTGGCCGAGACTTCTTTGCGCTCCTCGGCAACCAAAGCCAGCATGGCCCGCAGATCATCTAAGTCGAGCAACAATAACCCTTGGTCGTCTGCCAGTTGAAACACTATGTCTAAGATGCCGCTTTGGGTGTCATTTAATTCTAAAATTCGGCTGAGTAAGGTCGGGCCCATTTCGCTGATGGTGGTACGCAGTGGATGGCCTTGAACGCCCGCTAAATCCCATAGCACCACAGGGTTGGCTTCGTTGTGATAATCCTCTATGCCAATTTGCGCCGCCCTTTGTAATAGCTTTTCACTTGGGGTGCCCGCGATCGCTAGGCCTGAGATATCACCTTTAACATCCGTGATGAACACTGGTACGCCTTGGCGTGAGAAACCTTCGGCTAGGCTCATTAGCGACACGGTTTTGCCTGTTCCTGTGGCGCCGGCAATTAATCCATGGCGATTGGCATACTTAAGATTTAAGTGAACCTGCTGATCACCTTTCCCAATCAATAGAGTATTCAAGGTCATTCCTTATATTAACTTTAGCGCCTGTACATGGATTGCAGCTCCATATTTAAGTCGCTGTAGCGCGTCGTTTAACAGTATGAAAATCCACCATTGAGTGTTGGCCTTGGTATTATTTCTGTCAATGTTAGTGTTATACAGCAAAGAGCAAGCTTGTTAATGTCATTGTGCTTAAACGTGTCATTATTGTTGTACTAATTAGAGCGCTTTAAAGATGAAAATATTATTGATTATGTTAGCCTTATTATCTTCACTGTTGATGTCTGGCTGCGCCGAATTAGCATGTTCTGCCAGAACTGATGTCGATCCCTATGAGCCCATGCGAGATAAACAGCGCTGTGTTGCCGAGGCGGATAAAAATCTCGACGAGTACCAAAAGGCAAAAGCAGCGGAAGAAAAACAACGGCTGAAAACGGCCATAGAGCAAGCCACTCAAAAATCGTTAATTTAGAAAGGATATCTATGAAAGGTGCGGGCGGAACACAGGGCGGGACAGGACAATTTTTTATGGGTCTGGCCATGATGTGTGGCGGATTTTATTTATTGTTCAATGCAATACAAGTGAGTTCTAGCTTTGGGCTGGGCTATGGTTTATATCGAGTGAATGCCTTTGGGCAAGGTATGTCGATTACTACAGGCATGGTGATGCTGCCGTTTATTATCGGCATTGTGATGGTGTTTTTTGACGCTAAGAGTAAGTTAGCTTGGCTGCTGAGTTTAGGTTCGCTAACGGCCTTGATTGTGGGGGTTATTAGCTCGATTCAATTCCACTTTAAATCTATGTCGGCCTTTGAACTTATCGTGATCCTCGTTTTGGCTTTTGGTGGTTTAGGATTGTTTTTACGCTCACTGAAAGATGCGCCCACAAGCGATACACAAGCGAAATAACCACTAGACTCTTAATCACTAGGCGCTAGAGTGCAAATACGAAATCACAGCTGTGCATCTAAGCGGCTCAAATAGCGATGTAACGAACGGTTTAACGAAAGTTTTAACTACTGAGTGAAGGAATGCGATGCGCTGGCGTGACACTGACAGAAGCTCCAATATCGAAGACAGACGCGGCCAGCAAATGGCATCGGCGGGCGTGCCGAGTGCTTTGTTACTCAGGTTCTTGCCCTTTTTGCTGAGAACCAAAATTGGCCGTGTGGTGTTGCTCATCGGCGGCATTTATTTCGCTTTTCAGTATTTTACTGGTGGCCTGTCACTTGACCCCAGCACTCAAGCTAATCTTAGCCAATCCCAATCTAGCGCAACTACTGCGGTACAGGATGAAAATGCCCAGTTTGTGGCGGCCATTTTAGGCACCACAGAAACCGTTTGGGGCCAGTTACTCAAGGGACAATATCGAGAGCCTAAGTTAGTGCTTTATCGCAATATGACCTCCACTGGCTGCGGTATGGGACAGGCGCAGTCTGGGCCTTTCTATTGCCCCGCCGATAGCAAAGTGTATATCGACCTTAGCTTTCTCGATGAGCTTAAAACCTTAGGCGCGCCCGGCGATTTTGCCTTTGCCTATGTGATTGCCCACGAGGTAGGCCACCATGTGCAAAACTTGCTTGGCACTAGCACTAAGGTGCGCCAAGCCCAGCAATCTGGCAGTAAAGTGCAGGCTAATCAATTGAGTGTCGCACTTGAATTACAGGCGGATTGTTACGCGGGTATTTGGGGGCATTATGCCAATCAACAACTTAATTTACTTGAAGCGGGCGATTTAGCGGAAGGCATTGCCGCCGCCAGTGCAGTGGGTGACGATCGCTTGCAACAGATGGCGGGTCGCGCCGTACAGCCCGATGCTTTTACCCACGGCAGTTCGGCGCAGCGGGTGAAATGGTTTAAGACAGGGTTTGATTCGGGTAATCTCGCCAGTTGTAATACCTTTGCGGCGAAGTGATTTTGTTTGATATCTCAAATACGTACCGAACATAAATGCAAGGATAACTGAGTGGCCTTTAACGATACCTTTAGACTGAGCAGCCACGCGGTTATCACTAATGCGCAGGGACAAGTGCTGTTGCTTAAGGCCGATTACGGTAACTTTGCTTGGGGCTTGCCCGGCGGCGCACTCGAGCCTGGTGAGACGATTCACGAGGCCTTGGTGCGCGAATGCCAAGAGGAATTGGGGTTAAGTGTGCGGGTTAACTATTTGAGCGGCGTGTATTATCACAGCGCCTATCAATCCCAAGCCTTTATCTTTCGTTGTGAACTGCTATTGCCTGAGTGGCCTGATGTGGCAAAAAATGTGGCAGAAGACGAGTCTCTGCCAATCCACTTAAGCCACGAACATTCAGAGTTTGCCTTCCACGATATCGACACCCTCAGCGCTGTGCAGCAGCAAAGAATTAAAGATTGCCTCAATTTCAACGGAGTTGTGATGAGCGCAAAGTTTTAATGCTTTGCCAGTAAACCGCCGGCCGTTAATCGGCTTGGGTTTGCGCGAGTAAGGTTTCTAAGCAGTGTTCCTTGATCCCGTAATAGGCTTTAATGTCAGCAATTTGCGCGAGGATTGCGGCGCTGTCTTTCTGATTCTGTTGTGGCTTTTTAACGGCCAAAATCATCTTATTTTTATTGGTATGTTCTAGGCTGATAAATTCAAACACCTTAGTCGCATAACCATTGGCTTCCAAAAATAGCGCACGTAATGAATCCGTTACCATTTCAGCCTGTTGGCCCATGTGCACCCCATATTGCAGCATAGGTTTGAACAACTCTGGGCTGTGCATCTGCGGCCGAATTTGTTTATGGCAGCAAGGCGAGCACATGATGATGTCGGCATTGGCGCGAATACCATAATGAATCGCATAGTCAGTGGCGATATCGCAGGCGTGCAGGGCGATCATCACATCGGTTTGTTTAGGCGCATGGGTTCTCACATCGCCGCAGACAAACGACAAGCCTTGATGATCCAGCGTTGCCGCCGTTTCATTACATAAATCGGCCAAGGCTTGGCGTAATTCTACCCCAGTCACCTGCGCATCATTGTGTAGGCTATGGCGTAGGTAGTCATGGATTGCAAAGGTGAGATAGCCTTTGCCTGAGCCAAAATCGACCACATTGATCGGTTGGTCATTCTTGTGGGGTGAGGCTTCGAGTGCTTGGCTGAAAACCTCAATAAATTTATTGATTTGCTTCCATTTACGCGACATCGCAGGGATAAGATTATGTTGGCTGTCCGTCACACCTAGCTTGGTCAGGAAAGGCCGTTCGATATCCACAAAACGCTTTTTCTCACGGTCATGTTCTAACGGCGCAGCTACGGTTTGTTTAACGTTATGTGTGCTGATTTGGACTTTGCCTTTTTTGCTGATCTCAAGCTGAACTTCTGCCTCTGCCGTAGCTAAGTGGGCGCTCTTAAAATCGCTACCGAGTAACAGTTTTATGCTGGCTAAGCCTTCGTCATAACTCAGGTTTTTAGTGATGTGATTTGTCTGGTGTTGATACACAAACGACAGCATAGGCTCATTTTGCAAACTAATCGGCCGAATCGTAATGCGCTGCAGGCTTTTATCTGCCCCTCGGTACTTACTCAACAATAGTTTGATCAGACTATTCTTCGCCAAGCTGTCAGCCAAAAGCTGGTAAAAATCATCAAAAGAATTAAGCGCTGAATGGGACATTATTGTTTCCGAAAAAGTAACCAAGAAAAACAGGGTGAGTATTCTAACCGCGATCCGCCGCTACCTAAAGTTATTCTCATCGATAAGGGATTTGGGGCTTAACCATTACCATGTTTGGCTATGTCATTTGCCCCAAATTATCAAGCTGAATGCTAAGGCGCTAAGGCGCTAAGGATAAAGGTATTATGGATATTGAACTAAGATGCCCGCTGAGCGAGTGCCAGTTTTAAGAAAATAAACGACTGAACAATAGGTGAGATAAAGCTAAAAAAAGCGTCGGACTGCATGCACTAGCACAGTCCGACAAAGTGGAAGATTTATCTAGTTAAGGTTGAGTTGGTGTGAGCTCTACTTGCCATAGGGAAAGGTTATTGGCGTTGTCAGTGATACCGATTAATGCCCTTTGATTTCCTTGACAGGATTTGCCGAGCAGAGGGCTAATGGTCATGGTTTGGGTATTGTTATAACTAAAGGCTGCTGTGCCTGCGGTCGTCACAGAGAAACTCGTGTTGATTTGAGTATTACTAGTCACTTCAGTTAAGTTCACATCACCTATTGTGTCACCAATATCGTTCTCTGTAAGATTTTGAACCAGCATAGTGTAACGAACACCGCAGCGATTATTACCAAAACTCGTTACACAGCGGTTCTCTGTGTCGCTCGCGTATTCCAAATCAAATTGCAGTGGCTTATTGACTATGTCAGCGCTAATAAAGCCTGAAATATCTCGTACTGAGGTAATTCTCCCAAGACTCGTACCCGCAGCAGAGCTAGGTTTATCAACGAGTTCTGAGACAAAGCCACCAATATAATCGAGTGAGAAAGTACCGCCCTCTGCACCATTTTGAACGGCGATCATTTCTCCCCAAGCGGTGATTTTGATTGATGAGAATAGATAGTCATCTGGTGAATCAGTACTGTAGAGTCCATTAGGTCCGTCAGATTCGACTGTGGCGGTAAATTTATAGCCGCTAGCATCTTTGATATAACGGCCAAACTCACCAGACTGTGGCTGCGGTGATTTACCTTCGTAGCTATCTGTATTCGCTGTATGGGCAATCACATAGTTTTGATTGGGCAGGAAGGTGACAAAGCTGTCATTATCAGCTTCAGTATCAAGTACGTGCCAAGTACCAATCAGCGGATCGTTTTTATCTTCGATACGTGTGAGGGTAATGTCTCCTGCAGTATTGTCGATAAAACTCACCGTCAGTTTATCTAAATTCACGGTCGCGTTATTGACTGTGCTTCCTTCATCATAAAATCCTCCAGAACCATCGGATTGCGCAATGATGCTGACACTAAAGCTGCCTGTTTGTGAATCCCAGGTGTAATGACCATATTCCACCGATGCAGCGCTTTGACCACCGTCACTTTCATGCTCGTGGATCATGATGTAGCTAGAATGGTCTTTAAATGTCAGCACTGTCCGTTGGCCATCACCTTCGGTGAATAACCAACTGCCTAAAAGTAAGTTACGATTTGAACTGTCAAAGTGTGTTAATGCTTGAGTCTCACTGATTAACGTTAAGCCTGAGTTCTTGGTCGTAAAGGCTGCATTGATGTTGGCATCGAAATCAGCACTGGTGATATCGAGCACGGTATCGGCTAACAGTTCGTGGCTTGTTGCCCTCACTTGAATCCCATTTTCAACATCACAATCCTTATCTAAGGTTTGCAATAGCTGCAGAATATTAACTTTGGTGACTTGGTTACCTGCGGCAATTTCTGTGGGTGTGATCAAGTTTGCTGCCGCCGTTGCAGGAAACATTATCGCACCCACGGAGAAGGTGACATGCTCACCTTTAAGGTATTGATATTCACCGATATCAGTCGTGATTCCTGCTTCTTTGGTTTCGGTTTGGTAGTTAATGCCCGCGACTGGGCTGTCCCTCAGTATTCCGGTTAGCTCAGCATTGGGGTTATCTTCGCAGGTGACTAAAGTGGCGACCGCTGTTGTCGCATTTAAAGTGCCACTGCCATTAGTTACGCTGCAAGTTTGTGCCGCAGGTTGAGTGTTAACAGTAATCGCAAAGTTAATGCCTTCGTCTTGCATGGTGGGAAATGTAAAGGCTTTATCTGTGCCATCACTTTGAATCGAAAGTGTTTCTACTGCTTGACCATTTTTTTGTAATTCGAGCTTAACTGTGTCAGAAAGCCCTTTCACATTGCCTTTGATAGCAAGCTGTGGAGTCGGGGGCGGTGTCGGTGTCACTTCATCGTCGTCACCACCACAGGCAGTCAGTATTAGTCCTGCGAGTAGCGGAATAGCAAGGAGGTAGGTCGGCTTCATTATATCAATTCCTTTTATGAAACTTAGGTAGACGTATTGAGTTACGGAGCTAAATCCACAGGCGCTTTCATTGCTTTACTGCGGTTTATGCTGAGCAATCGATATACCGAAGGCATAGAACAGTTATCGATAGAAAAGGTATATAACGGCTATCTTAAATCTGTCTTTGAAATCTATTGATTAAATTTGAATACTAAACTTATCAATTAGTTACTTGATAGCTTTAGATGATGACTAATCTGCTGAGTGCAGGGCTAGTGTGGAGACGACTCTAAATCAAAGGAATCAATAAGCGGGGTCAGGTGTTGGTATAAATCTTCTGCTTCGACGGCAATGTCATTGGCGCCATGTTCGCGGGCTTTTTGCCTTAACGCCTCTGAGGGCATAATGGTATATAAGTAAATGGGGGTTTGTATGCCACGCTCCCTGATTGTCCGTATCATTTTTAGGCCCGCTAAAGGATCGGCTTCCCGTCCCATATCGGTAATAATGGCATCGTAGCGATAGAGACCTAGTAGTGTGAGGGCGTCTTGGGTTGTTTGTGTGGTGTACACCCCAATCAGCCTTTCTTCGAGGTATTGCCGTTCAGTTTGATTATTCTCAGGATGGTCATCAACCCAGAGGATCCTCGCTTTGACATTATTGGGTTCTGCTAACACTAATGGATTGGCACGCTGAGTTTGCTGGTGGCTTGCTACTGCAAGCGTTATCGCAACGGACGCGATAAATAGCCACAGATAACGCAAGTTAACTCGTTTGTAGCTTGGCTGGGTTTGATTTGGGCTTTGCTGCTGATTACTATCAGATTGCTGTGTTTTACTGGAGTCTAGATTGACTGTCGGGGTGTCGGTATTCTGCGGCGCTGCGGGTTGTACTTCATCGTTCTGTGAACTGAGTATGGCGGCAATATCGTGGGATAAGCGGTAACCTCTGCCGTGTAGTGTTTGGATTATCGGAATATCCAATCCTGCTGAAGTGAACAATTTGCGGGTATCTGAAATTAACCTAGCTACCGACCAGCTACTCACGACAGTATTAGGCCAAATTTTTTCGAGTAAAAATGCTTGGTCACAGTGTTCCGGATAGGCTTCAATCAAGAGACTAATAAGTAGGATAACGCGTTCATCACAGTTAATGCGTTCACTATTGTAGTGCAGAGTGCGGTTTTGAACATCCAGCATAAACGTTCGAAAAGTGTAATGCATTCATGTCCTTTTGCGTTTCTAAGTCTAAGTCAGCTTAGAGTTGTTCTAAATGTTAATTATTTGTTGGGTTCTAATTCAAGCGAAACTTAGCTGTTTAGTCAACTTGATTTGTGCTCATGGGGTGGGGAAAGCTCGAATAAAAATCTGGCTACCCAGCTCAATTTCGCGAGCTCAACCGCATTTTGACGGTCTGAAATCGCACCTAATTTGTTCTTTAGGTAGCAAAATTTAACA
>NZ_JAUOES010000035.1:0-37469 GCF_031932065.1 Shewanella scandinavica
CGCATGGGTGTTTCAATTGACCGGCGCAGTGGTACGGATTTCATTAGGGGCGCAGCTTGGCTGTTAAGCCCGAATATATGGCAGTACAACCGCTTCTAGCGGTAAATGAGCACATCAAAAGCAACGATAAGAGTGAGAATGTTGTACAGAAAACTAAGGCCAAAAAGCCTTCGGTAAGCAGAGTATTATCTTGACTCACCGGGAGCGTCCATATATGGCTTTTTTGTTTTTATCGCCTGAGTCTCGACCTTTTATTCGATTCGAGACATAAAAAAACCTACTGTATTGCTACAGTAGGTTTTTAATTATCTCTTGGTTAAGAGATTAGAAGTCGTAACGTACGCCTACAGAGAATACGTTGTCATCTTGTAGATCTGTTTTAGCATTAGCAATAGTAAAATCGCCACGGTACATAGCGTATTGGCCGTATACCATAGTTGATTTGGATAAACGGTAGTCAGCACCTACGTTGAAGTTTTGTACGTTGATATCATCAGCAACGATTTTGCTGCCTAGTGTTTTGTAGTATTTACCGAAGCCAGCATCATCAGCACCATATTCAGCTTTCAGGTTTACGCCGTTCAGATCGTAAGAAACGTTCACGAAGTAAGTATTGCCATCGATATCGCTATTCACAACGTTTTCTGATTGCTGGAATAAACCACCGACTTTGAATTGGCCTAATTTAACTTGAGCCACACCACGGTAGGCATCAACACCTGAAATACCTTTATTATAGGCAACAGCAACATAGTAATTTTGTTCTTTAAATTTGCTATCGCCTAAAGTCGCGCTTACTGCGTATAAGCTTTCAGATGTTTTTGCAACAGTATCGTTGTTGTCATCAAATAGGTAAGTCGCGTTCAGTGTAACTAAGTTAGCAATCTTAGGTGAGTAGTACCAAACACCATCAGCACTTCGTTGCTGAGCAGTAACTAAGCGGTCGATATCGGCGTTAGTGTTACCGAAAATATCCACACCGCCTTCGGCTTGTTTGAATACTGTGTCGTTACGACCGACTAACACAGTACCTGCGTTAGTTTTTAAACCTAAATAGGTATTGCGCGCTTTAATTGGATTGCTTGATGTCGTTGTTTCTGAAGTATTCTCAACTTGAAACTCCATTTGATAGATAACGTCAAAACCATCAGCGATTTTTTCTGAGCCTTTAACGCCTAATAGAGAAAAGTTGTTTTCTAAATAAGTACCTGCGTTATTCTCATCGGCATAGTTTGCATCTAAGCCGTTAGTACCTGCTTGTAGGGTAGCACCAGTGTCAGTATGGGTTAAAGCAAGCTCTAAACGACCATAAAAGCTTGGGCCTTCGGCTAGCGCACCGAATGAAGCCAATGCCAATACTGATGCAACTGATGCAGAGATGAATGTCTTTTTCATGTTTTGTGCTCCCTCGAACCTAAGTTCTTTTCCATTTTTCATGGTTTTTGTGTGGTTTAACGCATTTGTTACCTGAGTCGGTAACAAAGTTGCAGCCGATTTTTACAGTTTTACGACTCGCAGGCTGTGGTGCAGATCATGTTTTTGGCTCTCCTTGTCCATATTCGGGCTATTTCTAGGATATTTCCTTATACCTTGACTGCAAATTTACCTGAAAGGTGCAAAACTGTATTTTTCACTTACTACTTAAGTGGTAGGTAAGGCGGATTGCCTTAGACAGTGGGTCGGCGAGGGTAACTGTAGCATATACTAATACTGTAGCAAGTCTGTCATATCGGCTATGGATATGTGTTTGGGGACGATATCTAAGCAGAAAAAGCGGCCGAAGCCGCTTTTTTATCAAGAAATAACCTTGTGGTTAGTTTATTAATCTATTTAAAAATCAACGCGTAAACCAACAGTAAAGATGTTGTCATTAAGGTCTTGCTTCACATCGGCCAACATAAGATCACCATCGAAGCGCGTGTAGTGACCATAGACCATAGTCTTAGTGCTCAGACGGTAATCCGCACCCACACTGAACTGTTGCAGGTCAACATCGCGAACCTGTTCCAAACCGCTGTTGTTTTGGTCACCGACATAACGGCTAACGTATTTACCTAAACCTGAGTCATCTTTGCCGTACATCATCTTCAATTTCAAGTCGCCAATTAAGTAAGCCGCGTTGACGAAGTAGGTATCACCTGAGAGATTGGCAAACTTATCATCCACATGTTCACTGTGTTGATATAAGGCACCTAAGATCACGTCACCGAATTTAGCTTGGGCCACACCACGGTAGGCTTCGACATTATCAATACCATCACTATAGGCGGCAGCGACGTAGTAGTTTTGTGCTTTAAAGGCTTTATCCCCTAAGGTGGCGCTCAGAGCATACATGTGATCTTTGCTGTACACCTCGTCGCCATTGCTATCCACTTGATCATAGTTATCGCTCATCAGATAGGTGGCATTAAGCGTCACCAGATCGGCAATTTTAGGTGAATAGTAAGAAATGCCATCGGCGGAGCGTGTTTGGCCTGCAACCAGTAAGTCGATATCAGCATTGGTATTACCGAAAAGATCGAAGCTACCTTCTGCTGCTTTAAATACTGTGTCGTTACGGCCCACTAAGGCAGTACCAGCCGCACTTCTGATACCAAGGAAAGTATTACGGGCGTTGAACGTCTTGTTTGAGTTATCAAAGTTTTCGACGCCAAATTCCATTTGATAAATGATGTCAAAATAGGGGCTGACAGCTTCAGAACCTTTTACACCTAACCATGAGAAGTTGTTTTCAAGGACAGTGCCGTCCTTTTGGTTTTGAGTTGCATAACCTGTGTCTGAGTTGGTAATCGCAAGATCAGCATGACCATAGAATTCAGGGCCATCGGCGAGTGCTGTGAATGAATAGAGTGTGAGGCTAGAAATAATAGCCGTAGTCAGCAGAGTCTTTTTCATCTTCATTTTCCTGTGCTTATCGCTGTTATATGCATGGATAACTTAAGTATCTATGCATGCTGTTGAGCTTTTGTGTGGCAAAGTCTGCACAGACTTTCAGTAATAAAGTGTGATCTGGATCAAGTTTCATATAAAGAGCGGTTTATTCAACATATTGTTTTACAAGTAAAATACAGCTTTTAATTATGTTGATTACCGAGTTGTTCGGTCATGCATTATGAGTCTTTGCATTTATTACGCTTACTTGGCAATCGTATCCTTTTGCATCTGGTGTTATGTGTCTGCGGATCTGATTTCGATTTATGTCCAGATCGTTTAGAATCCACCGCACATTTTTAGTGCTGCTATTAAGCTGTCCCTGCTGGCATCACTTCGATGCTAGGGCAAGCGCTCTTGCTGTTATTGAGTAATATAAGGTAAGTATTTATGACTGAGGCCTATCTAAATCGATTTGGCGGAATTGGCCGTTTGTATGGACAAAAGGCTCTGGCTAAATTTGCTACATCCCACGTGGTGGTGATTGGTATTGGTGGCGTAGGTACTTGGGCGGCAGAAGCCTTAGCGCGAAGCGGCATTGGGCAGATAAGCTTGATGGATTTAGACGATATCTGTGTCACTAACACTAATCGTCAAATTCACGCGCTCAGTTCCACTATTGGCAGCTCTAAAGTCGCTGTGATGGCGCAGCGGATCCGTGAAATTAATCCCGATTGCCAAGTGAATGAAATAGAAGATTTTATTACATTGGATAATTTAGGCGGGTATTTGCTCGGGGCTAAAGAGGGCGGCAATATTGATTATGTTATTGACTGTATTGATGCCGTTAAGCAAAAGGCTGCGTTAATTGCCTGGTGTAAGCGTCAAAAAATCAAAATTGTTACTGTCGGTGGTGCGGGTGGCCAGACAGATCCGACTCAAATTCAGTTAACTGATCTCGCTAAAACTTACCAAGATCCTTTGTTAGCCAAAGTGCGCAATATTTTGCGCCGCGAATATAACTTCTCTAAAAACGTGCAACGCCGATTTGCGATAGATGCGGTTTTTTCCAGTGAGCAGTTAGTTTATCCGCAAGCCGATGGTTCTGTTTGTGGTACTAAAGCGGCGGCCGATGGCAGTATGAGAATGGATTGTGCTTCAGGTTTTGGCGCTGTCACTATGGTTACTGGAACATTTGGTTTTGTGGCGGCAAGTCGAGTATTAGCGCGTTTGGCACTACAGGCTCAAGAAACGCTTTAAAGGGTTAAGGTTTTTCTACCCATGATTTCACCGCTCGTATGAGCGGTGAGTATCACTTCAATATTGGTCATTCCACTGCGTTATATCTAGATATAAAAATCGTGTTGGACACTGGGGACCGTAGGCTCACATTGAGTGTACGGAAATCTGATATCAAATTGCGGGCCACCAAGTGTTGAGTCTGCGCGATAACTCATAGTGCCTTTTAACAGCGTCGCAGCATTAAAGGCTGCTGATAATCCTAAGCCCGTGCCGCCTTTATTACGATTGGTGGTGAAAAATGGCTCGAACATGTGTTCAGCGACATCGGCTGGAATTTCTAAACCATTATTTTGGATGCTAATTAGAATCGACTCTTCATCCACTGTGGCGCTGATGTGGATAATATTATCTTCGCGTCCTTGGAAAGCATGGGTAAAGGCGTTCGACAGAATATTGCTAACAATCTGATTCAATAAGCTGATATTGGTTTGAATATTGAGTGTGGGTTCTACGCTGATTTCAGTAACGGCGTTGACATGCGGATGCATAATCAATGTTGACTCCAAAATCTCGTGGAGTTGCTGACTTAAGTTACAAGGTTGGTGTTCTTCATGACTGCGATCGATGGCGATCGTCTTAAATTTTTGGATCAAACTACTGGCTTTGGTGATATTGCGGACTATGAGTTCACAGCTTTCTTGATACTCATTAAGGATCTCATTGATTTCGTCTAAGGTGGCTTGATCGCTGTGGATCAGATCGATCAGTTCTTCAATATGGCTCAGCTGTGCACTCGCCGCCGTCAAACAAATGCCAATCGGTGTGTTGATCTCGTGGGCAACCCCTGACACCAGTCCTCCCAAGGCCGCCATTTTTTCTTGCTCAACTAACACTTGTTGCGCCCGTTTTAGTGCGCTAAGGGATTGTTCTAGTTCTATGGTCCTTTCTTTGACTTGTCTGGCGAGTTCTTCTTTATAGCTACGTTCGAGCTTGAGTAGCCGCTCTCTGTCTTCTAGGGCTGTTTGCAGTTCAGCCTTAGATTTCTTTAAGGCGCCAAAGGAGCTTCTCAGTTGTACTTGCATGCTGTTGATGGAGTCGGCGACTTGTTTAAACTCATCAATTTTTTCTTGGCGGGCAAATTGCAGCGGCTCGTATTCTTGATCTAGGTCGATACCTTTGCAGTATTGACTGAGTTTATCTAAGTGCTTGGTAATATTGAACCATACTAAAAACAGAATAAATCCAGCAACTAAGAAGGTCTTTATTCCGTTAGAGAGCAAAATGATAATGGCTTTATCATACAAGCGCTGATAGATGGCATCGACATCGACTTGTATTTCAAGTGTGCCGACATTAATGCTCTCGGTCGGGGATTTATAAACTAGCGGGAAGGTTTTATCTAAGGAGTGTTCTTGCTTTTGCTCGCCTGCATTCCATGCTTGGCCGCTGTCATCTTTAATCGAAATGTAGTTAATATCGGGCAGCTGAATTAAGCCATTGAGCTGAGTGTTAATTAGCCGCTCGTCAATCACCCAAATACTGGCGGCGAGAACATCTAAGTTCACCTTTTCCATATTGGAAAACACTCTGTCGATGCGCACAACGTCATTGCGATAATCACTGATCAACTGATAGGCAGTGGTGATTAAGGTGATAACAGAGCTAAAAAGTACAATAGACAAGGTAAGGTGCCTGCCTATGGGACTTTTGATAAGTTGGCTAAAGAATGTCAGCATCTTAAATTTTCTTTATGCAATAGCGGCTTGAGATGCTTATAAGCATAGACCTACAGATCCAGAAAGTGCATTTTCTTGCGAATAAAATCAACGAAATATCTCCTCATTTATGGCATTGAATTTGCTTATTAGCCGATAAGTTCAATTTTTTGTCACTGGGATAGCACTATGTTTAAACTCAAGCTGGATTCAGTTAAGTTTGTTAGTCCAAAGAAAATGATGTTCAGAGTCATGCTGTGGCTAATGGTGAGTTGTACTGTCTTACTCCTTATTCCTCCGAACGTGTTGGCAGTGCTGGCGCTCGATAAATTTGTGCCGGAACATGCGCAGTTTGTTGGATTAGGCCTAATCATATCTATCGCCTATTTTTTGAGCCAGTTGATTAACTTAGGCTTAGATGAATCAATTCGTCATTTAAGTGATAAGCGTGTTATTGAGACGATTGAAGCTAAAGTGAACCTGCTTGATCCCGCTGAGCGAGCGTTAGTCAGAGAGTTCTTTCTTCAGGGCGCCACAATTTTGACTCTGCCGCAAAATGAAACCGCTGTGAAAAGTTTATTGAATGCCTGCATCTTAGAAAAACTCGGTAACGAGCGCCATTATGCGATTCAGGGACCGACAGCCGACTATAAGATTGCCATGAAGGCCCGCATGTATCTCAACCGCGATGTGCTGCGTTTGCCTGCGGGTGAGCCGAGCCAGGAAGAGATGCAGTCGTTGATTAAAGCGCGTCCGCAATTTTTAAATGGTCTAGTACAAAACAGAAAACACGCTGCATAGGCGTGTTTTGTCTCGCTAGGATGAGTGCTGGCTTTAGATGAGTTGCAACATTCTGAAAAGCGAGACAACAAAAAATGGGGGTGATAAAAACCCCCTAGATTTTGCATTTATACAAGAACATGAAGAACAACTGGAGCAAAAACTATTGTTTCGGTGCCGACTTCACAATGAACATCCAAGTGATATAAGACACTATCCCTATTGTGCTAAAGATAACGATCATTGAAAGTAAGCCTATGGGGTTACCAAACATTAGATCTAACCAAAATGCCATGACTGAAATCCTCTTTCCTGTGAAGTCCTCTCTAAATTAGCGATATTCGATAGCTAAAATACTGATCTCGATCAATAAAAAATCGACATGGGAATACAAAGCGATAACTCTTAGTTAACTCTGTGATCTTGGTCAAGTTTGAGGCTATGCTTAACAGTGATGAGTTCAAATAATTTGGCTTTGTTTCTTCTTCTGTTAGTGTCTAGGATTAATCTACTTAACCAGATCGATATTTCGTTATCGCACCATGCTATTTATTGGTTTTGGTTTTTTAGATGAATGCTGCGATATTAGTTTTTTAAAGGAGTAAAAAATGGATTCTAATAAAAGTCGTAAGGATTCAATGGGATATAATTCTATCTTTGCGCCACTGCTGTTGCTGATTTATCCACTCTATTGTTTAGTGATCACAGGGCACTTTGTCGCCATCCTGTGTTTAAGTGCGCTCGCCGGCATTTTAATTTTCAACATCAATAAATTAATTCGCAATTTAAGGCAGCTTGAGCGTGCCGCCCATCATTTAGGTGAGGGGGATTTAAGCTATCAATTAGAGGAGAAAGATGCGGGCGTGTTCATTAAGGTCGTGCATAGCATCAACCGCATGGGCGAGGATGTCAGCCGCACGATTTTATCTTTGTCTGATACCTGCGAGGGGATGAAAAAAGTCGCCTCAGATATCAAGGTCATCAGTGAGCAGGCCAAACAAGGCGTGTTAGAACAAGAGCATCAAACTGAACTGGCTGCCAGTGCGATGACGCAAATGGTTTCAAGCGTGCAAGCAGTGTCGCAAAATGCAGTCAGTGCGGCGAAAGCTGCCGACATTGCCCAAAGTTCTGCTAAGCATGGCGACCAAATCATGAATGGCATAGTCACTAAAATTGGCGCTATGTCAGAGCAGATCCATAGCACTCGAACCGTAATTGAGCACTTGGCCGCCGACAGCAACAATATCAGTAGCATTATCGAAACCATTTCGCAGGTGGCCGAGCAAACCAACTTGCTCGCCTTAAACGCTGCCATTGAAAGTGCGAGAGCTGGCGAGCATGGTCGCGGCTTTGCCGTTGTCGCCGATGAAGTGCGTAATCTCGCTAAGCGGACATCTGAAGCCACGGTTGAAATCCAACAACAAATCGCCGCCTTACAAAAAGGTGCACAACATGGTGTTGAAGTCATGTTGAAAAACGTGGCTATTGCCGATGAAACGGCTGATATGGTTGATCAAGCCCACAGTGCACTCGGGCAGATTGTCGCTCAGGTGGAGACCATTACCGATATGTCCCATCAAATCGCCACGGCATCAGGGCAACAACACACAGTTGCTGAAGAAATTAATAAAAATATCACTGTGATGGCAGAACTCGCGCTGAGTAATGCATCTCACACCAACAACACTAACTTATCGAGCTTGAAAGTGTATAACATGTCGCAGGAAATCGGCTCCTTGTTGCATCGATTCCATGTGAATGCGGCTTTCTTTAATTCGACTCAGGCACAAAATAAACTGTTTGTGAAATGGGGGCCTGAATTAGACATAGGGATGCCAGAGATCAATCGTCAACATCAGCGCTTAGTCTCATTGATCAATGAATTACACCGTACATTAAATGAAGACTATGGGCTCGAAGCTATCAAACGTATCGTGCAAGGGCTGGTGGATTACACCGCCAATCACTTTGCCTATGAAGAAGAGCTCTTTGCCCGTTTTGGCTACCCACAAACCGACAGTCATAAGGAAAAACACGGCAAGTTAGTCGGGCAAGTACTTGATTTTCAAAAGCGGGTTGTAAAAGGGGAAGATGTTGCCGACGAATTAATGACTTTCTTGAAGGCTTGGTTGGTTAACCATATCCAAAAAAGTGATAAAGAATATACCGCCTTTTTGTTATCCCATGGCGCAGAATAACCCCAAGAGCATGATTTTTGAGCGGTTAAATGCAATTTGTATTAAAGTCGCGGCAAAAGACTTGCCATTGTCATGGGCAAAGGTATAATTCCCAGCACTTAGAGACAGCCAGTTGTTTGATTGCTTCTAAGTGCATATTTGATATGCCAGTGTGGTGAAATCGGTAGACACAGGGGATTCAAAATCCCCCGCCCTTAAAAGCGTGCCAGTTCGAGTCTGGCCACTGGTACCAAATCCTTCTGATGAAGGAACTAAAACCGACCTAGAGTCGGTTTTTTTGTGCCTGAAATTTGGTTTTTGCTCGGTGCTTTAGGGTGAGCTAGTGGGATTCGGCGATATCCATTTGCGTCATAGTCACGCCTTTGATTTGTGCATAAATCGCTTTTCCATGGGTGAGTTGCAGTTCATCGCAGGCCCATGGGGTGATGTTGGCCCAAAGTTCATCGCGGCCTAGGGCGATTTTTAATTGGATTTGCCCGCCGTTATCGCTGGGATATAAGTCTTTAATTTTTCCCTTTAGTAGGTTGCGGATACTTGAGCCTTTGGGAACCTCAGTGCAAACCGAGACATGATTTGCCTGAATACGCACTTTGAGTTTCTTTGTCGTTTCAGTCAGATAGCCGCTTACCCACAAATAGTTTCCATCATCCATCACGAGTCGCGTCATGGGGTAGTCGGGATGTCTGTCGGCAACCTTAGCACTGAGGAGTGAGCTGAGTTCCTGCAATGGCACCCAAGGCCGCATTTGCTCGCTATTCCACACTTCACTTAAGGCGCCTTGGGCGATCAATTTTCCCTGATGCAACACCAGCATATAATCCGCCAGTTGTAAGATCTCATCTAGGCTGTGGCTCACATACACTATCGGCAGTTTTAGTTCCTGCGTTAAGGTTTGCAGGTAGGGCAACAACTCGCGTTTACGGGGTAAATCGAGTGACGCTAGCGGTTCATCCATCAACAGCATATCGGGCGATGTCAGCAGGGCACGGCCAATGGCAACCCGTTGTTTTTCACCGCCCGATAGCGTACTGGGATAGCGATTGAGGAGTTTTTCAATCCCTAGTAGTTGCACAATTCTATCGAACAATACTGGGTTGGCTTTACGCACACCATAGTTGAGATTGCCCTTCACGCTATAGTGTGGAAACAGCCGTGCCTCTTGAAATACATAGCCAATATGGCGCTTTTCTGGTGGAAGGTTCACTTTGCCTTGTTGATAAAGCAGTTTGTCACCGAGGCGGATTTCACCGCAATCTGGGGTTGAAAGCCCACCGAGTAGGTTCACTAGCGAGGTTTTACCCGCACCCGAGCGGCCAAAAACGGCTGTCACGCCTTGCAATGGTAGTTGGGTATCGACTTTCAGTTGCAGCTGTCCGAGCCGTTTTTCAATATTGATTGTTAACATACGCTTGCCGTCCTCTGCAGGGCTTTTTTACTCATCCATTGGGAGGCGAGTAAAGACGCGAGCGCGATAACGATCGAGATAATGCATAGACGCATGGCCTGATATTCGGCCCCTGGGGTTTCAATAAAAGAGTACATGGCGAGCGGAATCGTACGGGTTTCACCTGGGATATTAGAAACGAAGGTAATGGTCGAGCCAAATTCCCCTAGGCTGCGGGCAAAGGCGATAATCATTCCTGACACTATCCCTGGAGAGGTGAGCGGCAGTGTGATGGTGAGAAATACCCGCCATCGACTGCTACCTAAAGTGCGTGCGGCCTGCTCGAGTCGAATATCAACGGTTTCAAAGGATTGGCGTATGGCTCTGACCATCAGCGGGAATGACACTATCGCCGCCGCGAGAGCCGCACCGCGCCAACTAAAGCTAAAACTGATGCCAAACCAATTAAATAACCACTGGCCGATAAAACCTTGACGGCCCATGCTGATCAGCAAGAGGTAACCCACTACCACGGGCGGTAACACCAGTGGTAGATGGAGCACACTGTCAAATAGAGCCTTGCCAGGAAACTCGACCCTTGCCAGTAACCAAGCGCACAAAATACCCAAGGGTAAACTGGCGATAACGGCAACGGATGACACCTTTAAACTGAGCAGCAGTGCGGCAATTTCATAGTCGCTTAAAAGGGAGCCACTTAGCAGAGAGCCGCTTAACAAAGAACCAATCAGCACCCTAATTCACTCCAAAGCCATATTTCTCAAACACATTTTTTGCGCTTGGGCCTTGCAGATACTCATTGAACGCTTTGGCGCTTGCCGTCGATTCTTGTTTGACTAAGGCGATAGGGTATTCAATTGGGCTGTAGCTCGTCTCTGGGAAGGTGGCCACGATTTTGATCTTCTGGGCGACTTTCGCATCGGTTGAATACACTATGCCTAGCGGCGCTTCACCCTGTTCAACTAAGGCGAGTGCGGCGCGGACATTGTTAGCGCGGGCGAGTAAGGGCTCAGCAGCTTGCCACAGCTTGAGATTTTCGAGGGCTTGCTTGGAATATTGTCCTGCGGGCACATGATCAGGATCGCCAACGGCCATACGGCTGCCTTTTAATGCGGTTTTGATATCCCAATCGCCATTGAGCACCACCTCTGTGATGGGGCTATTTTTTTCGGCAATCAAGACTAAGGTGTTTTTTAGCAAGGTTTTACGGCTGTTAACATCGACCGCTTTGGCATCGACCAGATAATCCATCCACTTTTGATTGGCCGAGACAAACAGATCGGCGGGCGCACCATTGGCCACTTGTTTTGCCAGTGTTGAAGAAGAGGCGAAGGAGAATATCACCTTAGTATTGTGTTCTTTTTCATATTGCTGGCCGATTTCGTTAAGGGCATTGGTGAGTGATGCCGCAGCAAAAACTGTCACTTGCTCATTGTCTGCCGCAAAAACTGGGCTAGATGTCAGTACCATTGTGAATAATGAAGCCGTGGTAAAACGCAGTAATTGCTTAAGGTGAATGGATTTCATTGTGTTCCTCCGTGATAAAAAGTGATCGTTATATACCAATCTACATATCGATCATTCAAGCCCTAAACAATCAATTAGTGATCTGTGTGTGGTTTCTTGTGGATTAATGGTATTAATCCGCTGAAATATCTCGGCAATCTTATTGGTATCCTCAAGGTGATGAAGGACAATAGGACTCAAGTCAGACTTGGGTGCGGGATAAACGATGGATTTACATGCATTACTTACGCTTTCCCTCGGGGATAAGCCCTTCGCCAATCCTAGGCGGATAAGCCTGCTTGAGCAGGTCGCCAACACAGGCTCGATAAGCCAAGGCGCTAAGCTTGCGGGGATCAGTTATAAAGCGGCGTGGGACGCGATTAATGAGATGAACACCGCCATGCCCGAACCCGTAGTGTGCAGCGAAAAGGGCGGCAAAGGCGGTGGCGGCGCGAAACTCACCGAATTTGGCGAGCGTTTGCTCAAGGTGTATTCCATCACCTCCCAAGTACAAGCAATGGCCTTGGCCGCCTTGCTTGATGAGTCCGTCGACATGCACAGTTTATTGGATGTGATGGCGCATTTCTCACTCAATACTAGCGCCCGTAATCAGTTAACGGGTCGTATCAATGGCATTGATTCATTTGGATTAAATGACAAAATTAGCGTGACCTTAGCGGGCGGGCAACAGATTCAGATTTCAGTGACCCATTCGAGCCGCGAGCGCTTGCAGTTAGCCTTGGATAAATCGGTGTTGTTACTGTTTAAAGCCCCCGCGGTACGGGCGACGACACATGCCTGCGAAGTGGATGGGCAAAATTGCCTCAGCGGCCGTTTGCTGAGTGTGACTGAACTTGGCGATAAGGCCGAATTAGCCATAGATATTAATGGTAAAGACATCATCTATTCAGTGATGCCACTCACCCAAATGCAGAGTTTGGCTGTCGGCGAGCCATGTTTTGCCTGTTTTGATGCCACGCAGGTGATCCTCGCCAGCATGAATTAGTCGAGTTGAGTGATTGATTCGATTAATCATTGGGTTATTCACTGAGAATGGCCAGTACTTGGCGTTATTGTTGTCGAATGGGATCGTTCGTTTTTGTATTTAAATCGACATCAAAGTCATAAGGCTTCACCCCACGACCTTGATCTTTCTTGAAAAAGAATTAAATGAAGTTTGTATATCTAGATTCGTTTGCATGGCAGAACTACCATAAGTGGCACAATCATAGAACGTCGAACCCCTACAATTTACCGCCTAACGATTTGGTATCGCACTAAATCGGCATTGCTACCTAATACTCAGCCGTGCTTCCCTTGCAAATTTTTACACAGATATTTGCAAATCTTTACCTGTTAACGACACTTCCTTCGTCTACTGTCTTTGGCTAACTCTATATACTGTTGGAACAATTTCTGTTCCTTAGCAAGATGAATGCTTGCTGTCTTTAGCATTGATGGACACGACAATACCGATGAAAAAATCCTCAAAGCGTAAATTGCTGCTCGCGTTAAGCGGCTTAATCCTCCTAGGTGGCGGTGCTTATTTTATGTGGCATAAGCCTGAAACGGCACCTGCCTATGTGACTGAAGCGGTGCGCCGTGGCGATATCGAAAACTCAGTGTTGGCCAATGGCATGTTGCAGGCCTCTAAACTGGTGAGTGTGGGCGCGCAGGTATCGGGGCAAATTTTAAGTTTGCCGCTGGCACTGGGTGATGAAGTAAAGAAAGGCGATTTGATTGCTCAAATTGACAGTCTAGCGCAGCAGAATAATTTGAAGAATGTCCTCGCATCACTCAAGAGTATCAATGCTCAGTTCCGTGCCAAACAGGCGCAGATCCGTCAAGCAAAGTTGGAATTTAGCCGCCAGCAGCAAATGCTTGCCGATAAGGCCAGTTCCCGTGCCGATTATGAAGTGGCCGATGCTAATCTAACGGTTTATCAAGCCGAGCTTGAGCAATTAGAAGCGCAAAAACAACAGGCTGAGATTAACGTCGACAGTGCCAGAATCGATTTAGGTTATACCAAAATTATTGCGCCTATGGATGGCACTGTGGTGTATTCCGCTGTGGAAGTGGGGCAAACCGTTAACGCTAATCAAACGACGCCGACAATCGTGGAAATGGCGCAGCTCGATACCATGACAGTTAAAGCGCAGATTTCCGAAGCCGATGTTGTCAATGTTCATCCAGGTCAAGCCGTGTATTTCACTGTCCTTGGAAAACCGAATCATCCCTACCGCGGCGTTTTGAGGGCGATTGAACCTGGGCCGATTTCGATGGATGGCGACGATAGCAATATGAGCTCTAGCGACTCAGATGCCATTTATTACCATGGTCTGTTTGATGTAGAAAACCCTGACCGCACCTTGCGTATCGGCATGACGGCGCAGGTGTCTATAGTGTTAGCCAAGGCCAATGATGCGCTATTAGTGCCTGCGCAGATATTGCGTATAAAGCCGAGGGAGAAATCCGCGGTGCCAGAGGCTAAGTCTGTCGAGCGTAAAGCCCGCAGCGGCCCGCAATATCAAGTGCCTGTATTAGTTGATAACCAAGTGCAATATGTGGATGTCACAGTGGGGATTAATAATAAAATCAATGCTGAAATCACCGCGGGTTTGAAGGAAGGCGATCAGGTCGTGCTTGGTATGCCGTCTTCCGATGATGGCAGCAGCAAGTTCCGTCGTAAACCTAGCGTGAGGTTTTAACAGTGACAACGGCATTACTTGAAATTTCAGGTTGTTATCGCACTTTTCAGGCGGGTGAGCAGCAACTCACTGTGCTGAAAGATGTGAACCTGTCGATTGGCCGTGGCGAGATGGTGGCGATAGTGGGTGCCTCTGGCTCGGGTAAATCGACCCTAATGAATATTCTTGGTTGTTTAGATAAACCGTCAAAGGGCGGGTATTTTATCAACGGCCAAGATACCTCGACTATGGACGTTGATGAGTTGGCGCAGCTACGCCGCGAGCACTTTGGCTTTATCTTTCAGCGTTATCATTTACTGGGTGATTTGACCGCCATAGGCAACGTCGAAGTGCCCGCCGTGTATGCGGGTAAAGAGCGCTCGGTTCGTAAGGACAGGGCCGAGCATTTGTTAACGCGTTTAGGCCTTGGCGACAGGCTCGACCATAAACCCAATCAGCTCAGTGGTGGTCAACAGCAGCGGGTCAGTGTGGCGCGCGCCTTGATGAATGGCGGCGATGTGATCCTTGCCGATGAGCCGACTGGTGCGCTGGATAGTCACAGTGGTGAAGAAATGATGCAGCTGTTGCAGGAGCTGCACAGCGACGGTCATACCATCATTATCGTGACCCATGATATGCACGTGGCCCAATATGCCGACCGCATTATCGAAATCAAAGACGGCGTGATCATCAGCGATGAGCGCAGTCAGGATAAACAGACTGCTAAGCCGCAAAGCTTGACGTCACTACATTCGTCATCACAAAACACGACCTCACAAAATACGGCGTCACAAAAGCCTAACGGCACTGTGGTCGCAAAAACAGTGGCAGCAAAAGACAGCTCGCGTGCGCGGGTGGCTTCGTGGGACAGATATGTCGAAGCGCTTAAAATGGCGCTGGTGGCGATGTCGACCCACAGGTTACGTACCTTCTTGACTATGCTCGGGATTATTATCGGTATTGCCTCTGTGGTTTCTGTAGTGGCCTTAGGTGAAGGCTCGCAGCAGGCCATTCTCAAAAGTATCAGTTCGATGGGAACCAACACGATTGATATTCGCCCGGGTTCAGGTTTTGGCGATCGACGCTCGGCGCGGGTGCGAACCTTAACGGCGACCGATGCTAATGCCCTTAAAAATCTGCCCTATGTCGATAGCGTGACCCCAAGTATTGGCTCTAGCGCAACGGTACGTTTTGGTAATAAAGCGGTATCGGCCTCGGTGAATGGGGTGGGGCCGGAGTTCTTTCGCGTGAGAGGTTATGAGTTAGCGCAGGGGCAGTTTTGGGATGATGCCAGCGTTGCAACACTCGCCCAAGATGCGGTGATTGATGACAACACCCGTAAGGAGCTCTTTCCTAACAGTGCTGGCGCGAATAACTCGGCCATCGGCCAAGTGATTTTCCTCGGGGATTTACCCGTGCGCATCATAGGTGTGACGCAGCCAAAAGAAAGTGCCTTTGGTAACAGCGATGCGCTCAATGTATGGGTGCCTTACACCACAGTTTCTGGCCGTATGATAGGTAAAAACTATTTGGATGGCATCACAGTACGACTCGATGAAACTGTGCCGAGTAATGCGGCGGAGCAGGGCATTATCGCGCTACTTAAAATGCGCCACGGCACTCAAGATTTCTTCACCATCAATACCGATACCATTAGGCAGAACATCGAAAAAACCACAGCAACCATGACCTTATTGATCTCGGCGATCGCGGTGATTTCCCTTGTCGTTGGCGGAATTGGGGTGATGAACATTATGTTAGTGTCTGTGACTGAGCGAACCCGTGAGATCGGTGTGCGTATGGCAGTGGGCGCGCGCCAGAGTGATATTTTGCGCCAGTTCCTTATCGAAGCCATCTTAGTGTGTTTGTGTGGCGGAACCTTAGGCATTGCTTTGTCCTACTTAATTGGCGTGGTGTTTGCTCAAACGGGAGGCAGTTTCCAAATGATTTATTCCACCACCTCCATCGTTGCCGCCTTTGCCTGTTCGACCTTAATTGGTGTGCTATTTGGTTTCTTACCCGCCCGCAATGCGGCGCAGTTAGATCCCGTTGACGCATTAGCCAGAGAGTAATAACACCATGAATACAAAAATATTTAATCGACACTTTTCGCCTCGTAGCTGCGCGATTGCTGTGGGCATGGCTTTGGGAATCACCTTGCTGAGTGGCTGTGGCAGTTTCATGCGTTCAGACTTTGAACCGCCCGCATTGGCGATTCCTGAACAGTGGCAAAACACCACAGTGAACGAGCAAGTAAAGGTCGATCCTTGGTGGCAGCAGTTTCATCAGCCTGAGCTTGATAAGCTGGTTAGCCAAGTGTTGAGCACCAACAATGACTTAACGCTGGCGACCTTAACCCTGCGTAAAGCGCGTTTGCAGGCAGGACTAACGCGGGACGATCTATACCCGCAACTATCGGCCAATCTTGGTGCTTCCCGTAATCAGCCACTCGATGGCGGCGATGCGACTAAGAGTTATCAAGCCAACTTGTCTGTCAGTTATGAGCTGGATTTGTGGGGCAAAGTGTCGGCCAATATTGACCAAGCCCAATGGGCGGCGCTGGCGAGCGCCGAAGATAGGGAAAGCACCACCCAAAGCCTAGTGGCGACCACTGCATCCTTGTATTGGCAGATAGGATATTTAAAT
This sequence comes from Shewanella scandinavica, assembly GCF_031932065.1. Lineage (NCBI taxonomy): Bacteria > Pseudomonadati > Pseudomonadota > Gammaproteobacteria > Alteromonadales > Shewanellaceae > Shewanella > Shewanella scandinavica. The sequence goes on from NZ_JAUOES010000035.1 coordinate 17,048, forward strand.
CAACGGGTTGATTTGAGCCAAAAGAGCATAGCGTACAGCAAGCAAACGCTGGCTTTAACCCAAAGGCAGTATGATTCTGGCGCCGTGACGCAAGTGAATGTGCTCGAAGCGCAGCGTAGCATGGCGGGACAAGAGGCGGCCCATAGTCAGCTTATCCAGCAATTAACTGTGGCTAAAAATGCCCTTGCGATATTACTCAATCAGGCGCCTGCTGCTGACTCAGCGCAGAGTTTAGCCTCAGGGGAGACTTGGGTTGAGATTAAGCAACTCCCCGATGTGGCAGTGCCGGACGTTAGCGTGGGTGTACCCGCAGATTTGTTAGTCAGACGCCCAGATGTGAAGGCTTCCTTGTATCAACTGCGCTCCGCCTTGGCGAGTAAAGACGCGACCTATGCGAGTTATTTCCCCAGCCTGAGTTTAACGGGTGGTATTGGAGAGTCGACCTCAGAGTTAAAAGAGCTGTTACGCAATCCCGTTGGCAGCTTAGGCGCTGGGCTAGTCTTGCCCTTTTTGCAGTGGAATCAAATGCAAATCAATAACGACATTGCCGATATTGATTATCAAACCGCTGTGGTGAATTATCGCAAGACGCTCTATTCCGCCTTTGAAGATGTCGATAACGCGATTTCGGCTAAGCAGCAATATCGCTATCAAGGGGATAAGTTGGCGCAACAATTTAGCGCCGCGGCAGCCGTTGAAGCCATTTATGAGAGTCAGTACCGCAATGGCGCTATCGGTATTCAGAATTGGATTGATGCCCAAGAGAATCGTCGCAGCGCCGAGGCGGCTTTGCTCGAGAATCGTTACAACCAACTCACCGCCCAAGCGACGCTTTATCAAGCCCTTGGCGGCAGCGATATCGCCCCGCCTTTGGCAAAGGAATAACGCATTGTTGTAAAAGCATCGCAGCACTATAGAAAAACAAAAACCGCTATTAATAGCGGTTTTTTCGTTTTTATATAACTCAGGATGAGTGCTAGTGCCTTTGCGCTGCGTTTAGCCGTTAAGCTGAATTAGCTGCGCAATATTTGCAGCGGCAGACTGAGCATATCATCGCCGGTTCCGGCTAAGTGCCAGATGATGCCGACTAAAGCGCCAACTGTGAGCAAGTACCAAATCACCGAGAAGATTTGTCCGTATCTGTCTAACGGCAGCAGGTGGCTTTGATGGCGAGTGCGCCACTCGAAGATGATTTCTAAGCTGCCGATCAACAACAAGAATCCTAATAAGGCTAAGCCTAAGGTGTAGCTGATATACACACCGAAAGCGGCACCGGCGGCGCAGGCGACCAAGCCCATAATGCTGTTCATCGAAAAGCTGATGCTCTTTAAAATATGGCCGCCATCGAGTGGTAAAATTGGCAATAAATTAAATAGGTTAAGCAGCGCATTAAAGGCGGCTAGGCCTGCAAAAAACACATTGCCCGTTACGTGGTAAGCAATCAATGACGCGATGGACATCAGGAGTCCAAAGGTTGGCCCCATGATGGAAATCACCACATCTTGCCAACGCGTATTAATTTTTTCATCGGAGAGCGCGAGCCCACCCATAAAGGGAATAAGGTAAATTCCTTTGGTTTTCATCCCAAAATATTTCATCGCGCGGATATGGCCGTATTCGTGGAATACCAAGCAGGCGATGAGCGCGAGGGCGAATTGGAAGGAGAATAGCCAAGAATAAGCCGCAACGCTGGCGCCCGCTAATACCACTTTTATGACTTTGGCGCTTTTTAACAGTTTAAAACCAAGGGAGGCGAGTCCAACCATGCTCAGTTTTTGCTGCTTAACGATGGGCGTTTCAGGAGTTTGGCGTTCGATATCTTTTTCGGTGCGTCGGCCTTGGTCGATAATTTTGTCATCCTGCAGCAAGCAGTAATCGAGGCGGAAAGGCTGCCAAACGAGATCGGTTTCGAGGCGAACTTGAATTTTATTTTCTGTCATGGCGATGGCTTGCTCGCCACTTTCGGTCGCCAATGGACTGCTGTGGTGGGTGAGCTCAAAGACATGAACCTTGAGGCCGCCATTGTCGACGGAAGCTTCTTTTTGTGAGACTAAGGTGTTGTCCCAGAAGAGTTGTTGCCAGCCCGCGAGTGAGCCTTCTAAGCGCAGTTGTTTGCCTAAGCAGTCAATCTTAAGTAGTTCCAATTTCGGTTCCATCTGTTTGTATATTTAGTGCCAACTTAAACGTCATCCCTTGAGTCGACGCAGAAAATGGTCATTTTGAAGTGTATTTTAGCCGCGCTTTGCCAGTTGACTCGGCGCTGCTATACAGCGGCAAATTATGCCTGTGAATTCACTATGAGGATATTAGCTTTTAAGGTCATAGTGTTTTTTATTGAGCAACTGAGTTATTGGCAGATGGTATCTCTGCTGCTTGCCGTTTATTCATCGAGGGTGCGTACAATTTCAATCCCTTGGGAAATCGTTGTGAAAGCCAGCTTAGCGACGCAGCATTGCCCCAGTGCTTGGGCATGGTTTTGAACCCACTTGATAAATTCATTGAGCGGCAAATCTTGTTTTTGGCGCAGTAATTGCGGCAGTTCGCCGACGGGATCCTCATGGATTTTCTGCGGACAGGCACTGATTAGATAACGCTGGCCTTTTGAGTCGAGTAATTGATCGGTATCGATAAAATGATGCTGATAGAGACAGGCGAGTTCGAGCCAATCCCTTTGGTGTTCTAGGTAAAGTAATTCGTCACTTTGAGTCAGTTTTACAATGGCTGGCCATTCAATACTCGACATCTTAACGCTAGTCATTTCAGATCCTTAGGAAGTTTAAAATGGGCTCTGAGACAGTCTCTGAGAACAATCGGCGGCAGTAGACAAGGATTAGGATTATACAAGAAGATACTTGGCATGCTGCTGCGTGAGTTTATCTGACAGCAGTATGCCACGCTGAGGGAAGATTGATAGAGGCCAGAACAAGTTCACTGAGTCTGGCTGAATGAGAAAGGCGTGACGGCTGAGTCATCACTCCTAGCCAAGATTATGCGGTCGGTGCGGCTTTGGCTTTGGCGTTATAGTCAAAGTTAATCTCTTGACTGACATTGGCAATGCAGCAAGTGCCGTGTTCACGGGCGGTGCGATGATTCGCTGGACCTATATGTAACTCAACGTTAAGGAATACGTGTTTAAGCACTTCGATACGGTATTTCTCGTAATAGCCTTCGACCTCTTGTTTGAAGGTATCGAACTCGAGTTCTTCGCGGCTGCGTTCATCCATAATGCGATTCTTTTCATCGAGCATCATCTTGATTTGCTCGATCATCGCCGCGTCGCCTTGCCATTCTGATTTAGGCGGTAGCTTATTGAGGCGAGCCTCGATATCTAAACTGGCGACGACCATAGCTTTAACGCTTTCATCGAGCAGCTTGAGATCTTGTTTGAGTTCGGCATGTTCCATCGCGCAATAAACGTCGGTTTTGGTTCCCGCCGTTGCCCCTATGACAACCGCCGTGATGCCTTTCTCAGCACGTGCGACACCGCCCACCAGATCGCCACGACGACCACTCGGATCGCTGACCGTTAAACTGCCGGCGGTTTTGGTATGGCTGTGCAGCAACTGTTTAGTGACTAAGATATTGCCCTTGGCTACCAAATTGGAATATTGCACAAACTGGGCGCTGATCTGCCCTTGAGAATGGATATTGGTAGAGTATTCATTGGCTTTGATTTGTCTGCCAATGATGCCTTTACTTACTGTGACATCACCCTCCGCCTCTAGGGTAGCGGAGTCCACAAAGCCCATCACGGTAATATCGCCCGAGCTTTTAACTACCATGCCCTCGTGGACATCGCCGGTGATTAAAATACTGCCCTTAAAGCTGATATGACCTGTGCCGATGTCGACATCTTTAAGCTGCAAAATATCATCAACATTCATACCTGTACGGGTTTCGACGGGTTGCCCTGGTACTGTGGCGATGAGTTTATTGGGATCTTTGGGATGAAAATCTGTACCTGTACCTGCTTGAAGCACGGCATCTTTACCCGGTTTTTGTTTAAGCACTTCGCCCTTAATATTGTAACCCGGCGTGCCTTCGGTGGCGGGGTGCTTAACCATCAAGAGATCATTGGCTTTGACGACGATAAGCGAGCCGAGATTGCGCATATCGACACTGCCATCTTCCCGCTCTTGTGGCTGGAGTAAGCGTTCGCGTGCGAGGAACACTTTGCGTTCTAATACCGCATTGAGTCCATTGACTGGCGCTTTACCTTGGGCGATGTCACTTTGGCAGACTTCGCCCGCCTTGAGCGTACCGAGTTGTTTCAGTAGCGCTTGAATTTTGAGTTTGCTTAACCCCATGCAGACGTTGTTCTTTTTGAGATGGGTAAGGATCTCTGGCAAATCTATCTGTTTACCGCCCCATGCTGCGGTCAGTTTGAGGCTGGCTTGCATTTTATCTGGGCTAATTTCGATTGCGATGGTGCCATCGCGGCGTTCAGCTAAAGTGGCGTAGAGCTCAAATTTTCCGTCGTCTTGACTGCACAGAGAGTTGATTTTAGCGACGGTTTTAGTAATGGCAGGCTCTAGCGGAAACAGGGATGCGAATTCAGGTAAAGACAACAGGCGCATTATATCTTCATGGGTGACTGGGCCATGGACATTAGGGATCAGGCGCAATTCAGCTTTTGTCTTATCGCTGTTTAGCTCAATGAGTTCAGGGTCCAGCATAGGGGCATTCCTAGTAATTGCGTTTTATTATTGTTTAAGAAGCTGATTTGAGTATAACAGTAGAAACTTAGGGTAAAGAAGCCTTTTTGGCTGCAAAAACAGCAAATGTTGGCATTTTGTTGTTAATGGTCTATAGGGTGGTTTTTAAATAGTTTTTTATAAGAAATTGAATGGGATAAGCAGTGTTATCTCTGGTTTATTCGTACTCATAGCAGTGTAAGCCGCAACTTAATGCTAACTTTCGATTTAGCCATTATTTTGATGTTTTAAATCAAATCCCTATGCTAGGAACGGCAGTTTGATGTAAATGAAAGCCTGTTTACCGGAATCGCTGACATGCGGCAGATCACAATATTGAGTTTAGTAACGCGAGGAAAGATAAGCTTTATCTGAAAAATGGGATAGTGATACGAGTGAGTATGAGGCGTAGTCAATAACGCGCCTATAGCTGAAGCCTAAGCGCGTTCTCGATAGCGGTTTTACTTGTGCTGGAAGTAATACAGCTTGTACTTGTTGTTATCGGCAACCACTTTTAATTGGCCAAATTCGGCGGCAATGATATCGGAATAGGGCAAGTGGCGGTTGGCGACAATTTGCCAAATGCCGTTATGTTGTAATTGCTTGGCACTATCAGTGACAAAGTTCTGCGCTATGCTGGTGGTGCTTGCAAGGCCATCGTGGAACGGCGGATTGGAGATAATGCCGTTAAATTTCCCTGTGGTTTGCGCGAGTCCATCGGAAGGATAGACTTTGGCCGTCATGCCATTGGCGGCTAAGGTGAGTTCGCAGGAAGCCAAGGCCATCGCATTAATATCGACACACTCTAAGGATAAGCTCGGCTGGGCTTTGAGCAGGGCCGCGGCAATCACGCCGGCGCCGCAACCAAAATCGAGCACTCGGCCCGAGAGTGTCGGCAGGTGCGACAGTAATAATTCAGTGCCCAGATCTAAGCGTTTTTCGCTAAACACCCCAACTAAGTTACAGATACTGATCTCGCCCTGCGGCGTAGTCAGTTGATACTGACTGACCCAGTCACTGAGCTTCATCGCCGGCGCGCTGCCTTCTAAACTGCTGCCAAATAACAAGCAGTGGCGAGCGTTATCGAGCTTCATCCCAGTCGCGAAATACTCAGGCAACAGCTTCACTAAAGACTTAATCCCGCCTTTGTTTTCTCCCACGACTAACAGTTGGCCGTTAGGCACAAGATGATTGGCGGCGAGGTTAAACAAATAAGGTGCTAAGGGTTTGGCTTTGGGGAAATAAACAATAACCGTATCGTACTTTTCTCGTTCAAGCGGGTCTTGGTGCGGCAGGTCATGGCCGAAATAGCAACGCAGCTTTGAGTTGGCGTGTGGCGCTAAGTGCAAGTAATGGTGGTAATCCAAGGCGAGTGCATCGACCGATGCCGCAACATCGAGCAGGGCTTTTGGCAGTAGATCGGCTTCATGATTGAGCACTAACACTTTATGTTGGTTTAGGCTGTCTTGATTACGAATAATGACTTGCGATGGATTGGTTAACACAGTTACAGGCACCTATAAACTTAAGTGTGGGCATTATACCCGTTATTCACGCCTGAGCCAGTTTGCATCGAATCCCTGCGCTAAGACCTAATAAAATCCCTAATAAAAAGACCCAATAAAAAGGCAACTGCATTATGCGGTTGCCTTATGTGATTGCCTTTAATGAACGGAATCGATTAACGCTTAGCTTTTAGGTTTCTTCGGTTTTGGCAATAAGCTAAAAATCTTATTGGCGATATCGGTATTGTCTTGATGGCCGTTAAACAGCTCAGATGCCGGACCTGCGGCAAAAACTTGTACGTCAGTGCCTGTGTGACCGTCGGTTGTCCAACCTGTATCAGTACGTTTATCAATAAGATGGCGAATCGCGACCGCCATGGTTTCTAATCCCTGCATTCTGGCGACGTTTAATTTGGCGACTTCTTCTTCGCTAAGCTCAAAGCCTAAACCGCGGGCGAGATCGGCTTGCCATTGTTCACCAGTGATGGCGGCCAAGGCCAAAGTGTCTGTGCTGGCCGAGATATTACGCAGGATTTCAGGGTTCCAGTTGTAGTTACCATCGACGCCAATCGATAGACCACCGGTATTGTGGTCGGCGGTGATCACCATCAGGGTATCGGGATGTTCACGCACAAATTGCTCAACCACTTCAATGGCATTGGAGAATTCATCCATCTCACCCATGGCAGTGGCGATATCGTTATTGTGGCCCGCCCAGTCGATGAGACTCCCTTCGACTAACAGCACAAAACCTTGGTCATTTTGCGACAGTAAGCTGAGTGCCTTTTGAGTTAAGGTGCTGAGTTTTCTTGCATCTTTCTCATCAATCGCCCAAGGTAATTGTACTTCGGCAAATAGGCCCAGCACTTTTGGTTGGGTGATGCTGGCGAGATCCTCAAAACGGCTGATGTGCTGATAGCCCTTGGCTTTGAACTGCTCTAACAGCGCAGGAGGAAAATACTTTTGACCACCGCCTAAAAATACATCGGCGTTGGTTTCTAAATAGCTGAGTGCCAGAGCGTCGTAGTTTTTACGGCTTTCGTTGTGTGCCAAAAAGGCGGCTGGCGTGGCGTGGTTGATTTGCGACGTTACCGCGACCCCTGTGCTGAGGCCAAGGGATTTGGCTTTTTCGAGTATGGTCGGCAGTGGTTGCTTTTGGGTATCGACCGAAATCGCCCCATTATACGATTTAACCCCAGTGGCTAGGGCTGTCGCGGCCGCGGCTGAGTCAGTCACATAACCACTGACGCTCGCGGGATAGGTGCTCGCCATGCCCACCAGTAAACGGTCGAATACGGTTTGCTCGACTTCTTCAGTGTCAGGATTATCTTTGTAATAGCGGTAGGCGCTGGTGTAAGACGGCCCCATACCATCACCTATCATGATGACGATATTTTTCGGTCGCGATGGCGCTTTCGTTGGACCCGTTTCATCTGCCCAAACTGGCGTAGATAACAGCAAACTGATGCCGAGTAACAAGAGTGGCGCTTTGGTGAAACTCATATCACATCCCTAGAAGTGGTTCGGCGCTCGCGATTTGCTCGCGCCTTACAATCAACAAACTCGTTGGTAAATTCTTATGCTTTGGCGTTAATGCGTGCTTCGATAGCATCCATTAACATGCCCGTGATGTCGACATCAAATGCCGCTTGGATTTCACGGATACAGGTTGGGCTCGTCACATTGATCTCAGTCAGCTTGTCACCAATCACGTCCAGCCCGACAAAAATCAGTCCACGTTTTGTAAGCTCAGGGCCAATAGCGCGGGCAATCGCCCAATCGCTGTCGGATAAAGGCTGCGCCACACCGCTACCGCCAGCGGCTAAGTTACCACGGGTTTCGCCTTTCATTGGGATACGTGCCAACGCGTAAGGTACAGGCTCGCCATCGACCACTAAAATGCGTTTATCGCCTTTGGTAATTTCAGGGATAAAGGCTTGCGCCATCGCATATTGTTGGCCATAGCTGGTCAAGGTCTCGATGATCACCCCAAGGTTAGGGTCATCCTGCTTCACGCGGAAAATCGAGGTGCCGCCCATGCCATCTAAAGGCTTGAGAATGATATCGCCCTTAGCTTGGTGGAAAGCGCGGATACGTTTGGCATCACGGGTCACGATAGTTTCTGGGGTGAATTCGCTAAACCATGCGGTGAACAGCTTTTCGTTAGCATCGCGTAGGCTTTGCGGCTTGTTGACGATTAACACGCCTTGTTCTTCGGCGCGCTCAAGCATGTAAGTGGCGTAGATAAATTCAGTATCGAATGGCGGGTCTTTACGCATTAAGATCACGTCGAGTTCGCTCATTGGCGTGTCTTGAGATTCGCCTAGCTCATACCATTTGCTCGCATCATTGATAACAGTTAACGGACGCATATTGGCCATCGCCACGCCGTTGACCATGGCAAGATCTGCCATTTCCATATAAAACAGCTGATAACCTCTGTCCTGCGCGGCCATTAACATGGCAAAACTGGAGTCTTTTTTAATGTTGATCTCACTGATGGGGTCCATCACTATGCCGAGTTTTATCATTAATCTGTTCCTTATTTGTCGCCGTTTGCAGGCAAAAAAGCATTTATTGGATAATGGGGTCTGTTATGCCAGCGCAGCTTGCGGCTGCGGTTTAGCCTAAATCACCAAATCTGAGTTGCAGCGCTGTAATGGCCGTGAGCGAGGCGGTTTCAGTGCGAAGCACTCTAGGGCCAAGCAACACATCGGTAAATTGATAGGTTTCTGTCATGGCGATTTCTTCCGCCGACAAACCACCTTCTGGGCCAATTAATAGTCGCACGCGTGTGTGCGCTAAATCTAAGCCATTGATACCGTGTGCGGCACGTGGATGTAAATTGAGTTTCAGCGCCGAGGTTGGCTCACTGCACCAATCGTGTAAGTCCATCGCTGGGCGAACCACGGGGACTTGGCTGCGGCCTGATTGTTCACAGGCGCTCACAACGATTTTCTGCCATTGCTGAATTTTTTTCTCTAGGCGCTCGCCATTGAGTTTTACGCCGCAGCGATCGGAAAACAGCGGCGTAATGGTATTAACACCCAGCTCGACCGATTTTTGAATGGTGAATTCCATTCTATCACCACGGGAAATTACTTGGCCTAAGTGCAAGTTGAGTGGCGACTCAGATAAATTGGCCTCACAGGAAAGCAGTTTTACTGTGACATGCTTTTTACCCGCATCGACAATTTCAGCAAGATAATCATGGCCATCGCCATTAAACAGGCTGATATGTTCGCCGTTACCCATGCGCAGCACTTTGCCGATATGGGCTGCGCCATCTTCGTCTAAGTTCAACTGTTGATTGATGGCTAATGGCTGAGGTTGATAAATTCTTGGGACTCTCATTGTCGACCTTACTCGGCTAATTGTTGACGCAGTGGTGGCGCATTACAGGCATTCTGCACAAAGGGGTTATGGTTGCCTTGAGTTTGCGCTATGGCGTTATCGCGTTTGCACTCAATAGTATCAACTGGATAGGTTTTATCCCATGCCTTAAACAATTTTAATTGGCTCGACGCGATTTTAAGCCCATAGGTCTGCTGCATATAGAGGTAGGTTCTGGCTATCTTGCCGCGGGCGTTTACGGGCGGCTGCGCCTGACGATTCTTAAAATCGACCACCATAGCGCATTGGCCATATTGGTCGGCTTTACCGTTCCATTGGCTAAAACGGAAGTTACTGCGATCGCCGTTCACTTCACCGATGGCGGGCACTAAGTTGTGCATGTCCGCTTCCATCTTATTAAATTCGTTACTGTTATCGGCGCAGTTTTTACGCCCGCCCTTTTGCCAGCATTGGAGCTGATGGCCAAATTCCCAGGCGGGCACTATGTGTTCCCATTCGATACGGTTGGCGCGGGTTTCCTGTTTACGGACTTGATAACCGCAGCTGGCGAGATCGGGTTTCCACGATTTGTCTTTGATCTGAATATCGCAGCCACAGTAAAAACTGGTGGCGGGTAGAGTGCCTTGGCGACTTCCGGCGTAGAGCGCCTGCGACTTGGTTTTCGCTTGGCTGAAACTGCTGGGGTGTGACACTGAGGCACTTGCTGGCACAGATGAGGTCGCGGCCCAAGTGATTAGGCACAACAAAAGTCGCCGCGAATTAACGGTTAAAGAAGTTTTGTTCAAAATTTATCCCAAAATAACAAACACTACGCGAGCCTTTGGCTCGTCTTTTATGGCGTGATGGTAAGGGAAATGCCGCTGCTTATGCAAATTGCGTCGTACTTTTTACTCACGCAATTCCCAAATGCTGAAATTCGAATTGTGGAGTGGGTGTGAGGATTGTGCGCGAAGAGTGCTTAGATCGCCGTTAAATGGGTCTTACAGCGTTTACAGATGTAACGGCTTTCACCGCGTAGCACCTTGTTATGGCGGCGAATACTTAACCGAATCGGTCCACAGGCGCAGCGATACTCCACGTCGCGACCAGCAACAGAAGTGGTATTGAAGCTGTGGGTGGTACTCGGGTTAACCTTAAATACCGTTAACATCAAAGATTGCCATTCTTTACCGTGGGGCTTGGTTTTGCCAAAAAGCTGAAAACACAGTAAATGACAAATTTCGTGCGGTACAACTTCAGTTAGAAAAGCTTCGCTGTTTTCGCGTAGCAACACAGGATTGAATCGCAAACGATTCTGCTGCAGATGAGCCGTACCCGCGCTCTTTCCCCTGAGACTAAATTGTGTGACTGGGCGTGGGAAAGCGCGCTTAAGTGATATCTCCGCTTCTTGATAACAAGCTTCAATTCGCTCTAGTACTTGTATTTGCAGTGACGAGAGTGGGCGTGATGAACCGGTGAAAATATGTGCCTGAGCCAGATCTTGTACTGGCGGACTCGTTATCAGCTGCGACTTATCTTGGCTTTGGCCCAAGGCTGCGTATGTCGATTTTGTCAGTGGGGCGAGTGCTTCACTGCTGCGACGACGTAAAGCATTGAGTAAGTCTGCAGGTTTCAACATAGGGTTAGCGTTGGATCTCGTCGGTTAAAGGTAAACATTGAGTGCTTAACACTCATTTAGGTATGAAGCATCAGTTGTGAAGCCAATCCTAAGTATGGCGCTTGGCTTCTGCGTTCGAACGCTTGTTCTTGCAATCCGCTCTTATACTCAGCCTTCCAAATCAGCGATTGAAATTAGCGCTTGAAATAAGAGTCAGGCCAAGCGTTCGCATCATAGCGAACGCTATCTGACAATGCTAGTTTCAGCCAGTGTGGCTTGGTTATAAACTCGCCACCGCTTGCATCACCATAGTGCGCACTTGTTCGACTATGGCTTGCTCAGTATCGGCGTCATAGCCTTTGACCCTTGGGGTGTGAATGTGGCCGACTTTCGCATGGCTATTAAATTTTTGCTGCAACACTATGGCGCGATAGGAAATTTCATTAGAAAGATAACCGCCGCCAGAGCCTTCGACCGACGTTTCGTTTTGCAGTTCGCCTAATGATGTTGCACTAAACTCGCCGCGGGCAAGGGTCGTGACAGTGTGGTTATCGTTGACTTTCCATTGGCCATCTTTTACTTGCATGGCGGCAACCGGCAGCGAGAATTCGACAAATTGCGGGCCGATAAAATCTTTGCCATTGAGCTTAGGGGCAACCGGTGCGGTTTTAGTGCCGCCAGTGAGGACATTCTGGTTATCGGGCGCCGCGGCACTGCGATTTCGGGCAGGGAAGCGTTCAATATCAAAGTCAGTTCGGCCCATGCTAACGGTAAATACAAATTGGGTTTTAGGATCGCGGTATATCGGGCTCAGTAGCGATTCGATAAGTCCTTGGTCAAAATCTTCAAAACGCACTGGCACCATAGCGGTTTCGATTTGCGCCGTTTTGCCATTTACATCAAAGCGGAAACCATCCAAGGCGAGGGCGACTAAGCCGGAAGGATTACTCTGGGTGATATCTTTATCGAGGAAGAAGGGATCGAAACCCGTGAGGAAGATTTTGATTTGAACATCATCTGCATATTGAATATCGCTAAACCCCCGAGAGGCCTTTTCAACTGCACTCATTAATATGTCTTGTTGCCAATCGGCCATTTTAAAGTTGGCGCTGGTGCTCTTAAGACTATTAAGCATGGCAAGGCGAGCCCAATATAAAGGTCGGTCGTCAACATGACCTGACTGCACATCGCGTACTGCCTGTTGCCATAATCTGTGACCTTGGCGCGCGGCTAATTGGGTGGCATCGACTTCGTTTTTCTTGGAACTTAACTGCTGGGTCAGGCCATCATCGAGTGCTTGATAACGAGTCACGACTTCGCCCATGGTTGTTTCGGCTGTTGGAAGGCGGGAAACTTCAACATCACCCAATAGCTGCACAGCACTGGCCGTATTGAGCAAGCTACTGGCGAGGATTAGCGTTAACACTGGCTTCAATACTGGCTTCAACATTTTTGATTTCCCTGTAGTGACTAGACCTTATTGATTGGAAATGATGTTCATCTCGTCCACTGGAAGGCTCTTATGCCAAAAAGTATGCACTACAAGCTGAGGGTAATAAAGTTATGCTCAGTGATCTTCGTCATCTTATGCCAATATCTTCTATCTCAACATCTTCTATTTCAAAGGCGGCGGAGCTGGCATCAGTCCTTCTATGGCAGAACTTACTTGCCTCTTTTTTGCCACAATTGGTCAGCAGTTTGCTAGGGCATGCAAACACGCTAAGTGATAGCCTTAATCACTTTTTTAGTTCATTGGATTTTTTGTTTTCTACAAGGAGACTTTATGCGTTCGTTCGCCATATCGACTGTGTTGGTGATGTCCTCACTGTTAGCGTCGTCAATCTTTGCTGCCCCAGCTTTTGCCTCAACAGCGGCGAAGACGGAGTGGCAAGAAACCCGCAGTTGGGATGCCATTTTTACTCAGCACCAAGTTGAACCGCAACTAGCTAAGCAACAACAAGCTAAACCGCAAAAAACTAAGTCCCAACAAGCCTCGGGCGTGGTGGTGCTGTGGAACGAAAACAAGCAACAGGGATATACCAACAATCTTAAACGTGCCAATCAAGGTTTTTTACCGGCATCGACCTTTAAAATCCCCAATAGCTTGATTGCGCTCGAGTTGGGTGTGGTGAAGGATGAGCACCAAGTGTTTAAATGGGATGGTAAAAGTCGTGATATCGCCACTTGGAATCGTGATCATAACTTGATTACTGGGATGAAGTATTCGGTTGTGCCCGTCTATCAAGAGTTTGCCCGCCAAATTGGTGAGGCGCGGATGTCGAAGATGATCGCCTCCTTCGATTATGGCAATGAGGATATCTCGGGTAACTTAGATAGCTTTTGGCTCGATGGCGGTATTCGGATTTCGGCCACTGAGCAAATTGATTTCCTGCGCCGGCTTTATCACAACAAGATCCATGCCTCAGAGCGCAGTCAACGCATCGTTAAGCAAGCCATGCTCACCGAGGCGAATTCTGATTATATTATCCGCGCAAAAACCGGTTATGCGGTCAGAGCTGAGCCAAGTATTGGCTGGTGGGTGGGTTGGGTAGAACTCGATGATAATGTGTGGTTTTTTGCAATGAATATGGATATACCCGACGCCGCAGGTTTGCCATTGCGTCAAGCCATCACTAAAGAAGTGTTAAAACTGGAACACGTAATTCCTTAGCCCATGAGGGATTGCAGGCTTTCTTGGCTGCTGAAGCGTTTTACGAAGAAGTCTAAGAAGACGCTGATGTTGGTAGCCAGTTGGCGTCGACTCGAATAAACCCCGTAAACCTTAAAGGGTTCAATCGGCCATTCCTGTAAAATCGGTACTAGCTGTCCATTGGCGAGTTCGGTCTTACAGGCCGAATTGGATAACATGGCGATGCCAAAATCATCCATGGCTAACTGTTTTACCATGATAGGGCTGTTGACCCGCACTTTACGCTGGAAGTTCGCCATAGTTTTACGTGAACCTTTACCCAGTGGCCAAATCGGCGCCGAGCGAGAAGTACCCAATAAAATGCCACTGTGCAGGCTGAGTTCTTTTGGCGTTGCGGGTGTGCCTTTGAGTTTTAAGTAACCAGGGCTTGCGACTAAAATCGGTTGGCGTTCAAACAGTAATCGTGCGACTAAGTCCGACGATTGAAGTGGGCCATATTTGATGGCTATGTCATATCCTTCGCCGACCAAACCAATATCGTTGTCGGTAAACTGGACATCTAATTCAACATTGGGATATAAACGCATAAATCCGCTACAGAGGTTAGCGATAAGTTCTTGGCTAAATGACACAGGGATCGCAATCCGTAATGATCCTGACACATCATCGTGAGTATTCTCGATAACAGCCTTAGCCGCTTCCACCTCATTGCGAATGGAATCACAGTGTTGGTAAAAGAGTGCCCCGACTTGGGTAAGACTCAAGTTACGGGTGTCGCGCTGTAGCAATCGCACGCCAAGTTGTTCTTCAAGCTGCGCGATTTTGCGACTTATGGTGGATTTTGGGTGGCCGGTTTCACGTGCAGCTTGGGAGAATCCCTTAGCTCTAACTACGGCTGCAAATAGCATCATACCGTTTAAATCTGGCATGTTTTTCCCACTGTCTCATATTTGGAACATAGCGTCTTATGCAGTTTAATGGCATTTGACGGGATAACAAAGTTATATTTATTGGCTAAAAATTTTCAGAGGCTAAGCAGAGGATCTTTTGATGACCAGCAATAATCAGCCCACACACATGACTCAAGCCCAAACGCCCGATCCGCTTTTTTTACAAGCCGAGCATTTGGCAAAGGATTTTTCTCTGTTTCCTAAGCACAGTAAACAGAGTTTATCGGAAGAAATTAAAGGTCTTTTAAATGAGGATGCCATTCAGGCAAACTTGAAAGACTTGGCATCGTTAGATGTCGACGGTTACGTTACTAAAGTGATCCAGCCGACCCAAGATAAAGGTCGTCCTGGTGCAAAACGTATCATTGCCGATCTTAAAGGTCGCTTGATTACTGAAACTCACTTGGGCTCTTTTTACAGTGCTGAGGTCGAGCTGAACTTTGGTTCACGCACTCGTCGTATTGGCTTTATCGCCCAAGAACGCACTACCGCAAACGGTGCTTGGATGCCTGAGCATCATTACGCCGCCTGTAAAGCAATTCGTCATTTTGCCGAATTGTCTATGCCTATTATCTATTTAATTGATACTCCTGGAGCTGATGCTGGCGAAATCGCTAACAGCCAAAACCAAGCGCATTCAATTTCTAAAGCTATCGCAGAAAGCGCCAACGTTGACGTACCGACAGTCGGTATTGTGATCGGTGCCGGTTATTCTGGTGGTGCGATTCCATTAGCGGCGGCGAACATTCTGTTGTCGTTGCGTGACGGTATTTTCAACACGATCCAGCCACAAGGTCTGCAAAGTATTGCCCGTAAGTACAACTTATCTTGGCAAGAATGTGCGAAATCTGTGGGTGTATCACCAGAAGAGCTTTATACCTCAGGCTGTATCGACGGTATCATCGACTTTTCACCGGGTGACCGTGATGAGCGTCAGCACAATTTGCGCCGCGCTATTATTAGCAGCGTAGAAGCGGTTGAGCGTGCAGCGATGAATTTTGTGCGTGAATCTAAAGATTTACGTGAGCATTATGACCGCAGCTTAACTCGTTTCCTAAATCCATCTAAAAACTTGATGGCTTTGGAACTGAACGCCGAATTGGCTGTGGCAACGAGCCCAACCAGTCACCACAATCTGTTTGGTAGTGCTTATCGTTATTTGCGTTATTTAACGCTGCGTAGCCGTATCCATTCGATTTCTCAAGAGCAATACGGTCGTCTGTCACGTGCTAGTGTGCCAGAAGGTGATTTGTTGGCGCGTATCCAACAGGAACAAGATCGTGTGTTCCAAGCTTGGTTATCTAACCCAGATAAACTGGTTTATGACGAAGAACTGAATAAATTGTGGACTACTTTTGTCGCTAAGCGTGATGAAGTGTCTACCGAGCGTAACATGTTGACTCGTTTGATTTTGGGTGAACCAAAAGAGAACTATAAGAAAGCACGTAAGGCGCTGTTATTTAACATCAGCTGGTCTTTGTATCACCGCTGGAAGAGTAATGCGGCCAACAACTTCAAAGGGCTGATTCAGCACTTAGAAAGTTTGCCAAAGTCTGTAACTCAAGCTAAATGGCCTGAGCTGAATCAGCTGACCGTACTCGATGTGGTTGTGAATGAAGAGCTGCGTGAAGACTTTATTTGGCAATGCCATAACATTCTGATCTTCAATGCCTTGTACGACAACGTTGTTGGTAGCTTAGCGTCAATCGCGAAAGAAGCCATGATGTCGAAGAGTTTGTCGCGTAATTCAGTGAACAACTTGCTGCACAAGTCAATTGACCATGCAATGTCGACACAAGATACCTCGAACGACAAAGCTAAGTTCTACAAGTGGCTAAAATACTTCATGGGTCAATCGAACCGTGCCGATTTATTAGTCCGCGTAGAGCAGTGGAAGAGTGTGGGTTTCCCTCAACTTAACGACAGTCTATTCGTGGTACTGACTTACTTCTTCGAACGTCTACTGCCTGAGTATTTCGATAGCGAAAGCGATACCAGCAAGTACACTGGCGCGATCAACCCTGTGCGTATCGGTCGTCGTAAGGACTTCTGGAACCGCTTGACCATGGGTTATCAGGATTTATTGATCCAAAAAGTGCTGCGTGACGAAAAACGTAAAGGCAACATGACTTGGGAAAATGTGGTTAAGCAGTTCTTTACCCATTTCGAAGAGATCAATGGCGACAAGATGTCGGCTAACTTGCTCAACTTCCCGGGCTTCCGTTTATCGATTGAAGACGCGTTAGATAAAGGCATTCGCCCATGTGGTTTGATCACAGGTATTGCTGACTTTAAAGAAAAAGGTCAAAAAGTGCGTGTGGGTGTGGCTGTGTCTAACACCGCATTCCAAGCCGGTGCATTCGATATGGCCAGTGCCGAGAAATTCTCAGCGCTGTTGATCGAGTGTGCTAAGCGTAAATTACCCGTTGTGTGCTTTATCAGTTCTGGCGGGATGCAGACTAAAGAAGGTGCTGCGGCACTATTCTCTATGGCTGTGGTGAACGACCGCATCACGCGCTTTATTCGTGATAACGAATTGCCTGTACTGATGTTTGGCTTTGGTGACTGTACTGGTGGTGCGCAGGCGAGTTTTGTGACTCACCCATTAGTGCAAACTTACTACCTGTCTGGCACTAACATGCCATTCGCAGGTCAAATGGTAGTGCCAGCTTACTTGCCATCAACGGCAACCTTGTCTAACTACTTGTCAAAAGTACCTGGCGCAATGGCGGGCTTAGTCCATAACCCATTCAGCGACAATTTAGACTCTCAGTTAGCAGGTATCGATCCTCTGATGCCAATGCCTTCGGCAAAAATTAACGACGTGATCATCAATGCACTGTCGACCTTAGTGGTTGAAGCAACTGTTGAAGAAGAAGTGATCGTGCAGAACGATCCACGCCAGTTAATGAAGCCAATTAACAAAGTATTGGTTCACGCCCGTGGTTGTACTGCGGTGAAATTGATCCGTAAGGCGCATGACAATAATATCAATGTGGTATTAGTGGCGTCGGATCCTGATATGACATCAGTGCCAGCGGACATGCTCAAAGATTCTGACAAGTTAGTTTGTCTCGGTGGTAACACCTCGGATGAAAGTTACTTGAATGCTTACTCAGTGCTGAAAGTGGCCGAGTATGAGCAAGTGGATGCATTACACCCTGGTATCGGTTTCCTATCAGAAAGCCCGCAGTTTGCTGCACTGTGTGTGAATAACGGTGTTAACTTCGTCGGTCCTAGCGTGCATTCAATGACGACTATGGGTAACAAGTCGAACGCAATTAAGACATCGCAAGCGCAAAATGTACCTGTAGTGCCAGGTTCTCACGGTATTCTGACCAATGCAGAGCAAGCCGTGAACGTGGCGAGCGAAATTGGCTATCCAGTACTGCTTAAAGCGGTACAAGGTGGTGGCGGTAAAGGTATTCAGGTAGTGAAACGCCCTGAAGACATGATTGGTCTATTCCAAAAAACTGCGACTGAAGCGGCTGCAGCCTTTGGTAATGGTGACTTGTACCTAGAGAAATATGTGACATCGCTGCGTCACATCGAAGTGCAGTTACTGCGTGACAAGTTCGGCAACGCCAAAGTATTAGGTTTGCGTGACTGTTCGGTTCAACGTAACAACCAAAAAGTGGTCGAAGAGTCTGGTTCAACTATGTTGCCAGATGAGCTGAAGCGACAAGTACTGGCTTATACCCGTGCTTTAGGTGACGCGACCGATTACATGGGCGCAGGTACCGTTGAGTTCATCTATAACTTAGATGCAAACGAAGTCTACTTCATGGAGATGAACACGCGTCTGCAGGTTGAGCATCCTGTTACGGAAGCGACTTCAGGTATTGATATCGTTAGTGCGCAGTTTGATATTGCCGCTGGCCGTTCAATTGAAGCATTAGAGCCTAAAGAAATTGGTTATGCGATGGAAGTACGTGTGACGGCTGAGAAAGCGGCGCTCGATAGCCACGGCATACTGCAGCTGATCCCAAATCCGGGCAAGATCACTGAATGTGTGTTCCCTGATCATCCAGATGTGGAAATCATTTCGATTGCAGCGCCAGGTAAAGAAGTATCGCCATACTACGATAGCTTGATTGCGCAAATCATCATGCGCGGTGAAAACCGTGAGGATGTGATTGCCAAACTGTACGAATACTTAGACAGCGTAGTGCTGAAAGGCATCGCGACTAACATTCCGTTACTCAAGCTTATTCTGAAAGACGGTACCTTCAACGAAGGTGTTTACGATACTAACTATCTGCCACGTTTAATGGCTGAGCTGGATATTCCTGCGTTGATCGCTGAAATGGAAGCCGCCGCTGAAACTGTGGAAGTGGACACTGAGTCACTGCGCGTTGGTGAAAGTAACGAACTGAAAGTGTTAGCCCAAGGCGCAGGTATCTTCTATACCTCTTCTGCACCGGGTGAAGCGGACTTCGTGAAAGAAGGTGACATAGTCACAGTCGATCAAACGCTAGCATTAACAGAAGCGATGAAGATGTTCTCGCAAGTGACCTTAGCCGGCTTTAACCGTCAGAGTGCGATTCTGTACCCTGAGAATAAGAAGTATCGCATCGAGCGCATCCTGAACAGCAATGGTCAGCAAGTGTCTCAAGGTGACTTACTGTTCGTGGTCTCGCCAGTAGAAGAATAAGCTCAGCGTTTAACGCCATAGCTAAATAAGAAAATACCCGCCACTGGCGGGTATTTTTTGCTTCAAAATTATTGCCACTAAATTTCCTGTCACAAAATATAGGTCAGCGAGCATGCCACTCATAATGTGCATGACGTCTTTGATGAATCAACTTAGCTTTAATAGATAAGCTCATAACTAACAAGTGGCCAATATCAGCTTTGTGCAATACAACCTGTATTTCTGATTAAGTCGGCAAAGAGTTTCTTTAATCTGTCGTTCGCCCATTTATTAGAACAAGCTGCATCAAGAATCCACCTCTAGCCTCGAGAATCAACGGAATCTCCATGCTTTATTCGTAGTAATTGAGGCTCATCAAACCTCATTTTAAGCTGAAATTGAGTCTAAAATGAGCTGTGTGTGGATAACTTCGGGGGTAAGTGGTGGGTATGGTGTGGTTAGATTAGATAATTAGAATTAACTGCAAATTTCCTTAAAATAGGGGTTGCACAAAATCTCCTGCTCCCTATAATGCGCATCCACTGACACGGCAGACAGCGTTAAGCAGCCTGATGTGACAGTTCATCGATGAGTTTACTGATTGATGAGTGTTGAGAAAGTTTGTAAAAACTCCTTGACGCGAAACGGGAAATGCGTAGTATACGCAGCCCTAGCCAACTGGAAGCGTTCGGCGCTCAGTGTGGTACTCATCTTCTCTTACGAGGTTGAGTTGCTCTTTAACAAGATAAAACAAGAAATCTGTGTGGACACTCACAGGTGTTGAGTTAATCGAAACTGCTTAGCCTTAGGGTTGGCAGTCAAAAATTTAAATCAATGTAACAATGAGTGTTCATAGCAATATGTACAGTTTGTTTCTTTAGTTAGAAACAAAAAATCAGAATTCATTGAGCCGCTGAAGTCGTAAGGCGGAAGCAACAAAACTTTAATTGAAGAGTTTGATCATGGCTCAGATTGAACGCTGGCGGCAGGCCTAACACATGCAAGTCGAGCGGCAGCACAAGGGAGTTTACTTCTGAGG
>NZ_JAUOES010000036.1:0-34123 GCF_031932065.1 Shewanella scandinavica
ATATGGCAACCCCTAATCAGGTGCACAATAGAAAAGGCCAGCTACTGGAGCTGGCCTAAAAACTGTCAACCTATCTTAGGACGGGACACAATGCGATGAAGTATGTCGATGAGTTTGAAGGGAATAAGCTACTGCAACACAGTCAGACTCAATACGCCATAACATCAAGCGCAGCGTTACAGTCGGGCTAGTCATCAACGCCTATCATCACGCTGCTGGCTTTGATAAGTGCATAAGCCGAATCCCCCACTTTAAGACCTAGGCGCTCACAGGACGCTTTAGTCACCACAGAGGTCAATACGACTCCGGGTGCAAGTTCGATCGTCACTTCATTGTTTACCGCGCCCATTTCTATGAATTTGATCGTACCGCTGAGCGTATTTCTTGCGCTAATTTTCATCGTCTTTCCTTATTGAGGGATTATTAGGGAGTGATTGGTGAAAGCTAGTGTAGCGCATCTTAGTTCGGGCGTTGCAAATAAAAACGCCACTAAAAAGTGGCGTTTAACGTTGTGATAAGCAGTGACTAGCTATCGCAGTCGATTAGAGCTCGATAACGTCAAACTCAACGTATGGGTTAACGTCGGCATCGTAATCAATACCTTCGATACCAAAGCCGAATAATTTAATAAATTCAGCTTTGTATTCACGGTAATCCGTTAATTCTGACAAGTTTTCTGTGGTCACTTGTGGCCACAGATTACGGCAGTGTTGCTGAATATCTTCACGCAGTTCCCAATCGTCTAAACGGATGCGATTGTCGCTGTCGGTTTCTGGCTTAGCACCATCGGCGCGGAATAGACGCTCACTGAACATGCGATAGATTTGCTCCATACAACCTTCATGCAGACCTTCCTGACGCATTTTCTTGAATACCATAGCGATATACAAAGGCATGACTGGAATAGCCGAACTCGCTTGAGTCACAACGCTCTTCAGTACCGCGACATTAGCGCTGCCACCAGTGGCTGACAATTGCTCATTTAAGGCTTTTGCTGCGCGGTCTAAATCCATCTTGGCCTTGCCAAGGGCGCCGTGCCAGTAGATTGGCCACGTCAGTTCAGTACCGATATAGCTATAGGCTACGGTTTTGCAGTTATCCGCTAATACACCGGCTTCAGATAAGGCTTTGATCCACAGTTCCCAATCTTCGCCGCCCATAACCGTTACTGTATCGGCAATTTCTTGCTCAGTTGCTGGCTCAACGGTGGCTTCAATGATGCAATCTTTATTGGTATCAACCGCAGTCGCAGTGTAAGTTTCACCGATTGGTTTTAATGCAGAACGGATAAGTTCACCAGAATCTGGCAGTTTGCGCACAGGTGATGCCAGTGAGTAAACGACCATGTCGATTTCACCGAGATCTTGCTTAATAAGTTCGATCACTTTTTGTTTTGCTTCATGGCTAAAGGCATCGCAGTTAATGCTCTTAGAATATAAGCCTTCAGCTTTAGCAAATTTGTCGAAAGCGGCAGAGTTGTACCAACCCGCAGTACCTGGTTTCGTTTCAGTACCTGGCTTTTCGAAGAACACGCCAATCGTTGCGGCATCGCTACCGAAAGCGGCGGCGATACGTGAAGACAGACCGTAACCGCTTGATGAACCAACCACTAATACCTTTTTCGGGCCGTTAGCAATTTTACCTTTAGCTTTGGTTAGCGTGATTTGTTCTTGAACGTTTGCTTCACAACCGACTGGGTGTGTAGTGGTACAAATGAATCCACGAATTTTTGGTTTGATAATCATGTTTAAGCTTCTTCTATCAAAATGACCAATAGGATAAATATTTCGGCGGGTAAATGGCACCTATTTTTAGCCAATTCACCTGATTATTTAAGTGGTTGGAGCAGTTTAACGTTTATGGACAAACAGACTTTGCTCTTGGATCAACCTCTGGGTATATTCATGTTGTGGCGAGTTAAATATCTGTTCTGTAGGCGCTTTCTCGACCATTACACCTTTGTGCAGCACCATAATTTTATCGCTAACATGGCGAATAATATTGAGATTATGGGATACGAAGATATATGACAAGCCGAGGTCTTTTTGCAGTTTCAGCAGCAAATTAAGAATTTGTGAGCGTACTGAAAGGTCAAGCGCGGTCAAGGCTTCGTCGGCAATAATAATTTTAGGATTGAGCATTAAGGCTCGCGCTACCGCAACGCGCTGTTTCTGGCCTTCGGAAATCATGTGCGGATAAAACTCAGCATGCTCAGGTAATAAGCCCACTTTGCGTAATGTGTCGACCACTTGGGTGTGCCGCGATTGCGCCGACATTTTGGTATTAAAACGCAGCGGCTCATCGAGCAACTGGCCAATTGTCAAACGCGGGTTTAGTGAGGTATTCGGATCTTGGAAAATCATTCGAATCAAGCGGCATCTTTGCTTAATATCGCGGCTGTCTAAGGCTTCACCTTCGAAAAAAATCTCGCCACCGCTGCGGGGCTCTGCACCGACTAAAATGCGGGCTAAGGTGCTCTTACCCGAACCTGCTTCACCCACTATGGCTAAGGTTTCGCCGCGTTGGAGCTCGAAGGATACAGGCGCTAATGCATCGTTATATTGGCGGGAAAAGCCCCTATAACCGGTATCGTATCTTTTATAAAGATCGTTAACTTTAAGCAGTGGGGTCGTCATTGTGGGTTTCGCCGTGATAAGGGAAATGACAGGCAAAATAGCGGTCTTTAATATGACTTAAATTTGGCTGATTAACGCATTTTTTTTGGGCTTCAGGGCAACGAGGTCCTAAACGGCAACCGATTGGCAAATGCTGTAAGGCGGGCGCAGACCCAGGAAGGGTGGGCATAATTGCCTTATGTCCACCTGAGCCTGAATAGTCGGGCATATTGTCAAGCAGCGCCTTAGTGTAAGGATGATAAGGCTGCTTAATCACTTCGTCCGTCGGCCCTGATTCCATAACTTGACCGCAATAGAGCACGGATAAGTGATCGCACCATTGGGCTAAGGTTTCAAGCTCGTGGCTGATCAATAGAATCGATACGTTTTGTAATTGATTTAATTGAGATAATAATCTGAATATCTGCGCTTGAGTGCTGAGTTCCATTGAGCTTGTGGGTTCGTCGGCAATCAAGAGGCGAGGCTGGTTTGCAACCGCCATCGCAATCATCACTTTTTGGCATTCGCCTTCGGATAATTCCCACGCATAGCTAGACATGACCTGTCGAGGATTTTTAATCCCGACTTTATGCAGCCATTTTTGCGCTGTCAGCCGTGCATGTCGACGCCGTTGCCAAAAATAGGCGTTGGGATTCTTAGGCATAGCTTGCATCAGCTGACTGCCGACGGTTTGCGCCGGATCTAAGCTGCCCGATGGATCTTGGAAGATCATCGCCATGTCTGAACCCATCAGATTGCGGCGCTCTTTTGAGCTCATGGCCATCAAGTTATTGCCATCCCACATCATGCGATCGGCTGTGATGGTCCAGTTTGGACCTGGGATCCCAAGAATCGCTCTGACTAACAAACTTCGTCCAGAGCCTGACTCACCGACTAGGCCATGAATTTCGCCCGCATTGAGCGTTAAGCTGACTTTTTCGAGCGCCCGCACTCTACCGTGGGGCGTATCGAGTTCAATCGTGAGATTTCGTACGTCGAGTAAAGGCATAAGTTAGTTTCTGATGGGCGCAAGCGCCGACCGTAGGCCATCGCCAACCAAGTTAATGGAAAGCACACTGAAAAGAATCGCTAAGCCCGGGATAGTTACAGCCCAAGGCGCCGTTAATAAATTATCCATACCTTGGGCGACCATAGCGCCCCATTCTGGGCTTGGTGCCTGCGCGCCCAAGCTTAAAAAACCGAGGGCGGCGATATCTAAAATGGCGGCAGAAATGGCAAGCGTGGTTTGAATGATCACCACTTCCCACACGTTTGGCATGATGACATACCAAAAAATTTGCATTGAGTTCGCGCCATCTAAACGCGCCGCTGTGACGTATTCTTTTTGTAACTCTTCATGCACTGACTGGTGTATCGAGCGCACAAATTGCGGGGTTAAGGCAATTCCGACGGCCCAGAACACATTTTCAAGCCCTGGCCCCATTACCGCCACCACTAAAATGGCCATCAATAATGAAGGGATTGATAACAATGCATCGAGTAAGTGCCCGAGAATACTGGATTTTAAGCCCCGCATCATGCCTGACAGTGAGCCTATAATAAAGCCTGTGAATAACGCGGTGACAACAATGAGCAGCGCCATACCAAAGGTCAAGTGCGCGCCGTGTAATAATCGGCTGAAGATATCGCGGCCTAAATCGTCTGTGCCTAAAAAGTGTGCCACTGTGCCTGAGGGATCCCAAGAGGGCGGCAATAGCAAGGCTCTTGGATCTTGTGCCTCTGGCGGAAAGGGCGCAATCATAGGGCCAAATAGCGTTAGCAAGAGTAGGAATGCAATCGTCCACAGACCTGCCAAGGCGAAAGGATTAGCTGAAAAGTTAAGCCAAACCCGCATAGTCGGGGAGGCAATTTGATCTTCTTGATAAATTTTAACTGGTGGCATAAAGGTCTTTTCTGCTCAGTGGATTAAAGACTGTATGCAGCACTTCAATCAAGATACTTAGGAAGATAATCAATAGGGCTACGGCCAAAATACCACCTTGGATGACAGTGTAGTCCCGTTGGTAAATCCCTGAAACCAACCAAGAACCCACGCCAGGCCATGAGAAAATCATTTCGACCACTATGGCATAACTGGCAAATGAGCCAAGCATGAGTCCTAAATGTTTAAGCACAGGGATCAATGCATTGGGTAGTGCATGGCGCAGTATAATTGTACTTGTATGCATGCCTCTGGCTTCGGCGGCGCGGATAAAGGTTTGATTCATTACATTCATCATCGCCGAACGAGTGCTGCGAACCACCACAGTAAAAGGTAACACGGCCAGTGTCGTGGCAGGCAAAATGATGTGCAGCAGCGCATCTTTAAATGCCGACATGCCGTATTCAGACTCTGACAACAGGGTATCTACCAACATAAAGCCAGTGACAGGTTTGATTTCATATAACAAATTGATTTGTCCCGAAATCGGTAACCAACCAAGATCGACGCCAAACCAGAGCGAAAGATAAAGACCTAACCAGAACACGGGCACAGAGTAGCCCGTTAGCGTGATCGCCATAATGGTATTTTGGGTGAGCTTATGTTGGCTCTGGGAAGCAAGCACACCTAAGGGCACACCAAAGCAAATCGCGATAATGGCCGCCATCACAGCAAGTTCGAAGGAGGCGGGTAGGACAGCGCTGAGCTCTTCGGCCACTTCTTGATGTGAGGTGACTGAAATGCCTAAATTACCGCTAAGCCTTTGTTGTAGATAAGCGATAAATTGCCACGCTTGGTTTTTATCTAATTTGTAGTCTTGTTCGATTTGAACCAGTTGACTCGCCGTCGGTATATGTATGCCAGTGAGTGCGTGGGTGCGGTCCACCGGAAACAAGCCGGTAGCGTAAAATAAGACACCTACCATGACTAACGAAGTGGCCAGAAACAAATTGAGGCGGCGCAGTAGGTATTTAAACATTAATTCGCCTCCTCTTGTGCTTGGCTAGTGTGGGCGAAGGAAATACCGCCAAAAGGCGTGAGTTGCATATCCTTGATATCACTACGAGTTAACGCCACACGCTTGGCATGGGCTAGGCTCAACATAGGTACTTGTTCGGCCAAAAAGGCTTCTGCTTGCTGATAAATCACTTTACGTTCGCCCTGATCTGACACTTCCCTTGCACTATCTAAGATGGCATCAAACTCAGGGTTACACCAGCGCGAACGATTGTTGTTCGACTGCATCGCCGCGCAGCTTAGCAGTGGAGTAAAGAAGTTATCCGGATCGCTGTTATCGGCATTCCAGCCAATCAGCACTGAATCATAGTCGTCGCGGCTGAGCCGCTGACTAAACACGCTCCAGTCGTAACTGACGATATTCACTTTGACGCCTATGTTGGCCAGATCCGATTGAATTAATTCGGCCGTTTTTAACGCATTGGGGTTATAGGCGCGGGCAACTGGCATAGCCCAAATATCGATACTGAGATTTTTAATGCCTGCTTCTTTTAAGAGGTCGCGCGCTTTTTGCGGATTGTAATCCACAAGCCCTTTGTTATTGTCGTAGGCCCAAGACGCTGGCGGCAGAACGCCTGTGGCTTCAATGGCGGTATTTTGATAAACCGCCCGCAGGATATTTTGTTTATCGACCGCATAGGCCAGTGCGCGGCGTACTCGGACATCATTCAGGGGCGGCTTTTGCGTATTAAAGGCCCAAAATGCTACGTTGAGTCCAGGTTGTGACTCAATATTCAATTCTTCATGTTGCTTGATAACGGGCAGCTCACCCGCTTTGGGCAGCGCAGATACACTGCAATCCCCCGCGATAAGTTTTGCGAGTCTGACGGTACTTTTTGGCGTGATATCAAATACCAACATATCGATTTTTGCTGGTTCGCCCCAAAAGTCAGGATGACGACGATAGCGAATATATTCGTTTTTCGCGTACTGAACTAAAGTGAACGGCCCAGTGCCAATGGCATAGTGGTCGACGTTTTCAGGATGACCCAAGGCTAACTGCTGCTGCGCATATTCATCGGATAAGATCACCGCAAAGTCGGTGGCCAGATTTGACAGAAAAGAAGCGTCTTTGCGGGTTAAATAAAAGACCACTTCATGATCGTTTATCTTTTCTATCCCTTTAACTTGTTCAGAAAAGCCAATACTTTGGAAGAAGGGATAACCCGTGCGGGAGACAAAATGATAAGGATGCTGGGTATCGATAATACGCTTAAAGGAGAACAACACATCGTCGGCATTGAAGGGCCGTGTCGGGGTAAACCGCTTCGAATGCTGGAACTGCACGTTTTCCCTGAGGGTGAAGCGATAGCTTAAGCCATCATCGGACATAGCCCAACTCGTCGCCAAGGCAGGGACAAGCTTGCCTGACTGGGTATCATAATCCACTAAGCGACTATAAATTTGGTGCGAGGTGGCATCGATTGTCGTGCCAGACGTCACCAATTGTGGATTAAAAGACTCAGGGTTCCCTTCGGAGCAATACACCAAACCGGAAGGGAGTCGTTGGGGGCCACACGCGACCAACAACCAACTCATACAAGAAACTGCAGTTGTTAGGCACAGGCGTCTAATTAGCACACTCATTTATAAATCATTATTTTATCGACTATGAACGGCTATTTTAGCAGTGCATCTCCCCCATGGGCAATCTGCTTATGCTTTATCAAGTAAATTGTATTTTTTAAGGATGCCACGCAGTTGGTGGTAGCTTAATCCGAGCATGTCGGCGGTTTTCTTTTGGTTGTATTGGCTGCTTGAGAGCGCCTGCTGAATCAGATCCATTTCGTATTTCTCAGTTTGCTCTTTAAAATCCAGCGGAAAATTAAAGCTATTCACTGAAGACTCAGTATTGGCTGGTACTTCAGCCTCAAGTATCGGCGCAGATTGCGGCGTGCTGGCAAGGGTTGTTGGTGCGACTGAGGTGATTTGACGTTCGCGGGTCTTGATCCGAGTTTTAGGTCTATAGGGAGAAGCAAAGGGATCGAGGGTGATATGGTCGATGGGCCGATTTTCACCACCATTACGATAAACGCTGCGCTCGACCACGTTTTTAAGTTCACGGATATTGCCTGGCCAGTCGTGGGTCATTAGTTGCTCGACCGCATGGGCGCTGAATCCGCTGAACAGTTGCAGTTTTAACTGGCGGGCCATGCCAACGGCAAAGTATTCCGCCAGCGTCATTATGTCTTCTGGGCGGCAACGCAGCGGTGGCAGAGTGATCACGTCGAAGGCGAGTCTATCGAGCAAGTCGGCACGAAATTCGCCTGCGTCAGCAAGTGATGGTAAATCTTCGTTGGCGGCGCAGATTAGACGAACATCAGCCTGCACGGTTTTACTGCCGCCGACTCGTTCAAATTCGCCATATTCAATAACACGCAGAAGCTTCTCTTGGATAAGTCCTGAGGTATTGGCTAATTCGTCGAGGAATAAGGTGCCGCCGTCGGCGCGCTCAAAGCGACCTTCGTGTTTGCCTTTGGCGCCAGTAAAGGCACCTGACTCATGGCCAAATAATTCGCTCTCGAGTAAATTTTCACTCAAAGATGAACAGTTTAGCTTAATAAAACTTTGATCCCAGCGCTTAGACAGATAATGTAAGCGTTCGGCAATAAGCTCTTTACCTGTGCCACGTTCACCAATAATCAGTACGGGTTTAGACAGCGGCGCTATTTGCGACACATGTTCTAACACTTCGAGTAGGGCGTTGGATTGACCGATAAGGTTGTCTTGCTGAAATTTATTATCCACGATATTTTTTAGTCTTTCGCGCTAAAATTTGGTGAAAATGATAATAAGTGGCTTGAAGCGTAAAAGGAAGTAAAAGTTAAAATTTTGTTTAAGATGCTGTATTTAAATAAGAAGTAAAAGTTGGCACGGTTAGTGTATTACCTTATACGAGACCAACATTAATTTGAGGATAGGATTATGGGAATTTTCTCTCGTTTCGCCGATATCATTAACTCTAATATCAGCGCATTGCTGGATAAAGCCGAAGACCCAGAAAAAATGGTTCGACTGATTATCCAAGAAATGGAAGACACACTCGTTGAAGTACGTTCTACCTCAGCTAAAGTGTTAGCTGAAAAGAAAGAGCTGCAACGTCGTATCAACCGCGTGTTAGAGCAAGTGCAAGATTGGCAAGATAAGGCTGAACTGGCACTGTCCAAAGACCGTGAAGACTTAGCGAAAGCCGCTTTAGTTGAAAAACAAAAAGCGACCGGTTTAGCAGACACGCTGAATCAAGAGTTAGCCGTTATCGATGAACATATCGCACGCTTGAAAGATGAAGTGGGCATGTTGCAAGAAAAGCTGCTCGATGCAAAAGCGCGCCAAAAGACCATTATTTTGCGCACTCAAACAGCGTCATCACGCTTAGAAGTGAAAAAGCAGTTAGATTCAAGCAAGATCGACAACGCTATGCTCAAGTTTGAGCAATATGAGCGCCGCGTCGAAGGCTTAGAAGCCCAAGTTGAATCTTACGATCTTGGCAGCAAAAAAACCTTAGCCGATGAGTTTGCGGCGCTAGAAGCGGAAGATTCTGTGAATGCAGAACTGGCAGCGCTAAAAGCCAAGGTAAAAGGTAAAGCGCCAACTAAGTCAAAAGAATAACAATTCAGAGGTGAGTTATGGATATGGACGTGCTAATGGCGCCGATTATTATTTTCATGGTGATAGTCGCGCCAATATGGTTAGTTCTTCATTATCGCAGTAAGCGACAAGTGAGCCAGGGACTCACTGAGGAAGAGTTTTCACAACTCAATGACTTGATATCCAAGGCCGATAAAATGGCGGCGCGTATCGAGACCTTAGAGGCCATTCTGGATACAGAATCGCCCGAATGGAGGGGGAAACATGAGAGGATCTAATGGCCGTACTTTGTACCGCATTCCCCAGTCAGGCAAAATAGCGGGTGTATGTGCAGGGATTGCCGAGTACTTTGCGATTGAAACTTGGTTAGTGCGAGTACTGGCGGTGTCTATCTTCTTACTCGGCGGCTCTGGTGTAGTGTTTATCATCTATGTCGCTTTATGGGTGATTTTAGACATCAAGCAGCAAAAGCATTACGATAGAGACGATATCGAGGTGAAGAAGAAGCCGTGGCAGTCGGGAGAACCCGCAAAGCAAGCGCTGAGCGACGTGAGTCGTCAATTTCGAAGTCTGGAAGTCAGGCTACAAAATTTAGAACGTCACGTCACCTCTGACAACTTTGATTTAAAAAGACAAATCAATAGTTTGTAACCCTTCTAAAGGGCGGCCATGTCCGCCCTTGTTGCTTAATCTCTGTTTCACTCCAGTGTATAGTCAAGATCACTTGACATAAGTTAACATCATTCGACATAAGGGAAGTCTCTATGGGAATGCTTGATGCCTCGCTCCATAAATTAACCCAAAAGGGACAATCCCTGTTACATCGCACCGCGGACCGGCATTTACGTTTGGCCGTGACTGGGCTTTCTGGTGCGGGAAAAACCGCGTTTATCACAGGGTTAGTCAATCAGTTACTTAATTCTGGTCCTGTCTCAACCTTACCCCACGCCCGCAACAACAGCGCTTTGCCACTGTGGCAGGTGAGCCGCGATCAGCGTTTGCTCGGGGTTAAGCGTGCCATGCAGCCGGATCTGGAAATCGCCAGTTTTGATTATCAAGGCGCCATGTTAGCGCTCACTTCTGATCCTGCTACATGGCCAGCCTCCACTAACACTATTTCTGAATTACGACTGGCGATTAAATACCGACCGCAAAAGGGCTTATTGGCCAAGTTTTCTGATACCGCCACACTGTATTTGGACATAGTCGATTACCCCGGCGAATGGCTACTCGATTTACCTATGCTGCGCCAAGACTTCGTTACTTGGTGCCGTGCTCAACAAGTTCGCATCGAGAATCTTAAAAGCTCTCCCTTGTATGCCGAGTTTGAACAATCTTTGATGTCATTAGATTTAGCCGCTAGCGCCGATGAGCAGCAATTAAAGCGGATTGCCGATCAATATCAGTTATTACTCAATGATTTAGTGCACGTGCAAGGTTATTACCAAGCGCAGCCTGGACGCATGTTATTACCGGGTGAATGGCAGGGCGCTCCCTTATTAGCTTTTTTCCCCCTGTTATTAGTTAATGATGAAAAGTTCGCAGCGCTTTCGCAAAGCGATAAACACAGTGGATTCCATGTACTGGAAAAACGCTATCAAGAATACGTGGCTAAAGTGGTTAAGCCTTTCTATAAAAATCACTTTGCCGGTTTTGATCGGCAACTCGTGCTCGTTGACTGTTTTAGTGCGTTGAATCGCGGTAAAAAGCAATTTGAGGATATGGGCGCGGCGCTTAATGCCATTATGGAAAGCTTTCAGTTTGGCCAATCGAGTTATTTACGGCGTTTATTTTCTCCCCGTATCGATCGTTTATTGTTTGCTGCGAGCAAGGTTGACCATGTGACCCGCGATCAGCAGAGCCATGTTTTGTCACTGTTGACCGATATGTTGAAACACAGCCAGCATTTTGCCAGTTTCGATGGTTGTAAAGTGGAGACGATGGCGATTAGCGCCATCAAAGCGACTCGCCATGGCATGGTAACGACCCAAGAGGGCGAGGTCGAAGTCGTGCAGGGGACGGGACTCAATGGTAAAGCCCTGACCTTGTTTCCAGGCGAAGTGCCCACTCGCTTACCTGAGCCTGATTTTTGGCGTGACCAAGGGTTTAACTTTGTCGGCTTTGCACCGCCGATCAATGCCAATGTTGACCCATCTCAAGTGCACTTTGACCATATTCGTCTCGATCATTTGCTGCAGTACTTACTGGGAGATAAGTTGGAATGACGTTAAAGCTATCGGAGAACGCTAATGAGCAGGCTTCTAATTCTTCTGCGAACTCATTTGCACACTCAGTTGAACATAAGCCGCTGAAAAAGCAGCAGCTGTTTGACTCACAAGTCGTGGAGCTCAAATCCAGCAAAGAGGAGCTCAAAGGGGCGAAAGCCTTTGATCCGCATACACCAGTGCAAGAAGTGGCTGCTAATATTGAGGAATTGATGGATGAAACGCTGTCTGCCCATCCAAAAATGATCGATGCTAAATCGGTATCGCCTCAACTTGTAAAATCACGCCGTTGGTCTTGGCTCGCTCGTCTGGCGGTAACGAGTTTATTGCTGCTCGTAGTGGTTCAAACAGGATTAGGATTGAGGGATGCCTGGCTTGAGAGCCCTTGGTTGTTTAGTTTTTATGGCGTGGTGCTTGGGGTCGTCAGTGCGTGGGCATTGGCGGGGGCGTTTAGTGAGTACCGCAAACTGAAGCGACTCAAACAGGTCGCCGATACCCAAGAAACAGGCGCTAGGCTGACGCAGAGCATGCAAATGGGTGAGGCAGACAGCTTTATCGATAACATAGTGTGCCACTATGGCGACAGCCAAGGTTTGCAGCAACTGCGTCGCTCATTAAAAGATGAACATAATGATGCCGAGAAAGTCTTGTTATTCGAGGACTTAGTGCTGACGGAGCGAGATGAACTGGCCAAAAAAGTCGTGCGACGCTATGCGGCTGAGTCGGCAGTGCTACTGGCGGCCAGTCCGTTAGCTGTGCTCGATATGGCAATCATCCTTTGGCGTAATCAACGTATGCTGCGTGATGTCGCCCGCTGTTATGGCATAGAGCTAGGTTATTGGAGCCGAATTAAACTTATCCGCAGTATCATCATTAATATTATTTATGCGGGCACCAGTGAGTTAGTTACCGATTTAGGGACACAGCTGTTATCGGTTGAAATGACAGGTAAATTGTCTGCTCGCTTGGCCCAAGGCTTAGGGGGCGGCATGTTAACAGCGCGCCTTGGATATCAAGCCATGGCGCTGTGTCGGCCGATTGTGTTTAGGGAAGAGCAAAGGCCTAAATTGTCTAAAGTGCATCAGGAATTGTTGATCGAACTGAAGCAGTTTTCAGGCAAGCTGTTTACTAAGGAAGGCCGCGACGCATTAAAAGGCCAGTTTGCCGATGTTGATGACAAGGTAGCTAAGTCAGCTAAAGATAAATCTAAAGAGTAGATATTATTTAATATCAAACAATTAACCGATTTAAATCGGCCGAAAGTAGATGCGCTAATGGACTGGTTCCTTAGCGCATTTTTTTATGTTTTTTTGCAGGTAGCGAGTATGACCAAGTGCGACTGAAAAGTGCTATGTAACAAGTTAATTACACTTTGCGCGCTGCTATTTTCGCCATGCTACTGGCTTAAGTGCTTGGCCGCGTTATGGTAGGGCTTATTCGATAGGGCTAATGTTTCATTAACTTATCTATTGGATTGTCCATAATGCGGGCATTGAGTGTTCCATACCAATAATCAATCAAGAACGGGAACCGCTCAAGGCCAATTACAAGGAGCTAGGTATGCAAGATGAGTCAGGCAAGATGTGGAAAGCGGCAACACAGGTTATTCATGGCGGTCATGAGCGTGAGGCCTTTGGCGCCTTAGTGACGCCGCTATATCAAAGTGCGACTTTTGTGTTTGAGTCCGCACAGCAAGGTGGTGAGCGATTTGCGGGTAATGAGCCGGGGTATATTTACACGCGCTTAGGTAATCCGACAACCGCCGAGCTTGAACGTAAAATGGCTATTTTAGAGGGGGCAGAGGCCGCCGCTGCAACCGCATCTGGTATGGGCGCAGTATCCGCCGCATTACTGGCTAACTTGCAGATGGGCGATCACTTAGTGGCATCCAATGCCGTATACGGTTGTACCTATGCGCTAATGACGACTCAGTTCGCTCGCTTTGGTATTGAAGTGTCCCTAGTGGACTTCTCATCGGTAGCAGAAATAGAAGCGGCGATTAAATCCAATACTAAGGTCATTTTCTGTGAAACCCCAGTCAATCCCCATTTGCAGGTGTTTGATTTGGCAGCAATTGCGACTATTGCCAAACGTCACCAGTTGGTCAGTATTGTCGACAATACTTTTATGACCCCATTACTGCAGAGGCCGCTGGATTTTGGTATTGATTTGGTGATCCACAGTGCGACCAAATATCTGAATGGTCATGGCGATGTGATTGCGGGGATAGTGTGTGGCAGCGAAGAACAGCTCCATAAAGTGAAGTATGAAATCTTAAAAGATATTGGCGCTGTGATATCGCCACACGATGCTTGGCTGATCTTGCGCGGCCTTAAAACCTTAGATGTGCGTTTACAGCGCCATTGCGATAGTGCCCAGCGCGTGGCCGAGTTTTTGGCCGAACATCCCAGTATTAACCGGGTGTATTATCCCGGACTTGCCTCTCACCAAGGGCATAAATTCATTGGTCAGCAGATGAAACGTGCCGGCGGCGTGATCGCGTTTGAACTGGCTGCAAATTTAGAGGAGGCTATGGCCTTTGTGGGGCATTTAAGCTTGTTCTCTATTGCGGTGAGTCTAGGCGATGCAGAATCCCTCATTCAACATCCAGCGTCGATGACACACTCTCCCTATACGCCAGAGGCGAGAGCGGCGGCTGGCATTGGTGATAATCTACTGCGAATTTCTATTGGCTTAGAAGATTGTGACGACATTATCGCCGACTTGAATCAAGCGTTAGCTCGATTAGCTTAATGAATGTTGTTATTTTAAAGACCGTTAGCTATTTGAATGATAAAAGGATGCTTTTTGCATCTTTTTATCATAGTCAAGCACTGGCTCATTGAGCAGAAGACAGAAGTTTAGCGATAGTGAATATTTATGACGCCGATTTGGTATTTCGGGACAGCTTAGACTATTTTTGATTTGAGGCCACGGAAGTAGGAAGAGAGGCCGCAATTCATGGAATAGAGGAAGAGTTATGAACATCACCAAATGTATACCCGCTATTATGAGCGCCATGGCATTAACGGCTTTTTTGGCAACGCCAGCAATCGCCGCAGACACCCCGACTAAAGCCGCCGCTAAAATGCAGACTCAGGCTAAAACTGAGGCGAGCGATATGGCATCGGATGCGAAGAAAGCCATGCCAGATGCTGCTCAAGTCAACATCAATACGGCTTCAGCAGAGCAGTTACAAGTGCTAAAAGGGATTGGTGCCGCTAAGGCGCAAGCGATTGTCGATTATCGCACCAAAAATGGTAAGTTCAATGCAATTGACGATTTAGCCAATGTCTCGGGTGTTGGGGCTAAGTTGATTGAGCAGAATCGTCATTTGATTAAGTTGTAATTATCTCAGGCGATGATTGAGTTGCATTATGTATTGAGTTTCACTCTTGTTGAATTTTTAATATGCCAAGTTTGACACAGTGAAACTCAGGGAAATGTCTATAAAAGTCTGCATTTGCAGGCTTTTATCATTTCAATCACTTCACTTGCTTATAGATTGTGCAGTTAGGCGGGATATTAAGAGATCTTGTCGATTAGCGCTTGATCCCATAGGAGGCATGGGGGATAATCCTCGGCGTTCAAGCAAGCGCTTTGGTTTATATCTTTCAAAGCAATGCTCGAAGTTATGGTGACCCTAGGGTCCCCCCGCAATGATAACTTGTGAACTCGGCCAGGCCCGGAAGGGAGCAACCGCAGCAAGCGACTCGTGTGCCGGGGTGTCGGCTCTAGGGGAACCTCCAATTCTGCAATACCTCTGTTTTATTCTCGTTTCACTTCTCTATATCTACTCAATTTATTTTATTCAATATAGTAGCTAACTGACTATTTCTGTTTTCTGCCGTTAATCATTTATAGCGTGAATACTTTATACGCAATGGGATAATCTATTGTTTGCCTCTTTCCTGCCACTGCAACGGCTAAAATACCCTCAAAAGTCAGACCTTAGCGAGATTAACGATTGGCTTCGGCTTCTTCCTGTAATCTTTTTTGCAGATTTTGTTTAAGGAAGGCGCGGGACTTTTCGAGTGCGGTCTGGATCTCACGCTTTAATTCTTGCAGCTCGTTATAGTCTTCAAAGAAGTAGGTATCGACGAGGTGGCGTATGTAGCGCACAGGCAGTTGATTTAAGGTCACACAACATAAGTCGGCGAGATAGTCTTCAGGAAGCTCGTCCATAAGTCCTTCATCTGACAATATTTCCATTAAAAGAACTTCGTAGTAATTACGGATTTCGAGTTGCATCGTTATGCTCCATGACGGTTTTCATTGAGTTTGCTACCACAAATGGTTTGCCGCAATAAAAAGTTGGCTGTGTCTTTGGCTTAATTGTAGTGCGTCTCTGCTATAGCCGCCGCCTATCACGGCTGCAATTGGAATATTTTCCGATTTTGCCATTGATAACACAGTTAAATCCCGTCTGAATAGCCCTTCTTGGCTGATATTGAGTAAACCGAGATCATCATTTTGATGGATATCGACCCCGGCATCATAAAGAATGAGATCTGGCTGGTGGATGCGGATGAGTAGGGCGAGTGTTTGCTCCACGGTTTCGAGATACAGATTGTCATCGCTGCGTTTGGTTAGCTCAATATCATGGTGGGAATGCTGCTTACGACTCGGGAAGTTCTCTTTGCAGTGAATCGAGCAACTGATTATCCCTTGATGTCGCTGGCTGAGTGTTGCACTGCCATCACCTTGATGCACATCGCAATCAAAAATCAGTACCTTGTGTACTTGCTGGCTCTCGATGGTATTTCTGGCCGCGAGGATAAGGTCGTTGAAAATACAATAGCCACTGCCAAAATCGTAATGGGCGTGATGATAGCCACCCGTTAGGTGCAGGCCAATACCTTGATTTATGGCCAATGAAGCTGTGAGAGTGGTGCCTGCTACAGAATGCAAGGTGCGCTCGACTAAGGCTTCACTCCATGGGAAACCAATCCGTCTAAGCGCCGCTGTTGGTAACGTGCCCGCGATAAACTGCTCTACGTACTCGCGTTGATGCACTTGCATTACATCCTGCGCTGTCATCGCCGTTGGCGTGTGGAACTGGGCTGGTGTGGCCAGCTGATTCTCGAGTAAGTACTGCCGTAAATTCGCGTACTTGGTCGTGGGAAATCTGTGATGAGGAGGAAGCGCCAGCTTGGAATAGCTGGCGTGATAAACCAGTGGGATCAGAGTCAATATTGACTAAACCTCGTTATCGCAAGTCGTTATAGCTGTGAAATTGCCCAGCTCATAAATTCTTTACGTGTTTTCTCATCCGCTTGTAACCACCAGTATTGCAACATTTGTTGTGGATTGGCAGCTGTTGCTTTAGAAGTGTCTACGGGAGTAGTGAGTGACGTCGCGCTAACGGTAGCCGATGTTGCCACGGGCACTGGTGCAACGGCAACCACTGCGCCAGCTGCGCCAGCTGCACCGGTTGCTGCCGCGGCAGTTCCCGAAACGTCAACGGCTTGATTACCACTGAAAAGGCGAGAGACAAAGCTTTCTTCTTCTAAATTGGTATTCACCACTTGGAAATTGACGTCGCCTTTGTCGCCACGGGTCAATTTGATTTGTGGGTTTTGCGCGTAAACTTTTGGCTTTTTAACGACTTTGCCTTCGGCGGCTTGGAGGTAATATTGATAGTCGCCATCAACGTCTAAGGTCACGATGAAAGGGGCTGATTTAACAAAGGTTTGGCTATCGCTAAAATCGTCTTCTACCATCTCATGGTAACGAATGGCGATTTTATGAGTGCCTGGTGTTAATTCTAAGCTGCTTTTATGATTGAACACGCTAGACTCGACTTTTTTACCATCGAGTGCAAGGTACTCAAATGACATCGGAATGTTGAGATCTGCGGCGAAGGCTGAAGCAGAACCGAGTAATACTAGCAGGCTGCTGATTGGCAAAAGTGATTTCAATTGTTACTCCTTAACGATTATTACTCTGATACGGACGTTCGAATATTTGAATGCGATCTTCTATATAACTAATAGCTTGCCTGCATTTTCCTAGACGACGATGCATCAAAAGGATGTCATTTTGCAATTTTATTTTGTCAGCACTATGACAGTTTTCAAGTTTTGATTCCATTTCTTCAATTTTTTGTTCAAATTTTTTCGCCCAATTCAGGTGTTTGTTCAATTCTTCATAGATCTCGTGACTATTTTGCATCACGTTATTGGCGATCCAATCGAAACCACTGGCTTGGTGAGACTGATTCTGACGCTGAGCAAAACGGGCGCGGCTACTGGCACGTTGCTGAGTCTTGGACTTAATGTCGATAGAGGTCGTCAGCAAGGCCCGTTTGACGGCGGTGAATCTGTCTTGGATCCGCTCACAGCTGAGGGCAATCGTCTGGGGGGCGAGCTTGAGCTTAATTTGTTTTTCGAGCTGTATAATGCTGCTACGAATTTGTTCAATACAGGGGCTGAGTTGGGCGCCGTGTTGGACAAACAGCGAATGATTAAAGCGCTCAGTTTCTTGCAGGAGTTTACGCTGCGGCGGCGCGAGTCGATTATCGTGCTGCAGTACTTCTTGCTCTAGGGCTTTGAGCTGATTTTTCAGCATCACCAGTAATTGTTGGGTGTTCACAACCATGCGCTCCATGCCAAATTTGCTGCAATCATTAGCACGATCAAAATAAACAGTGGACGAATAAAGGGCATGCCAAATTTAATCGCGCAGCGCGCGCCGATAAATGAGCCTAACATCATGCACAATCCCATCCACAAACCTATTTGCCACTCTACCTGCCCAAGCCAGCCAAAGATAGTCAATGCGGTCAAGTTGCTGGTGAAGGTCATTGCGCGGGCGAGGCCGCAACTGTGCAGTAAAGGCAGTTTATACAAAGAGCCGGATGTGACAGTCCAAAACGCGCCAATGCCAGGGCCGGCAAAACCATCATAAGTGCCTAAAGCAAGTCCCTGTAGCCATTGTTGCTTGGCGGGTGGTTTGCTGGTTGGGGCTTGGCAGTTAACATCTGATATCGCATTGGGGCTGATTAAACTGTAAATGGCGATGCCAATGATCAGCAGTGGCAGGACTTTTTCGAGCCATTGGGTATCGACTAAATAGACTAAGAAACTGCCCAATACGGCACCAATAAAGGTGGCAATAAAGGCCATGTACCAAAATGAGGGTTTAAAAAGGTGCTGACGATAATAGGTCCAAGCCGCCATTGAAGAGCCAAAACTGGCGGCTAACTTATTGGTACCTAATACGGTGTGCGGTGCTATGCCTAAGGTTAACAGCGCGGGGATCGACAATAGGCCACCGCCGCCAACAACGGCATCGATGAATCCAGCGATAAGACCTATGACTGCCAACAGGGCCCAATGACTGGGCTCGAGTAACAACTCCAAATTTTAATCCTACTCTATAACACGTCTAAAGGGCGGTAAGGCATCCAGTAAGGACTTGCCATAGCGTTTAGTGACTAACCGCCTATCTAAAATGGTCACTCGGCCATAATCTTGCTCTTTACGCAGTAATCTACCACAACTTTGAATAAGCTTACGTGAAGCATCTGGGATCGTCAGTTGTAAGAAGGGATTACCGCCTTTGACTTTGACATATTCTGCATGCGCTTGCTCAACGGGCGAGGTTGGCACGGCAAAGGGCAGTTTAGTGACGATCAAGTTAGTCAGATAATCACCGGGCAAGTCGAGACCTTCAGAGAAGCTGCCGGTGCCGAACAAGATACTTGGTTCGCCCTTATCGCATTTAGCTTTATGATTTTCTAATAATTGTTGCCGTGGCGCATTGCCTTGGATAAGTAGCTCAGTGGTGAGTTTACCTTCAAGTAATTCAACCACTTTTTCCATCTGCCAGTAGGAGGCGAATAGCACTAAGGTTGCCATTTCGCCTTCAATAAGGGTGATGATTTGTTCGGCAAGTTCAGCCGTATAGGCATCGTCCGTCGGCTCAGTGCGCATTTTGGGTAAATAAAGTGTCGCATTATTGGGGTAATCGAAGGGCGATTGTAAGGCTAAATAACGACTGCCATCGTTGAGTGATAACCCCACCTGATGTACGAAATGGTCGAAGTTATTGAGTGCGCGCAGCGTGGCGCTACATAAGACCACGCCCGCGGCCTTTTGCCACAGCATGGATTCCAGCATAAAGCCGACTTCGATAGGTGAAGCGCTAAATAGATAATCCACTTGTTTACCTGTGATAAGTTCAACCCAGCGCGCCATAGGTGCGCCTTTGTGCTTATCTTCCTTGGCCATCATCTTCCACAATTTTTGTAGATTCTCGAGCCTTTGCAGCATAAATCCGGTTTCGGCTAATAGTGCTTCGGATTGATGTTTAGGAATGTCGCCATCTTTAATCGCCTCTGCCAACAGTGACAGCATTTTATTAAACTGCTTGAGGGCAAGATTAGAGGTCACAGCAAGGTTTTCAGCCAGAATGAGTAATGAGTCCGGCAGTTTGCCGTGCTCAAAACGCAGACGGTTTTCAGGATTGGCAAAGTGCTTTGTCTGGGTATCGCAGTAGTGGGCCACTTGGTTGAGCTGGGCGATAAGATCGCCTAAGTGATCTTGCATCGCCTGCGCAGGAGCAATAATGTTGTTGCTCTTTATTTGGTTTTGTAACTTAGCGCAGGTTTTGCCAATTTTTTCGAGCCAGTCACAGGCGCCCCTCAGCGTGGCCTGTGCACTGGAGAAATCCCGCGCCACAATCGGTAAGTGATGTGCCTCGTCGATAACATAAAACACGTCTTCGGGATCGGGCAATATCACGCCGCCACCGAGCTCTAAGTCGGCGAATAACAAGCTGTGGTTGGCGATGAGTACATCCCAGGTATCGACATCTTCGCGGGCTTTATGGAACGGGCAATTTCTGTGGCTGGCGACTTGACGATGACAGCTGTGTTTGTCGCAGGCGATTTGTTGCCACAGGTGATCAGGCAGCGGTACGGCTAAGGTATCGATTTCGCCATTCCAGCGACCTTCGTTATAGTCTTTTAACAGGCCATGCATCATAGCTACTTGGCTGTTGTCAGGCTTAGTTTGCCACATGGCCATTTGTGTACTGTTGTCGTCACCGATGAGCATCGCCAGTTTCGATAGACACACATAACGTTGTCGACCTTTTACTAGGCCAAAGCGGAAATTTAAGCCGGATTGCTCAAGAAAAAAGGGTAAATCTTTATGCAGTAATTGTTCTTGCAAGGCGACGGTTGCGGTAGCTATACAGACCTTTTTCTTGCTCGCTAATGCCAGTGGAATGGTACCGAGGATGTAAGACAATGATTTACCGATCCCAGTGCCTGCTTCGACCACGATAATGCGTCTATCTTTGTCATAGTCGCC
The DNA here is from genome assembly GCF_031932065.1 of Shewanella scandinavica. Lineage (NCBI taxonomy): Bacteria > Pseudomonadati > Pseudomonadota > Gammaproteobacteria > Alteromonadales > Shewanellaceae > Shewanella > Shewanella scandinavica. Next base: position 20,708 of record NZ_JAUOES010000036.1, read on the forward strand.
GGCGAGGGTCTTAGAGATTTCCGCCACCATATAGTTTTGTTCGCGGCGCGGCCTAAAATGAGGCAAGGCGGTAGCGATATCCTTATAGATGGCGCGGATCTGGGTTTTTACATTGTCAGGTAACATGCGTCACTACTTTATCGAATTAATGCTGTACATAATAACAGTGATTGCATAGCCTAAGAAACTTTTCTGCCATTTGGCGGCATTTAAATTGAGTAGCTATACGATTTGGGAACCCATGCGATGAAGCCAGAGGCAACAACGGCCGTTAGTGTACAAGGTCGAGTCTTAACACGCCATGCGATTCATCGTCATGGGAGTTTAGTGTTGCAGTATTATCTGGCTACCGCCCAAGGCCCTGTGCTGGTGGAAGTGCAAGGTACTGAACACATTTGTTTTTGCCATCAAACGGATGTGGCGGCTCTACAGTTACAAACGCCGGGTCAAGCATTGCGGTTTGTGCCATTAGCACTCAAAAGCTTTAAAGGCGGCGCTGTCAGTGGTGTTTATGCCAAATCGAGCAACAGCATGCGTACCTTACAGCGCATCGCTAAAGATGCCGACATCCCCTTATTTGAAGCCGATATTCGACCCGAACAGCGTTATTTAATCGAGCGGTTTGTGGCGCTGGATGTGGCATTTTTAGGGCATTTCTCTGCGACGAGTAACATACACGCGCCGACTAGCGACAGTCTTGAGGCTAACTCGCTGCCCGTGTTTATCGCCGAGCGGGCAAAGAGTATTGCTCCCTTGATGGCGGTGAATTTACGCTGTATTTCACTGGATTTTGAATGCAGCTTTGAGGGGTTACTCTATTCGGTTGCGCTATATGGTCAAGACAGTAGCCAAGCCGAGGGGCAAGGCAGCCTCAAGCAGACTTATGAAAAAGTGATCATGGTGGGCGAAGCTGAATCAAACGCCCCCGAGTATATTGAATGGGTGGTCGATGAAGCTGCACTTATTCATCGATTAATCGCGTGGTTCCATGAGTTTGATCCTGATTTTATTATCGGTTGGTCAGTGGTGAGTTTCGATCTCGCGCTATTGTCACGCCGTGCATTATTACACCGTATTCCACTCACCATTGGCCGCGGTGGCGCTATGCTCGATTGGAAGGTTGATAATAAATTTCGCCCAGAAACCTTAGTCTTACCGGGCCGTGTGGTACTCGATGGTATCGATTGGCTTAAGGCGGCTTTTTATCACTTTGAGCGTTTCTCGCTTGAATTTGTGTCGCGGCAATTATTAGGTGAAGGCAAGGCCATTCATAACGTCGATAATCGCGTTGAAGAAATTGACCAGCTGTTTAAGACCGATAAACAAGCCTTAGCGCATTACAATCTTACCGATAGCCGCCTAGTGTGGGATATTTTTACTCACACTCAATTGTGGGATTTTGCCCTCGCGCGTGCCGAACTGACAGGTTTAGAACTTGGGCGAGTAGGGGCTTCGGTGGCGGCGTTTAATCATTTGTATTTACCGCATTTACATCGAGCGGGTTATGTCGCTCCAGCAGAGCCTGCCAGTGATGGCATTGAAAGTCCTGGCGGCTACGTGATGGATTCTGTGCCGGGTCTTTATAAACACATCTTAGTGTTCGATTTTAAAAGTCTGTATCCCTCCATTATTCGCACCTTTTTGATCGATCCTAAGGGATTGATTGAAGGCTTGCAGTTGCCCGAGTCTGAATGTGTTGCGGGGTTTCTCGGTGGCCGTTTCAGTCGGCAACAGCCTATTTTACCTAAGCTTATCCAAACCTTATCTGAGCAGCGAGAAAAGGCCAAGCGTGAACATAATGCGCCGTTATCCCAAGCGATAAAAATTATCATGAACTCGCTGTATGGGGTTTTAGGTTCTCAAGGCTGCGTGTTCCACGATGCAAAGTTAGCAAGTTCGATCACGATGCGCGGCCATCAAATCATGAAACAAACCCGCGCATGGATAGAAGAGATGGGCTATCAAGTGATTTATGGCGATACGGATTCGACCTTTGTCAGGCTTGGCAGCGAGCCTGATCTCTCAGACATTAACGCCTTGGGTAACAGTCTGGCGCAGGATATCAATGCTAAGTGGCAGGCTAAGATCTGTGCTGATCACCAAGTTGAGAGTTTTCTCGAGTTACAGTTTGAACGGCATTACGAGCAGTTCTTTATGCCAACCTTAAGAGGCTCATTAGAAGGCAGTAAAAAGCGTTATGTTGGCGCGTGGCGCAATGCGAGCGATGAACTTGAGCTTATCTTTAAAGGTATGGAACAAGTGCGCAGTGATTGGAGTCCCTTAGCGCGCAAAGTCCAAGAGTCACTCTATGAGCGAATGTTTAACCAAAGGGATATCAGTGTTTATTTAGCCAGCGTGTTTGAAAAATTGCTTGATGGTCAGTTGGATAATGATTTGGTATTTCGTAAACGCATGCGGCGCAATATCGAAGATTACACGGCTAAATCTTCACCACATGTTAAAGTCGCCCGGCAACTATGCGACTTAACAGGTGATACCACTTTTGGCAAGCGTGGGGCGCAAATTGACTACCTGATTACTGTAAATGGACCGGAACCCTTACTGTACAGAACGTCACCAATTGATTACCAATACTACATTGATAAGCAAATTGGCCCTATTGCAGAGCCGGTATTTTCGATAATGAAACTAAACTACATGGATATTGCGTCAAAGCAGTTGCTGTTAATATAGTGTTTTTAATGTTCTTTGTGTGTTGCTATAGGTGGCGAATGTAGCGTTTTAACCTGTTTTGTAGAGGTTAACTGGTTTGTTTTTGTGATGTTAATCGACATATTCTTTAGGTTTCGCTTTGAGGGGATATTGAAAATTTGCTACCCTTTAAGTGGAAATTGTAAGGAAATATAACAACGGAATGACGTTGGCAAAACATAAACAAAAAAAGGTTAAGCACCAAATGAACAAGACGTTAGTAGCAACTGCGCTTGCAGCCATGTTTTTAGTACCATCAGTCTCGGCTATCGAGATCTATAAAGATAATAAAAATGCCGTAGAAATCGGTGGTTTTATTGATGCACGCGTGATCAACACTCAAGGGGAAACAGAGGTTGTTAACGGCGCATCTCGCATTAATTTTGGTTTTAATCGTGAGTTGACTGACGGTTGGAAAGCCTTTGCTAAATTAGAGTGGGGCGTAAACCCAGTGGGTAATAGCGATATTGTCTATAACAATCGCTTCGAATCTGTTCAAGAAGAGTTCTTCTATAACCGTTTAGGTTACGCAGGTCTGTCCCATGACACTTATGGAACACTGACTATCGGTAAGCAGTGGGGTGCTTGGTACGATGTCGTTTACAACACTAACTACGGTTTTGTGTGGGACGGCAACACTGCAGGTGTTTACACTTATAACAAAGATGACGGCGCGGTAAACGGCGTGGGTCGTGGTGATAAAACGGTCCAGTATCGCAATGCCTTTGGCGATGTTAGCTTCGCAGTTCAAGCGCAGTTGAAAAACAGTAGCTTCTATACTTGTGATCTTAGAAAATTAGATGGCGGAAAATATGAGCCAGAAGTAAGTCAGGAAGAATGTGCTGAACGTTGGGGAAATGGTGCTGATGATGCTCAGCAAGTCGAGTTTAACTATACATACGGCGCTGCACTAACATATAAAGCTACTGACATGTTGACGTTGACTGCCGGCGTTAACCGTGGTGAATTTGAAGTGAGCTATGGTAACGGCGAACAAACCACAGCGGTTGATCTTATCTACGGTGCAGGTATCACTTGGGGTAACTTCGATAATAATGGCTTATATGCTGCTGCAAACGTTAACAGACAAGAAAACCATGATACTGACAACATTGGTCGTTTGATCAAAGATGCCTATGGTATTGAAAGTTTAGTTTCTTACAAGTTTGACAATGGCCTACGTCCATTCATTTCTTACAACGTGCTTGATGCCGGTAAAGATTATGTTATCCAGCCAAACTTCAATGCCAAACCTACAGATGAGTTTAAGCGTCAGTTTGTCGTTGTCGGTTTGCACTTTGTGTGGGATCCAAACACAGTTCTGTACGTAGAAGCACGTAAAGATTACAGTGATTTTTCTGGGGAACATGAAGCCAGAATGGCACTTTCTGAATCTGACGGCGTTGCAATCGGTATCCGTTACACGCTCTAAGTTTCAGGTTCTTTGAAGTAAGAACCTTTTCAGATATTACCCAAAAAGCCAGTCAGCAATGACTAATGCCACTCGCTTAAGAGCGAGTGGCATTTTTACTTGGATATTTCACCGTTTTCTTTAGCACCACACGCGGGTAGCTGGGTCGTTTCCTCTTCGGAGGTAAAATCAACCTCTTGCCATTTTCCCTCAGTCGTTTTAAGTGCTGTGGGATCGCTCCTGGACTCCCTCTGTCGCTCCAACCAAACTCATCCTGGATTAAAAACAGGGCATTAATGAAACTTATCCTCTGTGGTTCAACTTTATGCTGCACTGCCATTGCGGCCATCTCTTGCCGAACAATATTGTAGGTCGTCAAGATACCCCATAATTCTTGATACACCCCATCCTTCTTCTTACTGCGCAGGACGGGTTTATTTTCCAGTTGATATTGCTTCAGCTCGCCATAACCCCTCTCTATCTCCCATCGCTGCCAATACACCTTGAGCAAATCGTTCACTGAATAAGTGTTGGGGCATAGACATGACGTGATAAACCCTTTGATATCACCTTTGGGTGACGGAATAAGGATAAGGCGAGCTTGCCAGCGCTCCCCCAGATAAGGCGCTTGCTGTTTAGCTTGGGGTGATACCGGCATCTCAACCAGATGGTCATACTCTGAGAATGACTCGATAATTCTATAGCGGGTCTTAGACTTTATCGGGGTTAACCAATGGGTGTTTGCACCGCTTCCTTGCCAGCTGATGAGCAATTCGGCAGACATAAACCCGCGGTCAAACAACGTGAGCGAATGCTCGGGAGCTGAGCCAACCAATTGCTGTGCATAGTGAATTTCACTGTGGGTAACAGGCCCAAAAGCCGCATCAGAAAGTAAGTGGCTGCGAGTAGGCATTAAGGTGACCGCCAGCACAGAGGGAAAAGAAGCCGTGCTTTGTGCAAAGCCAAAGTGATGTTTTTCTTCAGTGTTATGCGTCTTAAAATACGTCCCATCAACACTGAGCAATTTCAATCCAGCAATCTCATCAAATTCGCACTGTGTTTCCCACTGTGCAGCGGTTGTTTTGAACAAATAACGCATGGGCTCTGAACCCAACTTTTCTTTGGCTTTGATGATGCTACTGGTCGCCAGTGGCGGGAGCTCCCCCTTGGCGTCGGGAAACGCCAGTGAGAGCGTATCACAGACTTGCTGAATCGAGCGGTTACGCATCAAACCAATGCCTAGAACCAACCAAACCGCTTGCTCTGCAGGGGAACGGCGGGTTCGAAGCGATGCCCTGCCAGTTTGTTGCACAGCCTCAGTCACCCAATCCATGGGAACATGTTTGGCGAATACATCAATATCCTGCGATTGGCAAAATTCCGCAGTAACGAGTAGCTCTTTAGAAAATTCAGACATAAACAATCAGCCGCAACTTAGGTTGCGGCTGATTATGAAGCCCTTGAAAGATCGTTCAACTACTTAAAACGATCGGCATTAGTCAGCAATGACTGGCTTTTTATTGAAAAAATGACCCGTCCCGAATAGCGTTGACACGTTTCAAACTCATTTTGGAGAGTATATTTATTGGTACAGCAAATCTTTAGTCCTTGTGCAACATTTAAATTTTTCATAATCCTTCGGCAAAAATCAGTGTTCACTTTAAAAGTTCTGTAAGCCGCAAAGGAGCGTTTTGAAGTTTTTTCGCTCTCAAATATTTGATTTAATTTAATTATTAATTTTTCTTGTATCAAGACTTTATGATTTTTTCTCCTTCGCTGTATAGAGCATGACAGCCTATGCAAGTGCTAAACTTATGGTTAGGAAGGCATTTTGTTTCAGAGAAAATTAAGCATTAAGACTTACTGTTGCATTTGTTGTTTTTTTTGCTTAACCATTAACGATGTTTAAGTTATTGTTTTTATTGTTTTTATTGTTTTTTGCGATTATCTTGGTGTAATACTTTTGTTTTATTTTTGTTGATACTTTCTTGGGTGTGTGTTTCTATTGTTGCAACTTGTTTAGCTGTGGTCTTTTTGTGCCTCAGAAACAGTTTAAAAATAAAAACAACTAGTACATCGGGAGATAGTCAATGCATAAAAACAATTTTTTAGCAAACTCAGTACGTTTGGCTCTTGTTGGTGGAGTTGCTGCGTTAGCATTTACATCAGTAGCTGCTATTGCCGCGGAAGCTCAGGGCGAGAAGATCGAGCGTATTGAAGTTACTGGTTCAAGTATTAAGCGCACGGATATGGAAGGCTCACTTCCGATCACTGTAATTTCAAGAGAGGATATTGATAGAACTGGCCTGACTAGTGCTGGTGATTTAGTCCAATCTTTACCATCAATGCAAGGATTTACAACTGACGCAGATTCAGTTGGTGGTGGTGGTGGTGGTGTAAAATCTGCTTCTTTACGTGGTTTGGGTTCAAGTTACACACTCGTCTTAATGAATGGACGCAGAATGGCGCCCCGCGGTTCAGGCTCAACAATTGATTTGAATAGTATTCCTCTTGCGGCAATTGAGCGTGTAGAGGTATTAACTGATGGTGCTTCTGCATTGTACGGTTCAGATGCTATTGCGGGTGTTGTTAACTTCATTACCAAAAAAGATCTTCAAGGTTTCAACGTAGCAGCGCGTTACAACAAACCACAGGAATCGGGAGGTACAAGCAGTAATCTTTCATTCACTGGTGGCTTTGGTGATTATGAAAAAGATGGTTTTAACATTTTATTTTCTGTTGGACATGACGAGCAAGAGCAACTAAAAGCAACGGATCGTGATTTTGCTAAAACTGGGATTATTAACTTTAATCGTAATAATCAAGAGTATTATTACGTTAAGGGATCTCCGAATGCTATTCCTGGTAACGCCAGAGTCACTTATATGGAGAATGGTGAAAAGAAGACCACTGTTTTCAACCCATATTTGAAGACAAATGGCAATTGTGCGCCTGACAATTTCCAAGTTGTGGACTCATGTCAATTTGACTACACTACAACAGTTGAAATTTTGCCAGAAAGTTCACGTGACTCTGTTATTCTAGGTGCCGATTTTGCTTTAACCGATGACATTAAGCTTTTTGCAAATATGATGTATTCTGATTTTTCTCAAACTACTCGTATTGCACCCAATGCAACAGGCTTCTTTACCATACCAACTGATTCGCCGTTAGTTGATCAATGGATTATTCCAAATTTGAATCCAGCCCAGCAAGATAATTTAGTTAAGGTGGATGCACAGTGGCGAGCATTACCACTTGGCGGACGTGCTACTGAATGGAATACAAAGTCTACGCACATAGTGACGGGCATTGAGGGACTTGCGGGCGAGATTGATTATTCCGCTGCTTTTACATACTCTAAAAATGATACTGATGAGAATGTGGCCGGTGGATATCCTCTTTTCGACGATTTCATGGCCTTAATGGCTACAGGTAAAGTAGATATTTTTGCAACGCCAGATCAAATTAGCCAAGAAGGCAAAGATCTGTTGAGTCAGACGCAATTTAATGGCAACTGGAGTAATGATACAACTGAAGTCAAAGCGTTTGATGCTAAAGCCTCTATGCCTATTTTTGAAACATCCGCAGGTACTGCATATTTAGGTACGGGTGCTGAGTTCCGTAATACTCATTATGTGTCTTCAATAGCAGAAGCAAATAAGCAAGATTTGTTATTGGGTTCTAATACTGGCACGGAATATGATTTAGCGCGTGACAGCTACGGTGCATTCGTTGAGTTAATTGTTCCAGTTATTACGGACTTAGAACTTACAGGCTCGCTGCGCTATGATAATGTTGGCGCTATCACTAATGATTTTGCTTATGATGACGCAGGAGTTGCCATTCCAGGTTCAAGTACAGTAAATGATTCTGAAAGTGCTGTTACTTATAAAATATCTTTACGTTATCAGGCAACAGAAGATCTATTATTAAGAGCTTCAACTGGAACCGGTTTCAAAGTTCCTTCAATGCTGTCAATTGCTAACCCTAGAGTTGATTATGGTGTAACAAGTGGTTCGTATGAAGTATGTCCTTTTGCAGGCACTTCTGATCCTCTAGCACCACTATGCCCTACAAGTTCACAGCAGTATGAAGCCTTTAGCGAAGGTAATGCTAAGTTAAAACCTGAGACATCTAAACAGTATTCTCTTGGTTTTGTATATGCTCCTGATTCCGATTTCAGTTTTTCATTAGATTACTGGAATATTGAATTAAGTGACATGGTCGCTAGTGTGACTGAATCTCAAATAATGGCAGATCCTACTCGTTATAGAGATTTGTTTACAACTAAGTTAAACAAAGGAACTGGCGAAGAAGAAATTGCAATTGTTTACTCTGATCTTAACGTCGGCAAATCCAAAAATGCAGGATATGACTGGAATTTGACGTTAGGACATGATCTTTCATTTGGTCGTTTAAATAACACATTGTCAGGAACTTATATTACTAATAGTGAGTATACTCGTCCAGGAACAGACAATGATTGGATTTCTAGCTTAGGTAAATTTGGCGATGATGACGCAGTTGTCTTCCGCACTACAGCACAGTTAGTTAGCACTCTGAAAACTGGCGATTTTGATAACTCAGTTACAATTCGTTATCGTTCAGGTTATGCAGACCAAGAGAACAACGTTCGTGTGGGAAGTATCTCCGGTAGTAACAAATTGATCCAGTTAGCGGTACCATCTTATACAACTGTTAACTTCCAGTCTCAATACACTATTATTGATGATTTAAAGCTATCAGTTGGTATTAATAATTTGTTTGACGTCGCTCCACCATTATCCTTACGTGCAAGTGGTGCTGGTCACCAAGTTGGCTATGACCCAAGATATACTGATTCCTTAGGACGTACTTTCTATGCTTCAATAGATTACAAGTTCTAGAAAAATAAATTTAAAAATATTTTAAAAAATAAAATGACAAATCCAAGTTAATGGGTTTGTCATTTTTTTTGCTCGTAATTTAAATATTCAGGTAAAGCATCTTGTAACTGAGATTGACAATCCAGAATTCAGTTAATAACTGCGACACACAAATTGAGGTGTAGAAGAAGCCAACTGCTGGAAAGTGGTACCCTTTATCTCGCCAAAGTCCATGTTAACGATAACCGCGGATAATGGTCGAGAGTTTGCTAACCATGAAGAGATAGCAAACTCACTGGATACTAAGGTGTATTTTGCGCATTATTATCGTTCATGTGAACGAGGCGCAAATGAAAATGCCAACGGTTTACTGAGACAGTATATCAAAAAAAAAGGGGGTAAGGCTGGTGAGTAATGAATTAATCGAATTTACTCAGAGCTGGATTAACTATCGACCTAAGAAATGTTTGAAGTTTAAGCCAGCGGTAGTGTTTAACAAATTAGCTTAATTAGCTAGTTTCGCACTTCGGAGTTTTTACTATCCTAGTTTATGCGTCTAAAAAAATGATTGAAATTTTGAGAGTTGAAAAATACCAGAACTTTATTTACTTACGCTCGGATTGATTTTATTGCAACTGGAATGTAATTAAATTGATAAAAAAATAAGCCCTAAAAATTAGGGCTTATTAAAGAACTCAAAATTTGAACTTCGAACTGATATTAGAACGAATGGCTCAATGATAAGTACATGTAACGACCCATATTGTCATACAGAGCTTGATCATAGAAAGGCCAACCGCCACCAGCTTCTTCTGAGTACACCGGTGCTTCGTCAAACACGTTACGTAAACCAACTGTTAACTTTGTTCCAGTTGGCAAGAAGTAGAAAGCTTGAAGATCGATCTGAGTATAAGAGTCAGCAGTTACAATTGTGCTTGGATCTTGAGAATTACAAGTTCCTGTTAGCTTACCAGCTGGGTTATCTGTAGTTTCACCTATATATCTAGCATTCGCACTTACACCGTAATCGCTGGTTTCCCAACTAGCGCGCAGGTTTTGACGCCATTCTGGTTCACTAGTCGTTCCTGCATCATCACAAAGAGGTTGAGTGGCAGAAGACTGACGCAAATGCTCAATTAAATAAGAACTTTTCAGACCTAGGCTCATAGTACCGCCAGCTAAGTCAAAATTATAACCAATATCGAAGTCAATACCGCGACCTTTTTCAGAGCTTAGGTTCTGTAAGTTGGTTGCAACATATGCATCAGGATGGTACAAATTTCCACCTACACGATGCACTAACTGTGGGTATTTGTCTTCGTTGTTAATGATTTCTTGAACACCAAGTGAGCCGATTTTTCCATCAACTTCAATATTCCAGTAATCTGTCGTAATACTTAACCCTTCAATAGCTTCCCAAGAGAAACCGAAGTTGTAAGAAGTCGACTCCTCAGGTTTTAAATCTTTATTACCACCGCTTTTAGATTGAAGTTCACGTTTACTACAGCCATTTACTGGATCTGCTTGACAAGCTTTAGTATCAATAGCACTTGTCACACCAAAGCTCTCGCCTAAGAAAAGTTGACCTAAAGCTGGGGCTTTGAAGCCTGTTGCGTGAGATGCTCGAAGCAGCAAGCTATCCACTGGGCGCCATGATGCGGCCAACTTGTAGGTTGTTTTACTGCCGAGATCAGAAACAGAAGTTGTGATATCGTCATAACGTAGAGCACCTGAAAGCTCTAACGATTCAATTGGAGTAAACGCAAGTTCTGCATATGCAGCTTTCATTTCGCGGTCACCGATACCATAAGATGCAGCACCACCAGCAACATCAGCCGTAATTTGAGCTATATCAGTATAATCGTAATAGGTTTCTTTACGGGTTTCATAACCTACTGCATAACCTAAGCCTTCCATCACTTCGAAGTCACCATTCATACCAATGTTGGCAATCTCTTCAGTTAATGCCGCCTGACGATGAGTCGGGATTGAAATCCAATATTTTTTGCCATTCGCTGCAGTATGTGGTTCTGTGGTCCATAGTTCAGCAGGGTTCAATTCTGTTAGCTTAATTAGACCTGCAGCAACCGCATCTGAAAGACCTTTCTTTGAAATTTGGCCATTAAGACCCATTTGATTCTGATTCACCCAGCTTTTTGCATAATAACCAGAAACCGTATGGCTGTCATTTAGACGATAATCTAATCCAAAAGCTAAGTTTGTTGCTGTGTTAACGCCATCACGTGAGCGTGGTCCAGCGTCAACTGTTCGACGATAAATAAGCATATCTCGACCGAAAGTATTTTCTGGTGATGATGCTGGCACTTCGAATAAACCAGGCGCCGCACCGTTGCGCACTTCTGTTTTAGCGCGAGAGTAACGAGCTTCAAAGAAACCGCTCAAATTATCTGAAAACTCCTGATGATGAGATGCAAATAAGTTGAAACGTTCTGATTTAGGAACCGCTTGATATAATGGCGCAACATCATACGCACACTCGAAGCCTGCCTCAGTTACTGTAGTTGGACGTTTACTCGATTCAGGACAATCAGCTACAGGATAAGCAGTAGAAAAATCTTCTTCTAACCACGTACCAGGGAAGCCTGCAGGAGAGCGGCCATCAGCACCAGTTGGGCTAACTGCTGAATTAATCAAAGGACGATTTACTGCTTCCACAACTTCTTGCTTGAAATAGTCAAAAGCAACTAGAGTACTGTGTTTTTCACCTGTACTGCCAGCAACTAACTCATAAGAGGTGCGCTCGCCATCACTGTGTTCAAGGTTTTGTCCATACTGAGCTTTAACAGACAAGCCATCAAAATCTTTCTTAGTGATAATGTTAATAACACCCGAAATCGCATCTGCACCGTAAATAGCCGATGCACCATCAGCCAAAAATTCAATACGCTCAACCGCAGCCATTGGAATGTTATTCAAGTCAGTTGCGGCTGAACCTCCCACCGGAGACCCTGGCAAACGGCGACCATTTAGTAAAAATACGGTATAGTCATCACCAAAACCACGAGCATCGAAGTTTGCAGTTCCTGCACCTTGAGCTAGAGTCGCATTTTCTGAGGTTAAGCCAGGGCCTGCGAAATTTGATTGAAATAAGAAGTCTGCAACAGTTTGTGTTCCGGTTGCTTCAATAAACGCTTTGTCAAAAACTTGAACTGGACTTGGACCTTCCATATCAACACGTTTAATACGTGAACCTGTAACTTCAATACGTTCAACTTTGTTTGCACCATCTTCTTCAGCTGCAAGTGCAGTTGTAGAACTAAGTGCTGCAACTGTGGCACCGCCAATCAGTGCTAAGCGCACAGATTTAGCTAATAAGCTATTCATAAGCATTGTCTATCTCCCTGGACATATGATTTTTTTTCTTAATTTCTTTCAAGTCGTTTGAACAAGAAAGTTATCTTTGTCTGTGATTCGAAAACTATTTAGTTTCCTAAATCTCCGTCTGAGATCTAGGAAAAATATAGACTCCTGGATCACTCTTCCAGCGCAATACAATCATATTGCAAACAGTTAATCAACATTTTAAACCAAAATTATAACAGGTGTTGCACTCTGGAATCAGTAAAGAAACTAAGAGGAATACAGCTGTAGACTGTGTTTCGGGGCTCTTTCTTCAAAGTCGATGCTACAAAAGTTTAGTCTTTAACTCTAAGGTTAAAATGGTGGGTAGTAAGTCTTAAGTATTATTTTTTAGAGTTATTTCGTTTAATTCAGTTGTTGTGATGGTGTTTGTTTTAAAAGTGGCAGTATCAATTAAAACTAAACAATCATTCATTGGATAGTAATCAACTGGATAAAGTTTTGCGCTGAAGGGTAAGTGTTACGAACGTCATTTAAAATCAAATATAAAAGTGTTTTTGAACTGTTCATTTAGATATTTTCAAATGATACTCATTATGTACATTTATTCTATGTTAGCTTTATAAAGTAAATATTATCTTAAAACAGCGACTAAGTGGCTGGTATTAGCTTCCCTAGGAGGCATCATGTAATCGCAGATTTGTATAGATACTCACCAATGCTAATTTAGTACAAATGCTCTATGTGAGAGTGGACTTTTTTAAAGTTCATATGAATTTTTCAGGAAAGATGAAGAGTGGTTTTGCTTTCATGTCTGCAGAGAATTAATGTGTAACAATTGCGTTGACCCGAATTCAACTCCGAAGTGCGACACTCGCCTTCGCTTTCATATTCTTACGCACGTTTGTCACCAGTGTGACGCCTTTCTCCAGCAATTCAGTGGACAGTGCTTTACTGATATACCCTTTATCTGCATAGAGTTTATTTATATCACGTGCACCATCTCGTTCACCGGTTTCGTGTCATGTACATTCGCTGGGGTGACTTTGGCCGCCACTATTCCGCCTTGATGATCCACAATCAAATGCAGCTTAAAACCATAGA
>NZ_JAUOES010000037.1:0-32155 GCF_031932065.1 Shewanella scandinavica
GCCTCAAGAGGGACTGTTAACGCGTGGTGTTTCCAGTCTCATTGAGCCGCGGTGGTTACGGTTGTTGTGTTTTGGTTCAGTGGTAATACGTTGCCAGCCCCTTAGGCGGGTGTTACGAATATTCGAGGGTGCATTAGAGTGGGTGGGGCGACTGCAGTGCAACGGTAATGTTAAATTATCAATCAACATCGCAAAGTAGTCGTTACGTAGGTTCGAATCCTACTGAAGTAAAGCAAGTAACAAAATCAGCAACTAAATTGAAAATGGAGGCGCGTATGGAATATAAATGCAAACTAAAGTCTAAATGGGTTGTTGCTGTGGTCGCTTCACTAATACTAGGTTTGTTTGGAGAAAACTCCGCCCAGCCTAATGCATCTTTATAACAAGGCTATCAAAAATCGTTCCGGCCCTAAAGGGGCCTCCACTGGACGCACTAACGCGCGTCTTTATATAGCAGTGTTATGCATCTTAGGGAGTGAGAATGTCTACCATATTTGCTTTTGTTAAAATATTTGAAAAAAGAGAATACGCACAAGACTTTGTGAGCGGTAAATTGTTCATGAATACCATTCGTTCATTCAAAGAGTACAAGGATGAATCTGGCGAATTACGCGGCGACGAGTATGAAGGAGTTGTAGCTCTATATCAGCCTGATAAAGTGGGTGAACTTCGTTTTGGCGAGCATATTATTCCCGCTTCGGATTTGGCAGCTCCTATAGTTGTGCAAGGAGATAATCTGCTAGCTCATAATGTATTCTGTATATATTCTCTGAATAGTCGAGGTCATGAGACCGTTTCATCGGAAACGCTATCGGATTTCAAACGAACTATTGAGCTTCATGACTCATGTTTTGGCTTAGGTAAGTTTTGTGTTGTTATCTTGAACGCATCGCAGTTTATCGAGCGCTGTAAATCTGCAATAGAAAAGCTCAATTTTCATGGAAACCTTGGGTTGGTTGACTATTTCAATGAGCATGAGTTTCACGGAAATATGCCAGAGGCTAAGCTCGGCTACCAAAAGCGGAGTTTATTTTCTCATCAACGCGAGTATAGGATAAAGATTGATACTAATCGTCCGGAACCAAGTCCGTATACCTTAGAAATGGGTGACTTGAGCGATATCGCCGTAATAACTACGCCAAAAGAATTCAACGCTAAATTGGAGTTGAAACTACCGGATGGAAGCCATGCATAACAAAGCTCTGCGGAAATTTACTCGCCCTTGAATCACTCTACACCAGACTGATTCACGCCAACCGATAAAACCCGCTCTAGCGCACCATTTGCGGCTATTCTGTGGCAGTTTTTTCTCTTAAGATGAATCAAATCTCTAGAGAACTGATTCATGTCCCTGTTATGCCAATTCCGACTGGTTATATCGATCATTGATTAGTTTGTAGCCAAATGAAGCATTACTAATAGAATAGCTAATCCGAATCTGGCTCATAAGAGTCAATTATCTAACAAGGTTTTGTCCAAAAGTGTGTTGCGTATGTCTTTTAAATCTACAGGTTACGTGAATGCACGAAAGGTGAGCCATGGTGATTGGCGAGACGACCGTCCGCCCCATGGACGGGGCGGTCGAGCATCCACGGACGGACTGGCTGCGAGTCGATGAGTCAATGCCATGGCAAGCCTATATGCGTGGATACCAGCCAACGCTAAACCTCTAAAACCCAAAACCCAAAACCCAAAACCCAAAACCCAAAACCCAAAACCCAAAACCAAAGTTGCCGATCCCCCGCGCTGATTACCAACACATTTCTATCCAAAACCAACATAGTCGATTTTATAATCTAGAGCCCTCAATATGCCCTACTGAAATATATACCCATAGTCACGCTCATATTCAAAGTCGCAAGATGCGCCACATGAAGTATTAAAAGCCAAAACCATAAGGCGGAATAGCCGATGAGTCAAATCCCCCCCCCTCTTAAATATAAAAAGAGGAGTGTTACCTTTATCAAATCGATATCAATCAAGCCAATTTAAAGGCTTTTATTTTGGGCAGATGTGCGGCGAGTTGGGGGAATTTGTGGGGTTGAACGTCATCCCAATCAATCGAATAATAGGCGCTTAATTCACTGGCGAGTTGCTGATTATCGAACATCTCATCATTCACAGAAAATATGCACATGGCCTTGTGAGTATTCTTTTCACGAAATTGCGACACGCACTTATTGGCAATATCGGCATATTCTTCTGGGCGATCAATCTTGCCCTGCATATTATCTTCTGGGTGCAAATTAGGATTAATCAGCACAGATTTAAGCCCATTTAAAAAACCAATGCGCTCGGCCCAATAAGCGCCAAGTCCCACGCCGACCATTAACGGCGCGGGATCGTCGCTATGCTTCATTTGCTTAGCGACTTCCTTGAGCAAGTGTTGCATGTCGTGCTTAGGATGCAAGGTGCTGTAACTGATCAAACGTACATCAGGGTCGATAAATTGCAGCTGACGCATTTTTTCGTGATTACCTGGGCTAGTCGCATCAAATCCATGAAGATAGAAAATCATATCAAGGCCTTTTAATCATTTTTGATTACAGTGAATTAACTAACCCTAGCAAAAGAGTGATCTCACACCTTGCGCTACATCAAACTTTCGCCTGTTGGGCCAAACAAATTTGCTCGGCAAGCTGCTTCGCGTTTTCCCAACGGGCGGTATTATCGAGCGCTGCGGCCGTTTGTACGGCATTGGGTTTAAGTAAACTTGCTGGATACTGCGGCGCGCTCGCTGGCCATGTAAAGCCATCCAGCAGCGACATCACGCCCGCATTGTCATTGCACACCAAAATCATATCGCAGCCGGCAGCTAACGCCGCGCTGGCCCTTGCACGATAATCGCCAGCAAATCCAGCGCCTTGCATGCCAAGATCGTCAGAGAAAATCACGCCGTTAAAGCCAAGCTCTTTGCGCAGCACTTGTTTTAGCCAGTATTCAGAGAAGCCCGCAGAGTTGGGGTCAACTTTAGGATAAACCACGTGCGCGGGCATCACGCCTAATAACTTTTCTTTTGCGATCAATTCTTTAAACGGCAGGATATCCTTTGCAAAAATCGCCTCGGCATCGCGCTCATCAATCGGTTTCTCGTAGTGCGAATCCGCCACCACACTGCCGTGTCCGGGGAAATGTTTACCCACGGCGCCCATGCCTGAGGCCGCCATGCCCGCAATGAAGCTTTCGGCCAGTGTAATGACCTCAGCGGGCTCTGGGCTAAAGCTGCGTTTACCTATAACTTGGCTCACACCGTTTAAATCCAGCACGGGCGCGAAACTTAAGTCGATATCGCAGGCCAGTAATTCAATCGCCATCAAGAAACCGAGCTCACAGGCCCAACGCTTGGCCAATACCATATCGCCCTTTGCTGCGGGTAGAATGTCGCCCATAGCGGGAATAATGGTAAAGCCATCGCGGAAGCGTTGTACTCGGCCACCCTCATGATCGACGGCAATTAATAGTTCAGGGCGGATTTGGCGTATCTGTTGTACCAGACGGATCAACTGATCACGGCTTGAAAAATTACGGGAAAATAGAATTAAACCACCCACCTGTGGATGGCGTAGCATCTCAGATTCTGCCTCACTGACGTCCAACGACAGTAGGTCCAACATTAAATAGCTCATACTTCTCCCTAAAAATTTTCATTAATACTCAAAAAATAACCACTCAAGCCATAAGTGGGTCGCGCTCACAAAAAAGCCCAAAAAAGCGAACCATCTGCCCTTGTAGCGCTTTTAAAGCCTGTATTCTTGGCCATAAAATGGTCAACAAAAAAGTCCCAATTAAGTTCAGCTTATCCGAACTATAATGAATTAAAAAAACTAATGTGAATTGTCACGCTAATCTATGGGATACTGAAGCTAGAGTATCACACAAGCAGATTTCGCATGAAAGAGCGCCGCCATTGACCAGAGTTCACGTTGAAGATTAGCGTGCTTCAATCTGCAGAGCGAGCAATCCCATGCACTCAGACTAAAATAATAAACAAGACACAACAGGACTTCTATCATGATTAGCGTATTTGACATGTTCAAGATCGGCATAGGTCCATCGAGTTCACATACTGTCGGCCCAATGAAAGCGGGCAAAATATTTATGCAAAACCTGACTGACTCAGGACTCGTGACCCAGATTGATGAATTAAGAGCCGAGCTCTTTGGCTCCCTCGGCCAAACAGGCAAAGGCCACGGCACGGGCAAAGCAGTGATTTTAGGTTTAATGGGTGAAGATCCAGAAACCGTAGACACTGATAGTATCGACGGCATTTTAGAGCACGTATCCAAGGACGAAACCTTAACGTTGCACTGTGGCAAAGTGGTTAAATTTACCCGCGAGCAAGGCATTACCTACCACAGACGCAAAACCTTGCCAGCCCACGCCAACGCCATGACCCTGTACGCTTATTGTAAAAATGAGTGTCTTTTCGAGCGTACTTATTATTCTGTCGGCGGCGGCTTTATCTTAGATGAAGACGAAATCAGCCAACGTAACGCATCCCCAGCATCACAAATCGAAGCGGCCCCTTTTGATTTTGGCAGCGCAGCGCAATTATTAGAATTGTGTGGCGAACAAGGTCTGAGTATTTCTTCTTTGATGATGGCGAACGAACTGAGTTTAGCCACCGAAGATGAAGTCAAAGCCAAGCTGTGGAACATTTGGCAGACCATGAAAACCTGTATCGAACGCGGCTATCAGAAGGAAGGCATTCTACCTGGCGGCTTAAAACTGCGTCGCCGCGCCCCTGCCCTGTACCGTCGTTTGAAAGCAGAAGGCCGTAACAATGTCGATCCATTAACCGCTATGGATTGGGTCGATTTATTCGCCCTGTCGGTCAACGAGCAAAATGCAGCCGGCGATCGCGTAGTGACAGCACCCACAAACGGCGCTGCGGGAATTATCCCAGCAGTATTATGCTACTACGATACTTTCGTACAAGAAGTGGATATTGATGTCTGCGCCCGTTACCTATTAACCGCCGCCGCAATTGGTATTTTGTACAAGAAAAATGCCTCAATATCTGGCGCCGAAGTAGGTTGTCAAGGTGAAGTCGGCGTAGCCTGTTCTATGGCTGCTGGCGCACTGACTGAAATCATGGGCGGCACGGTTGAGCACGTTGAAAACGCAGCTGAAATCGGCATGGAACATAACTTAGGTTTAACCTGCGATCCTGTGGGCGGTCTAGTGCAAGTACCATGCATCGAACGTAATGCCATGGGCGCGATCAAGGCGATCAACGCCTCTCGTATGGCCCTACGTGGTGATGGTAACCATAAGGTTTCACTGGATAAAGTGATCAAAACCATGATGGATACCGGCAGAGACATGCGCAGCAAATACAAAGAAACCGCCAAAGGCGGTCTAGCGGTAAACATTGTTGAGTGCTAAGTGCTGAGTGTTAGTTCACTCCCACTAATCGCTTAAATCGCACCATAAAAAATGCCGCCACTCACAAAGTTGCGGCATTTTTGTTTTAGCTCATCGGCATGAATGCTGAATCGACGATTCAGGCCTTAAAGTACAAACTATGGAACTTAAGGTGTTCTTCAATAAAGCTCGCGATAAAGTAGTAGCTGTGATCGTACCCCGGCTGCATCCGCACATCTAAGGGATAACCCTTGGTATGGGCGATATCCACCAGCGATTGTGGCATCAATTGGGTGTCTAAAAAGCTATCGGCTTCACCTTGATCAATCATAACTGGCACCTCGGCAATGGCGAGCTTGAGCAATTCGCAGGCATCGTACTGGCGCCAGTGTTCACGATTCTCACCTAAATACTCACTGAAGGCTTTAATGCCCCAAGGCGCATTACTTGGATTCGAAATCGGACTAAAGGCCGAAATAGAGCTGTATCTGTGCGGATTACTCAGGCCAATCACCAAAGCACCATGGCCGCCCATCGAATGGCCGGAGATGGCGCGCTGGGTAGTCACAGGAAAATGGGCTTCAATCAAGGCTGGCAGCTCGTGGACTATGTAATCGTACATTTTGTAATGACGATTCCACGGTGCTTTGGTCGCATTGAGGTAGAACCCAGCGCCTAAACCTAAATCGTAGGCTTTATCCGCCGCATCGGGCACATCGTCACCGCGAGGACTGGTATCAGGGGCAACAATCGCCATCCCAAGTTCAGCCGCCATGCGCTGGGCCCCCGCCTTCTGCATAAAGTTTTCATCGGTACAGGTTAGACCTGAGAGCCAATACAGCACAGGCACAGGTTTATTCACCGCTTCAGGTGGCAGATAAATCGCAAAGCGCATCTCGCAGTTTAACGACTGAGATTGATGGCGATACTGCTTATGCCAACCGCCGAAACTCTTGTTACAACTGATATTTTCTATGGTCATACAAGTCCTTTTAAGCTCAATCTTTTAGCGCTTGGTCATAACGCTTGTCTTAGAGTTAGTCATGGCATTTGTCTTAGCGTTTGTCATCTGCTCAGTGCAACACAGCAGACAGATTGTCACCTGTCTGCCGGTTTGTCACATCAAGCTGAAGCATCAATTGACAGTGCGAAACCACTTATTTATCAAAATGGATCACGCTACGGATGCTCTTACCTTGGTGCATCAGCTCGAACGCTTCATTGATTTGCTCAAGCCCCATAGTGTGGGTGATAAAGTCATCGAGCTTAAACTCACCCGCCATATAACGCTCAACAATGTGTGGCAGTTCAGAACGCCCTTTCACGCCGCCAAAGGCAGAACCGCGCCACACTCGGCCAGTAACTAATTGGAATGGACGGGTTGAAATCTCTTGACCAGCACCGGCAACACCGATGATGACCGACTCGCCCCAGCCCTTATGACAACACTCTAAAGCGCTGCGCATCACGTTGACGTTGCCGATACACTCAAATGAGTAATCTACGCCGCCGTCGGTCATTTCAACGATTACCTCTTGGATGGGCTTATCGAGTAATTTAGGGTTGATGCAATCGGTCGCACCGAGTTTTTTGGCTAACTCAAACTTAGACTCGTTGATATCAATGGCGATAATGCGGCTGGCTTTTGCCATAGTCGCACCAATGATCGCCGATAAACCAATACCGCCGAGGCCGAAAATCGCCACGGTTGCGCCTTCTTCCACTTTGGCCGTGTTCATCACAGCGCCCATGCCAGTGGTTACGCCGCAACCTAACAGACAAATTTCTTCTAATGGTGCGCTCTTATTGACTTTCGCCAATGAGATTTCAGGCAGCACAGTATATTCAGAGAAGGTCGAGCAGCCCATGTAATGGAAAATAGGTTTGCCATCGAGATAAAAACGCGTGGTGCCATCGGGCATTAAGCCTTTACCTTGGGTCGCACGAATTTTTTGGCACAGGTTAGTCTTGCCAGATAGGCAGAACTTACACTCGCCGCACTCTGGGGTATAAAGTGGGATCACATGATCGCCCACTTGCACGCTAGTCACGCCCTCGCCCACTTGCTCAACGATACCGCCGCCTTCGTGGCCTAAAATTGCGGGGAAAACCCCTTCTGGATCGTCGCCGCTCAGGGTAAAGGCGTCCGTGTGACACACGCCTGTGGCCACAATGCGCACTAAGACTTCGCCCGCTTTAGGTAACATCACATCCACTTCTTCAATCTTCAGTGGTTGTCCTGGTCCCCAAGCAACAGCGGCCTTTGATTTAATAAACTGCGGATTTTCGTTCGACATTGTTACCGTCCCTTGATAGGTAATAAGAGAAAATTATTGTTGTAATCGATTCTACTTAAGCTAAAGCATCTTGGTTCAAACATATTGGCTCGAACATACCGACTCTGCATACGCTGATGCCCATTGCACTAACGCTACTCATTGATGCTACTGAATAGTAAGATTGTATTTGTTTCTCAACGAGAGACAATCTAGTATTCAAGCAATTCATTTTTACTGAGCAACAACAATGTACCTCTGGGATGGCATTTCTGAGTTTGTCGCAGTGGCCGAAGCCGAAAGTTTTACCCTAGCGGCGCAGCGACTGAATATCTCCACCGCCCACGTGAGCCGCCAAGTCAGCGCCTTAGAGAATCGCCTCGGCACTAAGCTGTTTTATCGCACCACCCGCAAAGTGTCGCTAACCGAAGAAGGCACGATTTACTATCGCCATTGCCGCCAATTACAAACCGGCTTAGAAGAAGCTGAGCGCGCCATCTCAAACCTAAAGGACTCACCCCAAGGCTTAGTCAAACTCACGGCTCCCGTGGCCTATGGCGAGAAATTTATCATGCCGTTACTCAATGATTTTATGGTGCAATATCCCAGCGTTGAATTTAGCGTCGACTTGACCAATCGCACCTTGGACTTGATTGAAGGCGGTTATGATCTGGCCATTCGCCTCGGAAAACTCGCCGATTCGAGCCTTATGGCCAAACCGCTCAGCAGCCGTACTCACTATGTCGCCGCCTCACCAAGTTATGTGGAAAAATACGGCCAGCCCCATACTTTATCTGAACTTAGCCAGCACAATTGTTTGATCGGTAATCATAATTACTGGCGCTTTGTGGAAAATGGCCGCGAGCGTAATATCAAAGTCCGTGGCAATCTCAATTGTAACAGCGGCTACGCATTAAGGGATGCGGCACTAAAAGGCATAGGGATAGTTCAACTGCCTGATTATTATATTGAAGATGATATAAATGCAGGACATTTACTGTCCTTACTCGACGGTCACCGCGAAGCCAAAGAAGGCATTTGGGCGCTCTATCCGCAAAACCGCCATTTATCGGCCAAGATCCGCGTATTGGTCGATTACCTCGCCGAAAAACTCATCGAACAGGACTAATCTTTTTCTGAACAGCCGGTTGTTGAGCAGTATTTTGTGGAGCAGTCTGTTGCTAAAAAATCTATTGCTGAGAGGTTTATTGTGGAGCCGTCTGTTGTTGAGCGGATTACTCAGTTCGAACAAGCGAAGCGATAACAGACAAGACGCCGCAAACTAGCGCCAGTTTTCCCGCAAGGTGTAATACAACATGCCTAACGCCAACGCTTGATTACCAAACCATTCATTTAACGGAATACGGATATGGTGCATGCCGGCAAACAGATCAAATTCACGCAATTGTCCGTCCATCGCATTAGCCATGATCTCGGCCATAATGTGTGATGTCGCCACCCCATGCCCAGAATATCCTTGGCAATAGAACACATTAGGCGACACTTTGCCGAGCTGCGGGATACGGTTAATCACAATTCCTGCCATTCCCGCCCACGCAAATTCGATATCAACGCCCTTTAATTGTGGAAACGTGCGCTCAATCGCAGGCCGTAATTCCGCCGCCACATTTTTAGGATCGCGGCCGCTGTAGTTAGTGCCGCCGCCGAACATCAACCGTTTATCTGCGGTCAGGCGATAGTAATCCAGCACAAAGCGACAATCGTACACGGCTAAATCCAGCGGATTAATCTGCGAAGCGATCTCATCGGGCAGAATCGCCGTGGCACAATTGCCTAGGGACGCCGGAAATAACATGCCACGAAGTTGAGGACGCGCGAGTTTATGGTAGGCATTCCCCGCGATCAGCACGCTATTGGCGCACACTTTTCCCTTGGCGGTGACAACGGTAGCAAGATCGCCTTCTTCAATATCGAGCACGGGCGAGTTTTCAAAGATCAACGCCCCAAGACCTGCTGCGGCGCGGGCTTCACCCAGGCATAGATTGACTGAGTGCAAATGCATGTTGCGCCGATTGACTAAACCGCCGTGATACAAGGGCGAGCCTAAATAGGCGGGCATTTCATCGGCAGAGACTAACGTCATAAACTCCCCCATGCCGCGACGCTGCGCTTCATCATGCATAGCCCTAAGCTCGTGCATATGCTGCATCTGGTAAGCGGTTTGAATATGACCAAACTTTAAATCACACTCTATGCCGTACTTGGCCACCCGATTTTTAATAATGTCATGACCGCGCCAACGTAAATTCCACACATAATCTTCAGCTTCATTGCCAATCTGACGACGCAGTTGTTTGGTCATCGCCGCATCGCCGGACAAACTGCCCGTCACCTGCCCGCCGTTGCGTCCAGTCGCGCCCCACGCAATTTTGTTGGCCTCAATAAGCGCCACCTTGTAGCCCTTCTCGGATAATTCCAGCGCCGTTGCCACACCGGTAAACCCGCCACCGACAATCGCCACATCGACGCGAATGTCGCCTTCTAACTCAGGATAATTCGACTCTTGGTTTATGGTGGCATTGTAGTAGGAGGCGCAACGCTCTGCTGGCATAGTCATTCCTTGATGTTGAAAGTTAAGTGTTGAAAGTTAAGTACTGAAAGCTGTGTGCTGGTAATGGGTGTTGAGTCTTAGTTTATAGGCGCGAGTGTTAACACGTTTTCCGCCGACGGTTGTTTTATATTTTTTACAAGCGTTCAGAATTTGAGAGTATATCTGAGTTGAGATCGAGGTCAACAGTGGATTGTGCTAACCGCTTGCTGTACATAACAAAGGAAGCGGGAATGGCTTCTGCTTGAAGAACATAGGATTAAAGCGTGGCTCATTTTATCTTTTAAGCCTTATGCTTTTTGCTGGTTTAAGATAGGCTTGTCCGGCGCCATACTCTTTTAATCTCAACTGCCTAGAGTCCATTATGTCACTATTACCCATTGCCCAGCCACTTAGCCAACTGCCGTTTTCCCAAGCGTGCGAAAACAACAAAGCGCCGATTTTAGCCGTATTAACGCAGGCATTCTCACTCAACCAACATGTACTCGAAATCGGCAGTGGCACTGGCCAACATGCCGTATTTTTTGCAGCAAATCTACGCCATTTAATCTGGCAAACCAGCGATCAAGCTGAGTATGTTGGTGGCATTAGCGCAAGATGCGAGCAAGAAGGCGGGCTATTCAATGCTGGGGAAAATCTAGCTTTACCGCTTATCCTTGATGTTACCGCGCCATGGCCAGTGGAGGGATTAACACCTGATATTGATGGCGTATTTACTGCGAACACTTTGCATATTATGAGCAAAAATATGGTAGAAGCGCTTTTTACTGGTCTTGGTCTGTATCTCCCTCAACTCAAAACACTGTGCATTTACGGCCCCTTCAACTACCAAGGCGAATTCAGCAGTGACAGCAATCGCCAATTCGATGCCTTTTTAAAACAGCGCGATCCCGCCAGCGGTATTCGCGATATTGAATGGATTTGCAGTTTAGCCAGCGGACAAGGCTTCACACTGAAGCAAGATGTGGCTATGCCCGCCAATAATAGACTACTGCATTTTGTTAAAGGCTCGTTTCTTGTTAAAAGCTAGCTTTAGTTTAATGGTTTAGTCCGTTTTGGCCTCGGCGGTTCTGTGCCCATAACTCAGCACTCGGGTGGCCTTCCACTGCTCGTCCTGTTTGCGCCATACGATCACAAAGTCGGCTAGGCCATCGCAGCTGCCGGTTTCAAAGCTGCAGAAACGGTGAACGCCTTGCTCTATTGCGCCAAACTCTTTCACCGGAAACACTTTCATCGTACCCGCAACTAACTCGCGGCGATAATGGCCACAGGCATATTTTTCGGTGTTGGCGATCATGTCCTTGCGGTTCCACGTTACGCCACCTGTATCGTGGTAGAACTCAACATCTTCAGCGAAAAACGCTGCGTGTTTCTTGAGTTCAGCGGGGGCTGCGCACTTATTGAAACTGTCAAACACGGCAAAATCCACTGCTGCAATTTGGGCAGATAAGGTATCTTCTAAGGCAGCAGCGGGTTCGGTAGTGGCGAGTGACAAAGTTAATACCGCGACTGTGGCTAGGCTATAAAATGCTGGATTCATATTCTCTCCGTGAATGTTGGCTGTAAATTTTTATGGCGACGCTCCACATCACAAAGCTGCATAGCGCCACACATCTGCAGCAGAAGTATCAGCAAAGCGTATGCCAATTAAAATACCCTTTAAAATCATGCAAATATAATTACAGCTTGAGTTAATCTGTAGAAGCTGCCGACCACTTGTGGCTAATCTCACTATTTTTGCGCGATTTACCCCACCGCGGCGTTTCACTTTTTCGCATTCGCTATTTCGTATTCGCTTCTCACATTCGCTTTCTCATATTTGTTTCTCAGCAACATCAGCTTCGTGGTGCAAGCTGCGATCCACAACTGACATACCCACCATCATACTGTTATTAAACAGTAAAATTTACATGGCATTTACACAAAAGCGCGATCTTAGATCTTGATGCGATATTTAAGAATAATTATCATTCGCCGAAATTATCCAAGGAAGAATGATATGTCCCGCTTTATCCGCCGTACTCGCAAAACAAGTCATACATCCGGTGCAGCTCTGTCTCCTAAACTGAGCCTGCTATCGCGCGCCATTAGCTTAAGCCTGTTGTTACCCGCTGCATGGGCAACTGCCGCAGCTCCCCAAGATGCCACGCCAGAAATGGAACGTATGGTGATCACAGCTACGCAAACTCAGCATTCGGAACTGTCGGCGCCCGCTTCTGTGTCTGTGATTAATCGCAGCGAACTCGAAGCGCTAGTCATAGACGATCTGGCCAGTGCAGTGCGTTATTTACAGGGCGTGAATATCAGTGAAGGCACGCCCTATGGTCGCAATGAAATTAGCCTGCGCGGACTGGATTCGGACTACACGCTGATCTTAATCAACGGCCGCCGAGTCAACTCCCGCGAAGCACTAACCTCCGGTTATGGCAACGATTTTGACTTATCATCCATTCCCATGTCTGCGATTGAGCGAATCGAAGTCGTGCGCGGGCCTATGTCATCCCTCTATGGCTCCGAAGCTTTAGGCGGTGTGGTTAACGTGATTTTGCGCCAACCTACTGACGACTGGCAGACCAGTGTCGGCGTGCAATACGATACGCCCACCAGCGGCAAAGGCGGCGACAGCACTAAGTACAATTTCTACACCAGCGGCGCGCTGATCAAAGATAAACTGCTGGCAAACTTAATCGTCGATAGCAATCAACGCGATGCCTGGCGCTCAGACTTAAAACCCACAATCGATGCGCTAGAAGACAGAGATGAAATCAGCGCCCTCGCTAACCTGCAATGGTTGATTGATAGCCAGCAAGATCTGCAATTTGATTTAAGTTACGCCAACGACGAACGCGAGTCGGATTGGAATAACTACGGCACTATCCTCACCAATAACCAACAAGCCGAGCGGATAAGCTCAGGTCTAACCCACAATGGCCACTGGAACTGGGGAGATACTCGCCTGCGCTATTACTATGAAAATGTTGAGGTAACTGACGACTCGGCGCTGATCGCCGAGATTGGTTATATCACCCAAACCAACCACAATCTCGACGGCCAAACCACAGTACTACTTGGGGATCACATGTTAACCAGCGGCGCGGAATACCGTTGGACCCAGCTTGAAAACAGCCGCAACATATTGGGCGATGGCACCTTAGACGACAGCCAGTCGGCCTTGTATCTGCAAGATGA
Organism: Shewanella scandinavica; assembly: GCF_031932065.1. NCBI lineage: Bacteria > Pseudomonadati > Pseudomonadota > Gammaproteobacteria > Alteromonadales > Shewanellaceae > Shewanella > Shewanella scandinavica. The sequence goes on from NZ_JAUOES010000037.1 coordinate 13,402, forward strand.
ATTTAGCTTAGGCGAACTCAATATCACCTTAGGCGGGCGCGTCGATCACCACGATGTGTACGGCACCGAATTTAGCCCACGCGTGTATTTAGTGTATAACTTAAGCTCTGAATGGGTAATCAAAGGTGGCGGTGGCAAGGCATTTAAAGCGCCAAATATGTCGCAGTCCCAAGCCGACTATATTATCCCAGCTTGTCGCGGCGCCTGTACCGTCGCGGGGAATCCCGATCTACAGCCAGAAACCTCAGTGAATTACGAGTTATCGACCCAATATCAAACCACTGATTTTGGCGGCTCAATCACCTACTTCCACAATGATGTAGAAAATAAAATCATCACAGAAACCTGGGATAGAACGCCAGGCGCAGTGTTAACTTACCAAAACGTGAACGAAGCCAAGATCACCGGTTGGGAACTACAGGCTTGGTACGATGTAACCGACACGGTCAGCTTTAGCGGTAATTACAGTAAAACCGATGCTGAAGATAAGCAAAATGGCGCGCCTTTTACCCTAACGCCGGATGACAGCTACAACCTTAAACTGCAATGGCAGGCATTGGAGGGCTTATCCACCTTTATCGCCTACCACTTCACTGGCGATCAGTATCTACGCACCAATGTAAAATCAGAAGGTTATGGTTCACTCGACCTAGGGGCAAATTACCAAATTAATCCTATGTTCAGAGTCAAACTCGGCGTCACTAACCTAACGGATGCTGAGCGCGACCAAGTGGCTACCGATCTTGATTACATTCAAAAGAGCCGCAGTATTTATGCGGGCGTGACGGCAAGTTTCTAATAGCAATCAGCCACATACATGCGTTTATCTAGGTAAAAACGGGCTTGCGAAATTCTCGCCAGCCCGTTGTTTATGAATTCGTTGTAAGCTTTCGAACTTTTAGAACACTTCCTCAAGGGATCTGCCTTAAAAATTCCAGCGCTTTATCTAGGTCACGGGTGCGCGCCATTGGCGGCAGTGAGTTTAAAAAGGCTTGGCCGTAATAGCGATTCACGATGCGGTTATCACAAAGGATCAGCACACCGCGATCTTTTTCATCACGAATAAGACGGCCAACACCTTGTTTCAGCGCAATAATCGCCTGAGGTAAGGACACTTCAGTAAAGGGATCGAGTCCCTGACGACTCACATTGTCGGCTCGGGCACGATACAGGGGCTCATCGGGCGACACAAAAGGTAATTTGTCGATGATCACGCAGCTTAACAATTTGCCGCGCACATCCACCCCTTCCCAAAAACTACTGGTGCCGAGCAATACCGCATTGCCGAGTTGGCGAAACTTCGTCAGCAGACTCTGTTTACCCGCTTGACCTTGTACCAGCAGCGGATACTGAGTGCGAGTTCGCAGTGCCAGCGCTGCTTGTTCGAGCATTTTGTGGCTAGTAAATAAAATAAAAGTCCGTCCCTGCGCTGCGTCTATCGCTTGCACGCACACCTCCACCAGCTGTTTTAATGCTTGCTGTTGATTGGTCACGCTGCCGAGTTGTCTCGGCACACAAAATACCGCTTGGCGGGGATAATCAAAGGGACTGTCGAGAATGCTTTGCTGCGCATCGACGATACCCATTTCTCGGGCGAAATGGGCGAGACTACGGTTAACCTGCAAAGTTGCCGAGGTAAATATCCAGCTGGTTTCAGGCACAAATAACTGCTGGCACTCACGGGCAATATTGATCGGTGAAATTCGCAGCACCACAAAACGACTACCAAATTCAATGCTGTAGGCCGCCAGATTGTTATCGCAGTTAAAAAACACACTGAGCTTATTATTCAGCTCCGCCAACTTGATGGCGATATCATCTAACAATTCACTGCGGCCAATATGGGCCATTAATAAATTCTGCAGCGCAGTTAATTCCGCTAATAAATCCCACGACGCCGCCGCGAGCGCTTTATTTCCCAGCACTAAACGCCAGTCGGATTCACCGCAGGAATATAACTGATTATGCCAGTCACTTAATTTAGCGAGGCAACGCTGACAAAATTGCGCGAGTTGCCCCGTGTCACTGAGTTCGGTCTGATAAATAGCGAGTAGCTTTTGAATAAAATCATCGATAGTGCGACTAGAACATTGCTGGCCAAAATAGTTAACGCAAATATCGGGCAATAAATGCGCTTCATCGAAAATCACTACGTCGGGATCGGGCAGTAACTCAGCAAAACCCGTGTCTTTCAGTACGCTATCGGCGAAAAATAAATGGTGGTTAACCACAATAATTTTGGCATCCATGGCACGGCTGCGCGCCTTGCGCGTAAAGCAGGCATCATAAAAATCGCAGCGCTTACCAATACAGCTTTCTTTGGTACTAACCACGAGCGGTAGCGCCGAGGAATTCTCAGGTACTGAGGTCAAGCCGCCAATATCACCATCTTTACAGGTGCTCGCCCACTGATTGATTTTCAACAAATCATCTAATAAACGCGCATCGATATGTGTCGCCTCGCTCATTTGCTTATCGAGTCGCCACTGGCACAGATAATTATTGCGCCCCTTTAGCAGCGCCAGTTTGGGCTCAATCCCCAACATGGCGACCAGCGCGGGTAAATCTTTAAAAAACAACTGCTCTTGCAGATTTTTACTGCCGGTACTGACGATAACTTGCTTGCCGCTCAATATCGCAGGGATCAAATACGCAAAGGTTTTACCCACCCCTGTGCCCGCCTCAATCACCACATTACTCTTAGACGCTATCGCCTCACTCACTTGCTGCGCCATTTGCATTTGACTTGTTCGCGCACTAAACCCTTGAATGTGCTTAGACAATACTCCATCGGGCAAAAATGCGCGTTGCACTTCGCCCGCGAGTCGGCTCACCGCAGCAGCGCCTTTTGCGGCAGCAGGCTTAGCCACTGTTTCTTTAGAGGGTGCATGCTTTGATGTCGGTTGGCGGGAGCGAGTCAAAGGGAGAATCAATCCTTTATCAAGGTTTTAGAGAGCGTTATAAAAAATGTAGTAAGGCCACACTATAAGCTGCTGAGCTGCTGAGCTGCTGAGCGAGTGCATTGTGATGACTTTACTTAACCACAAGCACTGGTTAGTGCCGCAAATCGCAGCCGTAAACGATAGCGTTAAGCTTAACGGCTCGAAGCATTATGCTGATTTAAGATAAGACTACAAGTTAGCAAGGATAATTTCGCGGGTTCTTTCCCTCGCGCCATACATCCGCCGCCATTTAAAGCTGTTCATTATGGGTAGTCAGTTTTGATACAAAGCTCCCAAAACAAGATATTTGAGTACGCGCAGCATTAATTGCCATTGTTTCCCCAGTGACTCGCCATAAACTCGTCGCTGAAGGCTCGACGGCGGCATATATGGATATATTCACGGCGTGTCACTGGAATGACTGTGCTTAATGATTACATACACATTGACTTCACGACTTTCTCGGTCATTGGAACAGATTACGCTGATGCTAGTTCGGCACGACTTACCAACACATTTCGGCCCACTTTAAACATTCCGCCAACAAATAGACTCAATCGCTTTATTTAGCGATAACCACCTGCCTTTCACAAAAACGCATAAATATTCTCATTTAATTCAAAATTGCTGTTGCAAAGGCTCATAAAAGCGGTTAGTTTAAATCCACTTATACGGATAGACGTCCGTAACAACGCATTCAACGCTTTACTGTATTTCGAGCAGTTGAGCCAATAAAGTTAAATACCGAGAGAGTAAAATGAGCCCACTACTGAACGCTATCCACCACCATCACCACCACATGCGGTAGCCTTCGGACGCTCACTGCCGGAGGACTATATCCTTCTGGCGGACTGATTCAAGATGATCATAAACCCCTGGAAGGAATTCCGGGGGTTTTTGCTTTTAGGCGTTAATTTGGGTTTTAGTTTAAATAAAAATTTAGATATTTAATAAATTATCAATACGTTAGCTAGAGTTCTTGTTAGAGTTTTTAGCTAGAGCCCATTTAACGGCATGCGTATTAAACCGATTAAACAACACATTTTGAATCTTTTAATTTTGATACTTTTGAGCGAGATAACACTATGACTGAATCGAACCGTTTACGCATCGCCATCCAAAAATCTGGCCGTCTTTCTACTGACTCTCAGCAACTGCTAAAAAGCTGTGGTGTTAAATTTTCCATTAATGAACAACGCCTTATCGCTCACGCCGACAATATGCCTATCGATTTACTGCGCGTTCGTGATGATGATATCCCAGGATTGGTGATGGACGGCGTGGTTGATATGGGGATTATCGGTGAAAACGTGCTCGAAGAAGAACAAATCGAGCGTCAAACTCTGAACAAACCCGCAGATTGCCTCAAACTGCGTCAGTTAGATTTCGGCTCATGTCGCCTCTCGTTAGCCGTACCAACAGAATTCAGTTACGCCGATGCCTCCTCGTTAGAAGGATTACGCATCGCCACTTCTTACCCGAACCTGCTGCGCCGTTTTATGCAACAAAAAGGCATAACTTATCGCGACTGTATGTTAAAAGGCTCGGTTGAAGTCGCCCCACGTGCCGGCCTTGCCGATGGGATTTGTGATCTCGTGTCGACGGGCGCCACCTTAGAGGCCAACGGCTTATACGAAACTGAAGTGATTTACCGCTCTATGGCCTGCATCATTCAATCGACCCAAACCCAAACGCCGACTAAACAAGCACTCATCGACAAAATTCTGTCCCGCGTCAATGGCGTTATCCGCGCCCGTGAGAGCAAATACATCCTGCTGCACGCGCCAACCGAAACCTTAGATCAAATCGTCGCCCTGCTGCCCGGTGCGGAAAATCCAACCGTATTGCCATTAAATGATGATACTAACCGCGTTGCTATCCACGCCGTCAGTACTGAAGATTTGTTCTGGGATACCATGGAACAGCTGACTGCGCTCGGTGCCAGTTCAATTCTGGTGATGCCAATCGAAAAAATGATGGGGTAATGTATGGAAATCCTAACTTGGTCAACCTTATCAACCGCCGAGCAGAAAACGGCGCTGAAACGCTCGCCCTTAATTGGTGACAGCGGCTTAGAGCAAAGCGTTCGCGCCATTCTCGATGCGGTGGCGACGCGGGGTGATGCCGCCATTCAAGAATTTAATCAAAAATTTGATGGCTTCAATAGCGCGAAGATTGGCGAGCTGCGCATGGGCGAAGCCGAAATAGCTGCGGCAAGCGCACGGGTATCGCCAGAGCTGAAAGCAGCGATATCCAAAGCCATGGCGAACATAGATGTGTTTCACAGCGCCCAGCAATTTCGCCCAATTGATATGGAAACCGAGGCGGGAGTACGCTGCGAGTTACGTAGCGAACCGATTGAAAAAGTGGGTTTATATATCCCCGGTGGCAGCGCGCCATTAATTTCTACCGTGATGATGCTTGCCCTGCCCGCCAAGATCGCCGGCTGCGAACAAAGAGTATTGGTCAGCCCACCGCCGATCAACGATGCCATTATCTATGCCGCCAATGCCTGTGGGATCACTGAAATCTATCAAGTGGGCGGCGCGCAGGCCATTGCGGCACTGGCCTTTGGCACGGAAACGATTCCGGCGGTCGATAAGATTTTTGGTCCTGGTAATCGCTATGTGACGGAAGCTAAACGTTTAGTGTCACAGGATGGTCGCTGCACTGTGTGTATCGATATGCCAGCAGGCCCATCTGAGGTGTTGGTGATTGCCGATAGCGACGCCAATTGCGAATTTATCGCCGCCGATTTGCTTTCGCAAGCGGAGCACGGCCCTGATTCACAAGTGATTTTAGTGACAGATTCGCAAGCTATCGCGGATGGTGTGAATGACGCATTGACAAGACAACTTGCCGTCCTGCCACGTCAAGATATCGCGGCAACGGCGCTACTGAGCAGTCGCACTTTTGTTGTTGACGATATGCTGCAAGCCGCGCAGGTTTCTAATCAATATGGGCCTGAGCACTTAATCATTCAAACGCGCTTTCCCCGTGAGGTGCTGAAAAACATTCGCGCTGCTGGCTCAGTGTTTTTAGGCGCTTATACGCCTGAATCAGTTGGCGATTATGCCAGTGGCACCAACCACGTGCTGCCGACTTACGGTTACAGCCGCGCCGTATCGAGCCTGTCATTAGCCGACTTTAGCCGCCGCTTTACCGTGCAGGAACTCAGCGCTAAAGGCTTAATCGGACTGGGGCAAGCGGTCATGACGTTAGCCAGTAACGAATTGCTCGATGCGCACAAAAATGCCGTCGCAGTACGTTTAGCTAGCCTAGAGAAATGATCCGCTTAATCTTAAGTGATTGAAAATAGATGTGAGTGAAGAAAATGAGCCAAGTGAGCAGCATGGAAAAGACAGCAGAACCCACAGCATTAGCATCGACGTTAGCACCATCAACGTTAGCGCAATCGGCGTCGCTAAATTTAGCCGAGCGCCTAGCGCGCCCTGAATTACTGGATTTAACGCCCTATCAGAGTGCTCGCAGACTGGGCGGTCGTGGTGATATTTGGATCAATGCCAACGAATCGCCGTTTAATAATGTCGATACGGCTGCGCTCGATTTATCGAAATTGAATCGTTACCCAGAATGCCAACCGCCGCAGCTTATCAATGCCTACAGCGAATACAGCGGCGTAAGCGCCAGCAAGATAGTCGCCAGCCGCGGCGCCGATGAAGCGATAGAACTGTTAATTCGCGCCTTTTGTATTCCAGGCGTCGACAACATTGCCTGCTTTGGCCCGACGTACGGCATGTATGCCATCAGTGCGAACACCTTTAATGTGGGCGTTAAAGCGTTAACTCTCAGCGCGGAATATGGCTTGCCGACAAGCTATGCCGAGGACGTTCGCGGCGCAAAACTGGTGTTTATCTGTAATCCCAATAATCCGACTGGGACTGTGATCGACAAAGCCATTATCGAGCAAGCGATCAAAGCCCTGCCCGATTCGCTTGTGGTGATCGATGAGGCCTATATTGAGTTTTGCCCTGAATACAGTGTGGCGGATTTACTGGAAAGCTATCCGAATCTAGTGGTACTGCGCACCCTATCAAAAGCTTTTGCACTCGCCGGTGCACGCTGTGGTTTTATGCTAGCAAACGAGGCCGTAGTCGAAATTATTATGCGCGTGATAGCGCCCTATCCTGTGCCGCTGCCAGTGAGTGAGGTCGCCACACAGGCGCTATCAAGCGCTGGCGTTACGCGGATGAAAGTGCAAGTTGCACAATTAAATGAGCAGGGCGCCAGACTCACCGCGGCGATCAGCGCTTATTGTTCAAAATCGAATAGCTCAGATTCTCGCGCCCGCGTGCTTAAGCCTAACGGCAATTATGTGCTGGCTGAATTTGATGATGTCGCCAAGGTCGCAGCGTTACTGCAAGGCAGCGGTGTTGTTGCCCGCGCCTACAAAGATCCAAGGCTTGCCAAGGCTATCCGCTTTAGCTTTAGTTCAAAGGCGGATACCGATGTGTTAGTGAATTTATTTGAATCGCAGCGCACTGAGCAGTCACCAGAAACGAATAATAAGTAACTGAACATAAAAACTAATAAAACCAATAAAAAGCGAATGCCGCGTTGAAGGTAACATCAGCTTAAGCATTAGCTAAACGAATTGAATTTGAAGGTAGAGCCATGAACCCACAATTTATCCCAAACGTTGCACAAAAAATTCTGTTTATCGACCGCGATGGCACCTTGATTGAAGAGCCCGTCACCGACAAACAGGTCGATAGCCTAGCGAAATTAGTGTTTGAGCCACAGGTGATCCCCGCTTTGCTACGTCTGCAAAAGGCGGGATTTCGTTTAGTCATGGTCAGCAATCAAGATGGCCTTGGCACACCGTCTTTCCCGCAGGAAGATTTCGACGCGCCCCACAATATGATGATGCAAATCCTCAAAAGCCAAGGGGTGAACTTTGAAGATGTGGTGATTTGCCCGCACTTTAACGATGAAAATTGCAGCTGCCGTAAACCTAAGCTTGGGCTAGTAAAAGACTATCTCACCCAAGGCTGTATCGATTTCACCCAATCAGCTGTGATTGGTGATCGCGAGACCGATGTGGAACTGGGCAATGCCATGGGCATTAAAAGCCTGAAATATCAACGCGACACTTTGGGCTGGAACGCCATCGCCGATGCACTGCTCAATAAAGGCCGCACCGCGACGGTTGTGCGCACCACCAAAGAAACCGATATTCGTGTGACTGTGGACCTCGACAGTTCAGTCAAAGGCAAAATCGACACTGGCATTGGCTTTTTCGATCATATGCTCGATCAAATTGCCACCCACGGTAATTTTAGAATGGATGTGACAGTCGATGGCGATTTAGAAATCGACGATCACCACAGCGTCGAAGACACTGCGCTAGCCATAGGTGATGCCCTGCGCCAAGCGCTCGGTGACAAACGCGGCATTGCCCGTTTCGGCTTTAGTCTGCCGATGGACGAAGCCAAGGGCGAATGTCTGCTGGATATCTCTGGTCGTCCTTTTATCAAATTCTCGGCCGATTTTGAACGCGAGCACGTCGGTGAAATGGCCACTGAAATGGTACCACACTTTTTCCGCTCCTTTGCCGATGGCCTGCGCTGTACGCTGCATGTGTCGACCGAAGGTGATAACGATCACCACAAGGTCGAAGCCCTGTTTAAAGTGCTCGGCCGCGCGCTGCGCCAAGCGGTTAAAGTCGAAGGCGATATTCTGCCATCGAGCAAAGGCGTACTTTAAGGCATCAGCATAAATCGTTTAAGAGGTTAGGATGCAACAAGACACTCTATTAACAGCTAGTCAGCAATTAACAGCTAGCCCGCAAATAACAGCAAATGAATCATCAGATGCTGAAACCGTCATCATAGACACGGGCTGCGCCAATTTAAGTTCAGTACGTTTCGCCTTCGAGCGTTTAGGCGCTAAGGTATTGGTCACAGATGATAAAGCCAAAATCAAAGCGGCAAAACGCGTGGTACTGCCGGGTGTAGGCACAGCGGGTGTCGCCATGGCGTCCTTACATGAAAAAGGCCTAGTCGAACTCATCCAAGGCCTGACTCAACCTATGCTGGGCGTATGTCTTGGCATGCAAATGTTGGCGGCGATTTCTAAGGAGCGCGGCGGCAAAGGTCAAGATTGCGAGTGCTTAGGCATAATCCCAACCGACATTTGTGAACTGGATACGCAGTTACTCAAAGCTGAAGGCTTACCTTTGCCACACATGGGCTGGAACCAACTTAAGCTCACGACAAACTCACAAGGCGCCAACAGCCCTAACGTTCACCCGCTGTTTGCGGGTATTGAAGATGGCAGCTATGTGTATTTCGTCCACAGTTACCGCGCGCCGTTGAGTGAATTCACCTTAGCCGAATGTACCTATGGTGAAGGCTTTAGCGCCGCCATCGGCAAAGGCAACTTTATGGGCGTGCAGTTCCACCCCGAAAAAAGTGCCGCCGTGGGCGCGCAAATTCTGCGTAACTTTTTACAGATGGACGAGTTACAGATGAACAAAGCTCTGATGAAAAAAGCGCTGCAAAGCAGCTCTGCTGATGGACAAGCGGGTGCAAATAAGGCTGACCAATGAATAAATTACTCATCAAAAAACCAGTTATTAATAAATCACTTATAAACAAATCAATCAAGGATCTAAGCTTATGATTATTCCTGCAATTGATTTAATTGATGGCAATGTCGTCCGCCTCTATCAAGGTGATTACGGCCAGCAGACCACCTTTGATTTAAGTCCTTTGGCGCAGCTGCAATCCTATGAGGCTCAAGGCGCGAAGTGGTTGCATATCGTTGATTTAACAGGCGCGAAAGATCCCAGTAAACGCCAAACTCTCCTTATCAGTCAACTCGTGGCGGGACTAAACGCTAATATTCAAGTTGGCGGTGGGATTCGCACAGAAGAGCAAGTCACTGAATTATTAGATATCGGCGTAAAACGCGTGGTGATTGGATCACTGGCGGTGAAAGAACCTGAGTTAGTCAAACAATGGTTTATCAAATACGGCAGCGAAGCGATTTGCCTCGCACTCGATGTCAATATCAACCAGAGCGGTGAGAAAATTGTCGCCGTATCCGGTTGGCAAAGTGGCGGTGGTAAGAGTTTAGAATCCCTTGTAGAAACCTTTAGCACGGTCGGCTTAAAGCATGCGCTAGTGACAGACATTAGCCGTGACGGCACCCTAACAGGCGCAAATACCGCGCTTTATCAAGAAATTGCTGCAACCTATCCCGATATCGCTTGGCAAGCCTCCGGCGGTATTGCGACCCTTGAGGATGTGAGCGCCGTGCGTGATAGCGGTGCTGCGGGCATCATTATAGGCAAAGCCTTGCTTATCAATCAGTTTAACGTGGTGGAGGCAATCCAATGCTGGCCAAACGACTAGTCCCCTGTTTAGATGTGAAAGACGGTAAAGTAGTGAAAGGCGTACAGTTTCGTAACCACGAAATTGTTGGTGATATCGTGCCCTTAGCAGCGCGTTATGCCGAAGAAGGCGCCGATGAGCTGGTGTTTTATGACATTACCGCCAGCGCCCACGAACGTGTGGTCGATAAATCTTGGGTGAGCCGCGTGGCCGAGCAGATTGATATTCCCTTCTGCGTGGCAGGTGGCATTAAAACCATTAGCCAAGCCCGAGAATTATTAGCCTTTGGGGCGGATAAGATTTCGATTAACTCGCCCGCCTTAACCGATCCAAGTTTAATCTCGCGCCTGCAGGACGAGTTCGGCCGCCAGTGTATCGTGATTGGCATCGACTCCTTTTTCGATGCCACCAGCAACAGCTATAAGGTAAAGCAATTTACTGGCGATGAAGCGGCAACTAAGGATACGCAGTGGTTTACCCAAGACTGGGTTGAAGAAGTGCAAAAACGAGGTTGTGGTGAAATCGTGCTCAATGTGATGAACCAAGACGGCGTGCGCGGCGGTTACGATATCAAGCAGTTAAGTCTTGTTCGCGCCATCTGCGACGTGCCTTTAATTGCCTCGGGCGGCGCTGGGACTATGGCGCATTTCCGCGATGTATTTATTGAAGCCAAGGTCGATGCGGCGCTGGCAGCGAGCGTATTCCACAAGGCGATTATCAACATTGGTGAGTTAAAAGCCTATTTAGCGGCCGAAGGCATTGCGATTAGGCGCTAGCTATTGCAATTAGACGCTCGCGGTCAATCGTTTATAGCGAGCTAATGCGCCTGCCGCTACAGTAAGAGCATGAGCAAGCAACCCGAATATGCCGCTAAAAAGCATCAATAAATTAAGAGTGAATACTATGTCAACGCAAACAAACACTAAGTCAGATTTTAGCGAGCTGGATTGGGACAAACAGGATGGACTTATTCCTGCCGTGATCCAAAATCACTTATCGGGCAAGGTATTAATGCTCGGTTATATGGATAAGGCCGCGCTGGAAAAAACCTTAAGCACAGGTGATGTGACCTTTTTCAGCCGCTCAAAACAGCGCTTGTGGACTAAGGGTGAAACCTCGGGCAATACCTTAAAGTTGGTGGCCATCGATAAAGACTGCGATAACGACAGCCTGTTAATGCAAGTTATTCCCAATGGCCCAACCTGTCACAAAGGCACCGAAAGTTGCTGGTTAGATGACAATGCGCACCCATTTTTGAACAACCTCGCCAGCTTAATCACCTCGCGTAAAGGGCAAAATGCCGATTCCAGCTATACAGCGTCTTTATTTGCACGTGGCACGAAACGCATCGCCCAAAAGGTCGGAGAAGAAGGCCTTGAAACCGCCCTTGCCGCTGCGACCCACGATAAAGAAGAGTTAGTTAACGAAGCCTCAGATCTTATCTATCACTTGCTGGTATTGCTTGAAGATCAAGACTTAAGCCTCAGTGACATCACCGCAAACTTGCTGGCAAGACATGAAAAGGCACTGCATAGCAAAGCAGAAACGGCTCACTGGCTCTGATATCACGCTGGTCGCTTACATCTAGAAATGCCGCACACTTAAGCCAAGTCTGCGGCATTTTTTATCTTGGCATAAATCTAGCTAACTCCTCTTTACTTCCTCTCGTTAACCATAAACTCAGTGTGAGTTAGGCATGTCTTTCAGCTTAGCCATATGACAAAAAACAAACAAAATACTGTTGTAATGGTTGACAAGTACACCTCAACTCCCTATGGTAGCCTCCGTTGCCGTTAGGTTATGAAGGCAAGGCATGAAAACACTTATCCGTTTTTACTCAACACACGCTAAGGCAAGTTTTATGTGTTTCACAGCATTTTATACTCCCTATCTGTAGCCGCAATGGCATAGATAGGCTCCCTCGCCTGACCTTCCATTGTGGCCATATCCTTTCGGATCCGCTGAGCGCCACTGTCTCATTTGCTTAAATCATTTTGTGCTTGAAGCGCATCAAAATCCTTTAAGACAGTTGCTTTAGGATCAAATCTTTAGCTCATTTTATTGCAACACGCTTTTGAGATCATGTTATGACACAGAATAAAATTTTCGGCAGTCTGCTGCTTATCGCAGGCACCACAATCGGCGCGGGTATGCTGGCTTTGCCTATCGCATCGGCGGGACTTGGTTTTGTCACGTCCTCCACCATCATGTTGATCCTGTGGGCGCTAATGGCCTACACGGCACTGCTTATGGTGGAAATCCATCAATTCGCCCCCAGCGATGCCAGCCTTAATCACTTGGCGCAACGCTTATTGGGTCGTAAGGGCCAGTTGATCGCCAATAGCGCCTTGATGTTTTTACTGTACGCCCTTTGCGCCGCCTACATTGCCGGTGGCGGTGAGCAAGTGAACCAAAAGCTGAGCACTTGGCTAGGGCTAAGTTTGCCACCACAGGCGGGCGCCATCCTGTTTACCCTGCTGATTGGGGCGATTGTGGGCATGGGAACTCACTGTGTGGACCTTATCAACCGCGGTTTGTTTGCGCTTAAGCTATTGGCATTACTGCTTATGTTGGCCTTGTTACTGCCGCAGGTAGAAAGCCCACATTTGCTCGAACTCCCACTCAACCAAGGCCTAATTATCACGGCTATTCCGGTGATTTTTACCTCCTTTGGTTTTCACGGGTCGATTCCCTCAGTGGTGCGCTACTTAGGGGTTGAGGTCAAAGCCCTGCGCAGGATCATGCTACTCGGCTCCGCTTTACCACTGGTCATTTATCTTTTGTGGCAAGTAGGTAGCCAAGGTGTACTGAGCCAAAGCCAATTGCTCGAAAATCAGAGCTTATCGAGCTTTATCAATCAACTAGCGAGCGTACTGCACAGCGAGTACTTAAGCAGTGCGATCAGTTTGTTTGCCGATCTCGCTCTTGCTACTTCATTTTTAGGGGTGAGTTTAGGCTTGTTCGATTTTATGGCCTCGACCTTAAGACGAGAGGATGATTTTTCTGGTCGTAGCCTAACCGCTGCCATCACCTTTTTACCGCCCTTAGGTTTTGCCCTATTCTACCCCCAAGGTTTTATCACAGCCCTAGGTTACGCGGCGATTGCGCTGGTGATCCTCGCCATCTTTTTGCCTGTAGCCATGGTGTGGACACAGCGCCAGACGCGAGATGCGGCCAATATGCCGACGGGATATCGGGTCGCGGGCGGTAAGTTTGCCTTACTGCTCGCCACACTTTGCGGCATCGTGGTGATTGCCGCGCAGATGTTTAGCTAGCGCCAATTCACTCACCAAGAGTTATTTAGCCCTATTCGCTAGATCGAATAACAGATTAGGTACAAGAGCCTGTAAAGCTTCAACTATTGACAGCAGGCTCTTGTCTATTCGATGATCCTTTCACATTAGTCAGCTAAGCCCTTGAGTGTTAAACTGCCTCTGATGCTCGTGCACGCTGCGACAGCGGCTAAGAAAACGGCTTCTAAAGTCAATGACTAAAGACGGTTGCTAAAAAAGTACCTCAGCAAAAATGCCGATGCAAAGCAGGCGTGAGTGTATTTGTGCAATGCTAAGGCACGAGTTTGATCAGGGCTCAGTGAAGAAGGAAAGAAATCGAACCCAATGCCAATCCACAACAAACCAAGCCGTAGCAGTGCTTCTGATAGCAAGGCACCTCAACACGAGGCAACGGAGACATCCGCTGGCCCTCACAGAGGTGCTGCAGGTTCTGGGACGGATACTCATGTTGCAACACAAAGCCGCCGTAAATTCCCCCTGAAAAAGACTTTATTGGCGACCAGCTTAACGGGAATCTTGGCGGGGGTGGCGTTAACTGTTTGGATTGTGAATACCCAGGCTGAAAAACTGATCATGCAGGCGGCAAACTTTGCCCTCGTAGGCATGGACAGCGAACTGATTGACATTGAATTAGGGGAAAGTCAGTTAGAACATTGGCGCATTACTTCTGCCAATCTTAGGGTGCATGATAGCCATATCACGCTTAATGATGTGAACATCCAGCTAAAACTTGACTGGCCGCAAAGTTTTGCCGAGCTGAAACAGTTCAGCCAAATCGCTTACCTCACTCAAAAACTCACCCAAATCTCCACAGGTGATATTGAAGTCGAGTTAGGAGAATCGCTATTTTTACCCAATCGAAATGCCATCGATGAACAAGGCCCGGCCTTGGCCTTAGATATCAAATCATTACCCCTTATCGATATCGGTAAAACCAGCCTTATTCTCAAAGCTCACCATCTCGACACCCAAAACGATTTACCCGCCTATCGTTTGGTGATGGACAAGTTGAGCCTTAACGGCGCGGAGGAAATCAACAGCGAGTTTAGCCACGAAGGTGAAAGCATCGCCAAACTCAAAGCCACACTCGCAGCCCAACAGTGGCAACTGGCAAGTCAAATTGCACTCGCGCCGCTGCTTACAAGCTTGCATCAAATCAGCCTGAGGCAAGCGCAAGACAGTGTGCTGAGCCCGTTAACTAAGCTTGATAAAGAGTGGCAAGCGTTAGCGATTGATCTACAAGGTCAATTAGTGTCCGACAGTCGTATCACATTGACCTCGGGCGAGCTTATCAGCCAGCACCAGTTAATTGATCCTAAGCTGACTTTTAATCGGTTGGCGGCGCTAGAACTTGCGCCAAAACCTGCTCTCGAATTTCAAATTGCCGGACATTTAGCCGAACTTGACCTAAGCCTTGAGCCCTTGACCTTAGCCTTGACGCCAAATGCCGCCCAGCAACAGCGATTGATGCAGCTGCTCGATGAGACGCTGGCTAAACCTTTAACTCAGCCTTCGTCTCAACCTTTAACCCAGTCAGCAGCCAAGCCCGCTTCGGAGCAAGCGCCTGATCAGACAGCGGGTCAAATCGCTAAGCTGCTATCTGGGCTCAAAAGCACAGATGCACCAGTGGGGATCGCGCTGACATTAAGTGAAGCCCTGCATTATCCGCTGACACCAATCCATCAAGATGCACAGAGTCAACCGCTTAAGAATGAGCCGCTTGAAAGTAAGCCGCTTAGTTTCAAGCTTCCCCGAATTGAGCTAAAAACCTTAGGCAGTAAACTCGATACTCAAATCGATTTGACCAATGTTGAAGTGGTCAAGTCCGCCGAAGCGCTGTCCTTCAAAACAGATTGGCGCCTTAACACTAAACAAACCAGTTCACTGCAATTATCTGAATTGTGGGCGAATATTCCCCAAGATCTCAGCTGGAATAGCAGCCAGTTAACCACTGCGGGCAAATTGAGCTTTAATCAAACGCCAAGCTCAACCGACTGGCAATTCATTACGACGCCTATCGGCGCTGCGACCCAAACACAGCAAAATGCCGGCGACACGCTGCAGTTCACTGTGGGCGAGCTTAAACAGTTAAGCGCTCAAGATAACAATGCGGCTAAACATGCCGATGTGAGCCTTGGCAGTATCACAATAAACGCCCTTGCGCCGCTTACCGTCAGCTCGCAGCGCAACTCAAATACCAGCTCAAGTATCAGCTCAGCACAAACTTCAGTGCCCGCGTCCGATACTGCAAACCAATTAACACTGGCCTTACCGCCTTTGACCTTGGCTCTGGAGCAGCTGCATTTTTCGCAAACCACACAGACGGTTGTTACTGAAACGGCTGTTGTTGAAACAAAAAAGGCTGAAACAACTGCTGTTGAAACGAAAGTGACAGAAGCTAGCGCTGACAAAAGCACAAACACGAGCATCACAACTAAAACCGATATGAGCGCGGGCAGTTTCTCGATTGCATTCCAAAAAGCCATGTCATTTGAGTTTAAGCCCGAGGTCGAAGCCCCACTCGACTCGTTGCTCGCAGCCACTTGGCAGAATCAGCTTGAATGGCAAGCCAATCAGCTCAATATCGAAAAGCAACTCAGCAGCAAAGGTCGCAGCCGCAAAGAAACCGTACTTAAGCTAGACAAGTTAACACTGGCACAAAGCTTAAATTGGAAAAATAACACGCTCTTTGGTGATGAGCACTGGCAAGTGGGCACTGTTGAGCTGCAAAGCCAACACAAGCTGAACTTTGCCACTGCGAGCAAACCTCTAGTGCTGACGGGTCAATGGGTTGTCGACACTAGCATGACAGAGGCGCTGTCCTTGCTCAATCAAACCCAGCCCTTGCCTGCTGAGCTTAATGTCACGGGTCATAACCAATTACAGGCACAGTTTAATTTAACCCAACAGCGCGATCAGACCCAATTTGCCATGCAAATTACTCAGTCGATGACTGAACTTGAAGGTTTTTATAAGGACACCACCTTTGAGGGAGGGAAACTGCAGGCGCAATGTGAGTTTACTTGGGGCCAGTCTCATAAAAAACCGCAGGATAAAGGCTATTTTAGCAGTCTCAGTAAGCTCAATTGTCCGCAGACACTGATGACCTTTAACCTGTTTGATCCTGGCTTTCCACTGACCGATATCGAAGTGGAAGCCGATATCGCCCTTGGTAAAGATGCCGAGAAGCTGCCCGACAATTGGATACAGCAACTCACAGGCTTAAGTGATACCGATGTTTCCATGACCGCCAAAGGTAAAGTACTCAGCGGCCAGTTCCTGCTACCAGAATTTAATCTGAAATTGCAGGATAAATCCCATGCGTATCTGCTGCTGCAGGCCATGAGTCTGGAAGAGGTTCTGCGCATTCAACCGCAAATTGGCGTCTATGCCGATGGCATATTTGATGGCGTATTACCCGTCGATTTAATCAACGGCAAAGTGTCGATCACAGGCGGTCAACTCGCCGCCCGCGCCCCCGGCGGCTTAATCGCCATTTCGGGTAATCCCGCGGTTGAACAAATGCGCCAATCCCAGCCATACCTAGACTTTGTCTTTTCGACGCTAGAACACTTACAATACAGTCAATTATCGAGCAGCTTTGACATGGACCAAACCGGTGATGCTAAGCTACTCGTCGAAGTGAAAGGCCGCAGCCAAGGGGTTGAACGTCCTATTCACTTGAATTACTCTCATGAAGAGAACATGCTGCAATTATTTAGAAGTCTGCAAATTGGTAATGACTTGCAGGACAGAATCGAAAAATCAGTGAAGTAACAAGGAAACCTCAGTGAAGATAATTCAATTACAGCAAGTTAGCATAGGTGCCCGAAGCGCGCTTGTCGCATTGTTCGCACTCGCCGCATTGCAGGGCTGTGCGCCCACAGTAAAAATAGAACCGCCGGATAAACCTATCGTGATCAATCTCAATGTGAAAATTGAACATGAGATACGGATCAAAGTGGATAAGGAATTAGATCAACTCCTGTCAGACGATAAGCTGTTCTAATTGATTAAGAATTGAGGAATCACCATGAAATCAATCCGACTAAAAACAAAGTTATTATTGCTATTAACCCTCAGCGTCTTAAGCCTCAGTGCTTTTGCCATGTCACTTCAAGATGCTAAATCACAGGGCTATTTAGGCGAACAAGCCAACGGCTACTTAGGATTAGTGCAAGCCAATCCCGAAGCTAAAGCCGTGATGGACGACGTAAATAACAAACGTCGCGCCCACTACGAAACCATTGCCAAGAAGAACAAACTCTCCCCTGCCGACGTCGCTAAACTCGCCGGTGAAAAAGCCATAGCCGCCACAGATAAAGGCAACTATGTGCAAGATGCCAAAGGCAAATGGATTAAAAAGTAGTCCGCTTTTAAAGCGCTCTAGCGCATAAAAGCAAAACGAATAGACATAAACAAAAACGCCTGCAATCGCAGGCGTTTTTATGGGTGGATTTGTCGTTAAAGGGACCGATGATTTGCTGGCCACTATACATAACCTAATAATTTAAAAGTTTATTTTAAAAATATCCACACCTTTAATTATAACATTGCAAGCTTCATTCATATCGTAGCTCTCCAAATAGCCCAATCATCAAATCATCCTCTAGAACCTCAAATGGAAGTTCTACGAAATCATCTGGGTGTCTGGGGAGTGCTTTACCATCATTAGGTGCATTTTTTGTATGACCAAGAACTCCTTCACCATTTTCTTTAATGTATGGGAACACAACGATTCTTCCATGATTTTTTGATAAGATTTTACCTTGTCGCCATAAAGTATGACCTTTTTTAGCAGAATCGGAATCGCTAGCTTCCTTTATACACCATCCAATATTACCTTTTTCTTCATACCAAAATACGAAGCTCCCAGCCAAAAGAACTCTTTGACCTATGACAAGTGCATCAGCCAGCATTCGCTTTACACTTGCGAGTTGGAGTAATTGATTCGCTCTAGGCAAAAGCATTGTTCTAATCTTCGCTTTTGTTTTTCCCCAGTGATCTGCCCCACATAAATCAAAACCTCTTGCAATTTTTTCTCTATAACAAAAAATTGCAGTTTTCTTTGTATGTTTTGCGTATGTGGTCCAATCGTTATCACCATTTTTTAATAAGGTGACACCATGCCTATACAGTCTTGCAATTTCTATAAATGGCG